>NZ_JARYGZ010000002.1:300000-565543 GCF_029906645.1 Sphingomonas oryzagri
TGCCGACCACGGCATAGTCGCTGTCGGCGGGGCCGAGATTCATGGTCGGCATCACGCAGATCCAGTGCGAGTTCAGCCCGCCCGTCATGTGCGCCTTGGCGCCGCGCACATAGAGGCCCCTCTCGGTGCGCCTGCTGACATGCATGAACAGGTCGGGATCGGCCTGCTCGCTCGGCCGCTTCGAGCGGTCGCCCTTGGGATCGGTCATGCCGGCGCCGACGATGATGTTGTTGGCCTGCGCCTGCTTCATGAAGTCGAGGTAGCGCTGGTGGTAGGTCGTGCCGTGCTTCCGGTCGATATCGTAGGTGATCGAGTGAAGCACGCTGATCGTGTCCAGCCCGGCGCAGCGCTGGAAGCAGGTGCCGGTGCGCTGGCCCATGCGGCGCTGCATCCGGTTCTTCATCACCAGATCCTGCGGGCTGCCGACGATGTGGAGGAAGCGGTTGACCGGCGCGCCGATCAGTTCGGAGTGCGCGGTGGCCAGTTCCGGATCCTCGACCGCGAGATCGTAAGTATCGGCGAGCGCGTTGATCGACGGGCGGATGATCGGGTGATCGACCGGCTCCTCCACCTTCTCCCCGAACAGATAGACGGTGACGGCGCGCCCGCGCAGCGACTCGATATAGCTCTTGCCGTCAGTGATGGGCCGGAAGCGTGCCCAGCGTTCGGCGGCGAATTCCTCGCGACGATCCGGGGTGGTGGCGTTCACGCGGCTTCCCTCCAGCAGGCCATGGAGAGGGCAAAGCATATCCGGCCGCCGCCGCTCTACTATGGCTTGGGGGAGGTTCGGCGATCGCGGCTGGACAGGAGGGGCGCAGCGCTGGCAGCCTTTCTCACGACACACCAACGAGAGGACGCGCCATGGGAAAGCTCAGCTACAGCACGGTCGGATCGAACAAGCTGGAGGAAGCCAAGGCCTTCTACGATGCGCTGCTTGAACTGGTCGGCATGACGCCGCGCTACGAGCATCCGTCGGGCGGCCGCTTCTATGCCGGCAACAAGAGCTATTTCGCGGTGCTCGGCCCCTATGACAAGAAGGACGCCTGCATCGGCAACGGCACGATGGCAGGCTTCGGCTTCGACACGCGAGAGGAGGTCGATGCCTTCCATGCCAAGGCGCTGGAACTCGGCGGCACCGACGAGGGCGCACCGGGCGAGCGCGGGCCGGGCGCCTATTTCGCTTACTTCCGCGATCTCGACGGCAACAAATTGTGCGGCTTCAAATGGGGTTGAGCCTCTAGCCGCCCGGCTGCGCGTCGATCACCGCCAGCGCGCGGCCGAGATAGATGCGATCGAGCTTGCCCTTCTCCTCGGCATTGCCGGCATTGGCGCTGCCCGCCAGCGCGCGCTGGGCGATGCCGTGGAAGATGCCGGCGTTGCGGAACAGCGCCAGCACGAGGTGGAAGGGCGTGAGCCGTCGATCGTCGCCAACGTGCTCGTAATAGAAACCGAAGAACTCCTCAGCGGTCGGAATGCCCTCGGCGTCGAGGTCGATCCCCATGATCCCACCATATTCGTCGAGCGTCGTCATCCACAGGAAGGCCCAGACATGGGCGAGATCGACCAGCGGATCGCCGACCGTGCACAGCTCCCAATCGAACACGCCGGCCAGCGCCGGCCGATCGGCGGCGAAGATCACGTTGGTGAATTTGTAGTCGCCGTGGACGATGGTGCTGAGCTCGTCCTCCGGCAGATGCGCGCGCAGCCAGCCGACCACGCGCGCGACATCCGGGTCGCTCTCGGCAAGGTCGCCCCACTGCCGCGCCCACAGGTTGATCTGGCGGACGAGGAAGCGCTCGGGCCGGCGGAAGCCGCCGAGGCCGACGGCATCGACATCCACGGCATGGAGCGCCGCCAGCACCCGCGCCAGCTCGCGGTAGTAAGCCCGGCGCCCCTCCTTCGGCACCTCGGGCAGCGCTGCGTCCTGAAAGACATGCCCGTCGAGCCGGCCCATCAGGTAAAAGGGCGTGCCGACCACATCGGGCGCCTCGTGATAGAGGATCGGTTCGGGCACCGGCACCGGCGTCGGGTGCAGCGCCTCGATGATGCGATATTCGCGGCCGACATCGTGCGCGCCGCGCGGATGCTCGCCGGGCGGGCGCTTGCGCAGGACCATGCGCCGATCCCCCAGATCGACGAAATAGGTGGGGTTGGACTGGCCGCCGCCGATCCGCTCGATCGCCGGCTCTCCGCCGCCATCGGGCAGAGCGGAGGCGAGGAAGGTACGGAGCGTCGCGGGATCGAAGTCGATCTCGGCGCGGGCGGGGGCATTGGTCGTCATGATCCCATGCTCGGGCGAAGGCGGACAGGCATCAAGCTGTCCTTTTCGCCCGGCGCGTCGTGCCATCGCCAATCGCATAAGGAGGCAACGTAGGAGGGGATGGCCGAATGACTGGTTCGCACGGGCGTGTCGCCGGCAAGACGGCGCTGATCACCGGCGGCGCGCAGGGACTCGGCGCGGCGACGGCGCACATGCTGGCGCGGCACGGCGCGAAGGTGGCGATCGCCGACATCAATCGCGCCGGCGCCGAGGCGGTGGCGGCGGAGATCGATGCGGCCTGCGGCGCCGGCACCGCTTTCGCCTTCACGCTCGACGTCACCATGCCCGATCAGTGGCGCACGGTGGTCGCCGATGCGGCGCGGGCGATGGGTGGCCTCTCGGTGCTGGTCAACAATGCCGGCGTCGCGCCGATCGGCACGGTGGAGGATATCGACCTCGCGGTGTGGCAGCGCACGATGGCGATCAACGTCGACGGCACGCTCCACGGCACCCGCGCGGCGCTCGGGCTGATGCGCGAGAGCCAGCCCGGATCGATCGTCAACATCTCCTCGATCGCCGGGCTGATCGCGAGCCATGCCTTCTCCGCCTACAACACGTCCAAGGCGGCAGTGTGGATGCTCACCAAGTCGATCGCGCTCTACTGCGCGAAGCAGGGGTGGGACATTCGCTGCAACTCCGTCCATCCGACCTTCGCCGACACGCCACTGCTCGAAGGGCTGACCGGCGGCACCAAGGCGGAGCGCGACGCCAAGCTCACCCGACAGGTACCCCTCGGCCGAATCGCGACGCCCGACGACATCGCCTATGCCGTCCTCTACCTCGCGTCGGACGAGAGCCGGATGATGACCGGATCGGAACTCAAGCTGGACGGCGGCATCTCGGCGATGTGAGCGAGCCTCAGGCGGCGATGCCCCGCGCGCCACGCACGAGGCGGCCGGGCAGCGCGCCGGACGGTTCGCCGCCGCGATAGGTGACCGCACCCGATACGATCGTGACGTCGTATCCGTCCGCCCCCTGCCGCAGCCGCTTGCCGCCCGCCGGCAGATCGCGCGCCACGCTCGGGCGGTGGAGGTGCAGCCGGGCGAGATCGATCACGTTGAGATCGGCCTTGGCGCCGACGACGATGCGCCCGCGATCGCCCAGCCCCACGGCATCGGCCGGCTGGCTGGTCAGCGCCGCGATCGCATCGGGCAGCGCGATCCGCTGCGCCTCGTCGGCATCGCGCGCCCAGCGTTCGAGGAAGAAGGTCGGGAAGCTCGCGTCGCAGATGATGCCGTAATGCGCACCGCCGTCCGCCAGCCCGACGATCGTATCCGGATGGCCCAGCATGGTGCGCACCGCGTCGAGATTGCCGTCGCGATAATTGGCGCCCGGCTGGTAGAGGATCGCGCGGCCCTCATCCTCCAGCAGCAGATCGTAGGCGACATCCTCCGGCGTGCGGCCGAGCGCCCTGGCACGGTTGTCGATGCGGTCGGCGAGATCCGGCTCGTAATCGGGATCGCGCGCCATCGGATAGGCGAAGCGGAAGGCGGTGACCGTCTTCACCAGCACCGGATTGCTGTGCTCGGGCTGCTCCGACAGCAACGTCGCGCGCAGCGCCGGGTCGCGCATCGCCGCGACCTTTTCCGCCAGCGGCATGTCGGCAAGCGGCTGGAAGCTCGGGTGGAAGACGAAGGGATGGAAGCTCAGGTCCAGCCCGTAGAGCATCCCGACCGGACGCGGCGCGACCTGCGCGCGGATCGTCAGGCCCTCGGCATTGGCGGCAGTCAGCGAGTCCAGATAGCTGCGCCACTGGCCGGGATCGCCGGTCGGCATCTGGAGCAGCGAGTAGGACAGCGGCCGGCGCGATTCTTCCGCCACGCGGCGCATCAGCCGGAACTCCTCCCCGGCGGGCGCGGTGATGTGCGGGATGAGCTGGAACACGCCGGCACCGGCATCGCGCAGACCGTGCGCCAGCGCGACCAGTTCGTCCTCCTCCGAATGGAGGCTGGGCGCGAGATTGCCGGCACGCGTGCAGTGCATCAGGTTGCGCGAGGTGGTGACGCCGAGCGCGCCGGCGCGGATCGCCTCGGCGGTGAGCCGCCGCATCTCGGCGAGATCGGCGGCATCGGGCGGCTCATGCCCGGCGGCGCGCTCGCCCATCACGTAGACGCGCAGCGCCGAATGGGGGAGCTGTGCTGCGATGTCGACGTCGAGCGCGCGCTTGTCGAGCGCGTCGAGATAGTCGGGAAAGGTCTCCCAGTCCCAGGGCAACCCTTCCGTCATCACCAGTTCGGGCACGTCCTCGACGCCTTCCATCACCGCCACCAGCATCGCGCGTTCGGCGGGGCGGCAGGGCGCGAAGCCGACGCCGCAATTGCCCATCACCACCGTCGTCACGCCGTGGTTGGAGGACGGCGCGAGCCGGTTCTCCCAGGTCGCCTGCCCGTCATAATGGGTGTGCACGTCGACGAAGCCCGGCGTGACCAACCTGCCGGATGCGTCGATCTCCTCGTCGGCGCTGCCCTCGATCGCCCCGATCGCCGCGATGCGGCCATCCTTGATCGCGACGTCGGCGATCCGGCCGGGGCTGCCCAGCCCGTCATGAACCTCGCCGCCGCGCAGGATCAGATCATAGTCGGCCATGGCATCCTCCTGCTTTGGCATACCGCATTTATATCACGATGTGCAAAATCTATCGGAGCCGCAAACAGAAAGGGAAGATCAGGGCCATCGCCGCAGCGCTCACCAGATAGGGGAGCGGGTGCCACCAGTCGTACATCAGGATGCCCAGCGACGGGCCGAGCACGAAGGTGTAGCCGTTCACCGCCGTCACGTGCCCGGCGACGACGCCCTGTTCCGATTCGTCCACCGCAAGCGAGGCGCCGGCGGTGAAGCCCGGCCGCAGGAAGCCGAAGCCCAACGAGGCGATCGCGAAGGTGACCGTGATGGCGTGGAGATCGTGCGCCAATGCGACGCCCGCGCAGCCGATCGCCGCCAGCGCCGATCCCCACAACAGCATCGCGCGCGGCTGGAGATCGAGGCGCGGGATCACACCCCATTGCGCGAGCAGGGCGGCGAGCGCGCCCGCCATCAGGATCATGCCGATCAGCGGCTGGGCGAGCGCCGGCGGCTGGCCGAGTCGATCGATCACGAGGAAGGCCAGCGTCTGCCCCGCGATCGCCTGCGCATGGCCGGCGACAAGACCCGCGAGGATCCACGGCCAGATGCGCGGATCGGTGAAGCGGACCTGCCGGCCGGTCGATGGCGCGGAGGCGGCGATCGCGGCGGCGTCGCTCGGCTCGCCACCGATGGTCGGCTCGGCGGCGGGGACGGCGGGGACGGCCTCGTCGAGCGACACGTTGCGCAGCAAGACGACGATCGCCGCCGCCATCGCGACTCCCATCACCGCGAACACATAGGCCGGCCCGGCGAGGCCGACGACGGGAAGCACGAAGAAGGGCGCCAGCGCCGGCCCGATGATCGTCCCCAGCCCGAAGGCGGAGGCGAGCAGGCTCAGCGCCTTCACCCATTCCCCGCGCGGCAACACCGCCACCACCATCGCCTGTGCGGCGGGCGGCGAGGCGGCGCCGAACAGGCCGTAGACCGCACGGCCGAGGATGAACGCCACGAAGGCGACGGTCGCGGCAAGCGTGCCTGTGAGGCCGAGCGTCAGCGCGATCCCGCACAGGATCATCGAGGCGACGAAGCCCCAGATGCCGACTAGGACCATCCGCTTGCCGCCGCTCCGCCCCAGCCGCCGCGCCCAGACGGGTGCGGCCAGCGCATAGGCCAGAGCGGAGAGCGAAAAGCCGAGCGCGATCAGCGGATCGGGCAGCTTCAAGCTGCGCCCGATCGCCGGCACCACCGACTGCATGCCGGTGCTGCCGATCGCGGTCATCAGCATCACGAGGAAGAGGAGGAGCTGGTTGCGGTCCGCCTGCGGCAGGATGCGGCGCGTCCCCCTTCCGATCATCGCGCGCCGCCTCCCCGTCGGCCCCGTCTAGCGGCGGATGGCGGGGGGCTGGCCTAGCAGGATGGAGAGGCTCAGATCGATCGGCTGACGACTTCCTTCATGATCTCGTTGGTGCCGCCGAAGATGCGCGTCACGCGCGCGTCCCTCCACAGCCGCGCGACCATATATTCGTTCATGTAGCCCGCGCCGCCATGGAGCTGCAGCGCCATGTCGATCACGCGGCCCTGCATGTCGGTATGCCATTGCTTGGCGGCGGATGCCTCGGCGGTGGTCAGTTCGCCGCGGACATGGCGCGCGATCGCCCAGTCGAGATGCGCCCAGCCGACCTGCAACTGGCTCTTCATGTCGGCCAGCGTGAAGCGGGTGTTCTGGAACTCGAACACCGTCTTGCCGAACGCCTTGCGATCCTTGGTGAAGGCCACCGCCTCGTCGAACGCGCGCTGCGCGGCGCCCTGCGCGGAGACGGCGATCGACAGCCGTTCCTGCGGCAGCTGGCTCATCAGATAGGCGAAGCCCTGCCCTTCCTGCCCAAGACAATGGGTGATCGGCACGCGCACGTCCTCAAAAAACAGTTCGGACGTGTCGGCGGAATGCATGCCGACCTTGTCGAGATTGCGCCCGCGCTGGAAACCGGGCGTATCGGCATCGACGAGGATCAGCGAGATGCCCTTGGCGCCGAGCGCCGGATCGGTCTTGGCGACGACCACGACCAGATCGGCATTCTGGCCGTTGGTGATGTAGGTCTTGGATCCGTTGACGACATAATGGTTGCCGTCGCGGATCGCGGTGGTGCGCACGCCCTGCAGATCCGATCCCGCACCCGGCTCGGTCATCGCGATGGCGGTGATCACTTCGCCCGTCACCATGCCGGGCAGGTATGTCCGCTTCTGCTCCTCCGATCCGTAGCGCTCGATATATTCGGCGACGATGTCGGACTGGAGGGTGATGCCGGCGGCCGACCCCGCATAGGCCAGCTCCTCTGCGACCACCACATTGTAGGCGAAATCGAGGCCCAGCCCGCCATATTCGGGCTTCACCGTCGGGCAGAGCAGCCCCGCTTCGCCACAGGCCAGCCAGAACGGCCGGTCGACGATGCCCTCACGCTCGTAGCGATCGAGATGGGGGAGCAGCGCCTTGTCGAACACCCGCCGCACGGTGTCGCGGAACATCGCATGGTCTTCGTCGAAGGCGGTGCGGGACGCGGTGTCGAGCAAGGGGCCTCTCCGGATCTTGTGGTTCAGCGACCGTGATAGACGGGCGGCCGCTTCTCGACAAAGGCGGTCATCGCCTCGTGATGGTCGTCGGTGGCCTGCAGCATCACCTGCTGGCGGTCCTCCAGCGCCAGCGCGGCCTCGAGCGAGGGCGCATCGATGGCGAGATTGAGCGCCTGCTTGGTGAGCGACAGGCCGTAGGGCGCATTGGCCACCATTTCGTCGGCGAGCGCCAGCCCGGTTTCGAGCAGCCGCTCTTCCGGCACCACGTCGCTCAGCAGGCCGAGGCGAAGCGCGCGATCGCCATCGAGGAAGCGGCCGGTGAGCAGAAGCTCGGCGGCGAGGCTGGCGCCGACGAGGCGGGGCAGGAAGTAGCTGGAGCCGATATCCGCACCGCCCAGCCCGATCCGGATATAGGCCGCGTTCATCCGGAGCGACGGCGCGCCGAAGCGCACGTCGGACGCCAGCATCAGCGAGAAGCCGCCGCCGCAGGCTGCGCCGTGGCCGAGCGCGATGAACGGCTGCGGCGCCACGCGCATCGCCTTCAGCAAGTCGCTGAGCGCGATCTGCACGCGCCAGGCGCGTTGCAGCGGCGTCTCGTTGGTCGCCGCTCTATGCTCCTTGATGTCGAGACCGGCGCAGAAGGCCCGGCCATTACCGCGCAGGATGACGACGCGACATTCGGGCCGCTGCCGCAGGCCCTGCACGTAATCGAGCAGTTCGCCGACCAGCTCGTTGGACAGCGCGTTCAGCGCTGCCGGCCGATCGAGCGTCACGACCTCGATCGCGCCATGCGCCTCCACCGTGATCGTCGCGTAGCTTTTCGTGCCACCCATGTCGCCGTCCGTCCTCCATCCTGCCGGCGGCGGGATAGCGGAAGTGCTGCGGGCGGGGCGGCTATGACTTAGGTGAGGCCGCCGCCGGAAAGTGTTGCGCGCTGCAGGATGCGCGTTACCGCACGGACATGACCGAGGCGAACGACCCGCCGGAAACCCTGATCGCCAGGCTCGTCGCGCTGATGGACCTCGAGGAGATCGAGGTCGATCTGTTCCGTGGCGGGCGCACCGACGAACCATGGACGCGCGTGTTCGGCGGGCAGGTGGTCGGCCAGGCGCTGATTGCCGCCTGCCGCACGGTGGAACGCCCCCGCCTCCCCC
Source organism: Sphingomonas oryzagri (assembly GCF_029906645.1). Lineage (NCBI taxonomy): Bacteria > Pseudomonadati > Pseudomonadota > Alphaproteobacteria > Sphingomonadales > Sphingomonadaceae > Sphingomonas > Sphingomonas oryzagri. Next base: position 308,605 of record NZ_JARYGZ010000002.1, read on the forward strand.
ACTCGCTCCACGCCTATTTCATGCGGCCGGGCGATCCGAACCTTCCCATCGTCTACGAAGTGAGCCGCGATCGCGACGGCCGCAGCTTCTCCTCGCGGCGGGTGGTGGCGATCCAGCATGGCCGCCCGATCCTCAATCTCGCCTGCTCCTTCCAGATCCCCGAACAGGGGCTGGAGCATCAGTTCGACATGCCCGACGTGCCGCCACCGGAAGGGCTGGAGGACGATCGCGACATCGCGCTGCGCTTTCGCGAGGAGATCCCGCTCAGCCGGCGCGCGGTGATGCTGCGCCAGCGGCCGATGACGTTCCGGCCGATCCTGCCGTTGGCGCGCTACGAGGACGAAGCGCTACCGCCCTTCCATTCCTACTGGTTCAAGGCGGTGGCGCCGCTGCCCGCCGACCAGATCCTGCATCGCGGCCTGCTCGCCTACGCCTCCGACATGATGCTGCTCTCCACCAGCATCTTGCCGCATGGCCTCAGCTGGCTGCGCGACGACGTGCAGGAGGCGAGCCTCGACCATGCTTTGTGGGTGCATGGCGACATCGATCTCAACGACTGGCTGCTTTACGCGATGGACAGCCCGCGATCGAGCGAAGCGCGCGGCTTCACGCGCGGCCAGATCTTCACCCGCGACGGCCGCCTCGTCGCCTCGGTCGCGCAGGAGGGATTGATCCGGGTGCGGCGCTAGGCCGTTGCGGCCAGCAAGGCGTGGACCCGTTCGAGCAGCGCGTCGGGCGTGAAGGGCTTGAACAGCAGCGGCTCCCGCCCGGCGCGTGCGGAGGCATCGGCCCCGGCATAGCCGCTCATCAGCAGCACTCGGGTCTGGGGCGATCGCAGGGCCAGTTCCTCGGACAGCGCGAAACCGTCGAGGCGGGGCATCATGATGTCCGAGACGACGAGTTCGGGCGGCTGCGCCTGGCGTGCGAACAGGGTCAGCGCCGAACGGCCGTCATGCGCCTCGATCACCCGGTAACCGGCATCGCGCAGCGTCTCGACGACCAGTTCGCGCAGCGCGTCATTGTCCTCCACCACCATCACGCAGGCTGCGCGCGCCACCGCCTCGATCGCCGGTGTCCGGAACAGGCCGCCGCCCTCCGGCCGGGACAGGGTGCGCGGCAGCCAGAGGTGCACGCCGGTGCCTTCGCCCGGCCGGGTGTCGATCGTCACGAATCCGCCCGACTGGCGGACGAAGCCGTGAACCTGGCTCAGCCCCAGGCCCGTGCCGCGCCCCACCCCCTTGGTGGTGAAGAACGGCTCGAACGCGCGGGAGCGCACCTCCTCGCTCATGCCCGTGCCGGTGTCCGCCACGGTCAGGCGCACATAGTCGCCGGGCGCGGCGTCATACCGGGCGGCCTCCACCGCATCGACCCGCGCATTGCCGAGACTGATCAGCAAGGTGGTGCCGCCACCCGCCGCCTGCATCGCATCGCGCGCGTTGACCGCGAGGTTAAGGATCGCGTTCTCCAGCTGGTTGACGTCGATCTCGACCGGCCAGACACCTCTTTCGCTGACGATCTCCACCTCGATCGCCTCGCTTGCCGCCCGCTCGACCAGCGGGCGGATGTCGGCGAGCAGCCCGACCGGATCGACCGCGCGGGGCGCCAGCCGCTGACGGCGCGCGAAGGCGAGGAGACGCTGGGTCAGCGTGGCCGCGCGGTTGGCACCCTCGCCCGCCTCGGCCAGCGCGCGCTCCACCCGCGCCGTGTCGCCCGTCCGCAGCCGGCGTGTGGCGATGTCGAGATTGCCGACGATGACGGTCAGCAGATTGTTGAAATCGTGCGCGATGCCGCCAGTAAGCTGGCCCAGCGACTCCATCTTCTGCGCCTGCATCAGTTCCGTCTGCGCAGCGCGCAGCGCCGTGTCGTCGCGACCGATGGCGTAGATCAGCCCGCCCTCGCGGCGCAGGGTCCAGCTGATCGTACGCACCGCGCCATCTGCACCGTAATAATCGGTCGAAAAAGGGATTGCGGCCCCGTCCGCAATCTCGCGGAGGCGCGGCCGTGCGCTGGTATCGACCAGAAAGCTGCGCATCACCACCGTGCCGGGCGCTTCCAGCGCTCCGAACACCGATTGCCATGCCGGGTTCGCCGCCATCACCAACCCGTCGAGGTCGCAGACGAGGATGAGATCGTGGGTGAGCGTCCACAGCCGCTCGCGATCGCGCATCGCATCGGCGCGGAGGGCGGCGTCGATCCGGGCCATGCGGCGAAGCTCGATCAGCGCGGCCGCCTGCCGGGCGAGTGCTGCGAGCGCAGGGGCGTGATCGAACCGTTCGCGCGGCGCCCCGTCGATCACGCAGACGGTACCGATCGCATGGCCCTCCGGCGTGCGGATCGGCGCGCCGGCGTAGAAGCGGATGAACGGTTCGCCGGTGACCAGCGGATTGTCGGCGAACCGGGAATCGCGCGCGGCGTCGAGCGTGACGAGCACGTCCTGGCCGCGGATCGCATGATCGCAGAAGGCCATCGATCGCGGCGTTTCGGTTACGTCCAGTCCGACCCGCGCCTTGAACCATTGCCGCTCGGCATCGATCAGGCTGACGAGCGCGATCGGCGTGCCGGCCAGCTCTCGCGCCAGCGCGACGAGGTCGTCGAAGCCGGCCTCCGGATCGGTATCGAGCAGATCCAGGTCGCGGAGAGCGGCCAGCCGGGCCGTTTCGGTCTCCGCGCCGGGCATGATCACGCCATCGGCCCGCGCGTCAGACGCCGCTGCCGCCGCCCGTCGGGTTGTCGGACGTCGGCGCGTTCATGCCGGCACCGCCGACCGCACCGATATTGCCGAACAGCTCCTGAAACAGGCTGCGCTTACGGCCGAGCGTGGGCGTCTTGTCGGCGACCGGGTGGATCCTGACCACCTGCTCCAGCCCGCTGCGATCGACGCTGGTGACGGTGCCGTCCTTGGCGAAATGCACCGCGAGGGTCAGCTGGTTGACGGGCTTCGGCGTGCCGAACGAGAATTGCTTGGTCGAGCGCGACACATAATACCAGGTGCCGTCGTCGAACTGGCTGGCGAAGCTCGGATCGCCCAGCGTCGCCTGCACCGAATCGCGATTGTCGACACCCGGCTCGACCGAGGCGACCAGCGCGCGATCGACGACATAGCCCTGATGCTCGCGCACCTCGGTGCAGCCCGAAAGTCCGGCCACGAGCGCCAGACCCGCAACCCCGGCCATCCCGGCGCGCATCCTGCTGGCCGTCATTCGCATCTCCTCACGCCGCCGGCGCCCAATCCGGCTCGAACCCAAGACCAAGCGCCATTGCATCGGCCGTCCAGCCGCTCAATATGCCGTGGACACGCGCCGCACAAGGCGGCTTGGCGCAAAGGGATGCAAGGGTTGGCCACGCTTTTCAAACGGCTTCTGGGCGGGCGGCGCGATGCGCGCGCGCTGGTGCCGCTCTACAACGCCATCGTGGGAGCCGCCCGGCTGCCCCACTGGTATCTCGAAGGCGGGGTGCCCGATACGATCGACGGGCGCTTCGACATGGTTTCCACCATCCTGTCGCTGGTGCTGCTGCGCATGGAGGCGCAGGGTGAACCGGCGCGCGAACCGTCTGCGCGACTCACCGAGCTGTTCGTCACCGACATGGACGGGCAGCTCCGCCAGCGCGGCATTGGCGATCTTGTGGTCGGCAAGCATGTCGGGCGGATGATGAGCCAGCTCGGCGGACGCCTCACCGCCTATCGCGAAGGCCTGGCCGAAGGCGGCGATCTTGCCGGTGCGATCGATCGCAACGTGCATCGCGGTGCCGACGTGCCCGAGGCGGCGAAGCGCCATGTCGAGGCGCGGTTGCGCGGGTTGGCCGTTGCCCTCGACGCGCGCGACCTCGACATCCTGCTGGCGGGAGACATCGCATGAACAAGGCCCCCGAATTCAGCCGCCCGTTCCGGCTCGATGCGATCGGCGGCGAGCCGCGCGCCGTGCATGTCGAAGCCGACGAGGCCGAACGCGCGGCGCTCGCCGAACGGTTCGGCCTGGTCTCGATCGAGACCCTGGCGGCCGACGCCACGATTCGCCGCGAGGGTCAGCGCGTCTGGGCCGAAGGCCGGCTGAAGGGCCGCGCGGTGCAGAGCTGCGTGGCCACCGGCGATCCGATCCCGGCGCGGATCGAGGAACCGTTCGCGCTCCGCTTCGATCCCGAGGGCGAGATCAGCGAGGACGAGCTGGAACTGGAGGAATCGGATCTCGACCTGCTCAGCTACGAGGGCGGATCGATCGATCTCGGCGAAGCGGTGGCGCAGGGTTTCAGCCTCGCGCTCGATCCCTTCCCGCGCGTCGCCGACGCGGAGGATCGCCTGCGCGCCGCGGGCGTGAAGAGCGAGGAGGAAGCCGAGGAGGCGCGGATCGAGGCCAGCCCCTTCGCCGCGCTCAAGGCCTTGAAGGGGGAGTGACCCCCCGCCGTCAGTCGGACCCGGTCTCGCTCGCCAGCCGTGCGGCGGCGCCTGCATGGCGGCCCGCCATATAGGGATCGAGGCCGGCCGCGCCGCGCGACGGGTCGGTGGAGAATTGCGCCGGCAGCGCGACGCCGGTGGCACCGGCATAGTGCATCGTCGCCCTGGCGACCGCCTGATCGCCCTTGATCTGGCTGGCCGCCGCGATGCCGCCGATCACCCAGGCGACGATCGTGCCGGCGGTGTCGCCCTTGCCCTCGACACGGTAATGGCCGGAAACCGGCACCGGGCTGCCATCGATCACGAGATCGACGAGGTCGAACTCCATCTTGCCGGACTTGCCGAAACCGCCATTGCCGGTGCGCCACGTCACCCGACCATGGCCCGGCGTGCCGCGCGGGATGACGACATAGCCGTCCTTCACCACGTCCTTGGCGACGACGAGATCGAAGCTGTCGCCCTTGCGCAGGTCCGCCGTGCTGACGTCATGGCGCGGACTGACCTCGACCGCGGCCCCGCTTTCCAGCGGCGCAACCGTGAGCGCCTGGGCAGACGCCGCCCCGAACAACGCGACGCCGAGCAACATCGTCTTCGCAACCATGACCCGATTCCCCAATTCCCTGTACCCCAAGGTTCCGCCTGCCACGGCCGGGGTGAAGGGCGCCTCAAGGGGTTTGGTTAAAGCCTGTACGGAATGTAACTGGCGCTGGACGATGCTTATTGATAATCACTTGCATCGCTGAAGGATTGTCCCGACTGGATTCGTGCCCGTGCGTCTCGATCAACTTCCCCTGAAATGCCCCGCCAAGGTCGCCGCCGTCGCCTGGGACGAACTGGCCGAGACCGCCGCGCGGCGATTGCGCGAGCTGGGGCTGGACGAGGGCGTGACGGTGGAGGCGCTGCACGTCGCCCCCTTCGGCAAGGATCCGATCGCCTGCCGCGTCGGCCGCATGACGGTAGCGCTGCGCCGGGCGCAGGCACATTGCATAACGGTGGAAACCACGGTGGAGCCGGTCGCCGCATGAACCCGGCGCCGATGGTGGCGCTGGTCGGCAATCCCAATGCCGGCAAGAGCGCCCTGTTCAACGCACTGACCGGCGCCCGCCAGAAGGTCGGCAATTATCCGGGCGTCACGGTGGAGCGGAAGGCGGGGCGGATGAGCCTGGCCGATGGCCGCCCGATCGAGCTGATCGACCTGCCCGGCACCTATTCGCTCGAACCGGCCAGCCCCGACGAGCAGGTCACCCGCGACGTCCTGTTCGGCAAGCAGGAGGGCGAGCGCCTGCCACAGGCGATCCTGTGCGTGGTCGATGCCACCAATCTCGACAACCATCTGCGCTTCACGCTGCAGCTGATCGCGCTCGGCCTGCCCGTCGTGGTCGCGCTCAACATGGTCGACATGGCCGAGCGCGACGGCCTGAAGATCGACGCCGCAAGGCTGTCGAAGGAACTCGGCGTGCCGGTGATCCCGACGGTGGCGGTACGCAAGCGCGGCATCGACGCGCTGCGCGAGGCGATGGCCGAACTTGTCGGCGACGGTACGGTGCACAGGATCGCCGCCGGCCCCGGCTTCCATCACGAGGATCTCGTCGTCCTCCAGCGCCGCGCCCGTGCCATCGCGATCGCCGCGACAAAAGAGGAGCATGGCGCACGCAAGGTCAGCCACACGATCGACTCGGTCACGCTGCACCCGATCATGGGGCCGGTACTGCTGTTCGCGCTGATGTTCGTGGTGTTCCAGGCGGTGTTCGCCTGGGCGCAAGCGCCGATGGATGCGATCACCGCCGGGTTCGACGGACTGGGCCATTGGGTGGAGGCGACCTTCCCCAACGGCTTCGTCCGCAACCTGCTGGCCGAGGGCGTCATCAAGGGCACCGGCGCGGTCGTCACCTTCCTGCCGCAGATCCTGATCCTGTTCTTCTTCATCCTGCTGCTGGAGGCGACCGGCTACATGGTCCGCGCCGCCTTCATCATGGATCGGCTGATGGCGCGCGTCGGGCTTTCGGGCCGCGCCTTCATCCCCCTGCTTTCCAGCTTCGCCTGCGCGGTGCCCGGCATCATGGCGACGCGCACGATCGACGATCCGAAGGACCGGCTCACCACCATCCTGATCGCGCCGCTGACCACCTGCTCGGCCCGCCTGCCGGTCTATACGCTGATCATCGGCAGCTGCATCCCGAACCGCCAGATGCTGCCCTTCATCGGCCTGCAGGGCGTCGTCCTGTTCGGTCTGTTCGTGATGGGCATCGTCTGCGCGCTGCTCGCCGCCCTGGTGCTGCGCAAGACCGTCACCAAGGGGCCGAGCCAGGGCTTCATGATGGAGATGCCCAAATATCAGGCACCCAGCGTCCGCGACGTGGCGCTCGGCCTGTGGACACGCGCGCTGATCTTCCTGAAGCGCGCCGGCACCATCATCCTCGCGTCCAACGTGATCCTGTGGGTGCTCGCCTCCTATCCGGTGGCGCCGGCGGGCCGGCTGCAGACCGAATATTCGATCGCGGGCCGCATCGCGTCGGCCATCGAGGTCGTGGTCAAGCCGATCGGATTCAACCACCACATCGCCCTTGCCCTGCCACCCGCCATGGCGGCGCGCGAGGTCGCGGTCTCGGCGCTCGCCACCACCTATGCGATCGACGCCGGCGACGACACCGACAAGGCGAGCGAGGAGGTCGGCCCCAAGCTCGCGAAGGACTGGTCGCTGCCGACCGCGCTCGCCTTCCTGATGTGGTTTGTCTTCGCGCCGCAATGCTTATCCACAATCGCAGTGACCCGACGGGAAACGAACGGGTGGAAATGGCCGGCGTTCATGGTTAGCTACCTCTTCGTGCTGGCCTACGTCGCGGCAGGAGCAACCTTCTGGATCGCGACCTGGGCCGGCCTCTAGATTCATCGGAGAGATCACATGGCCGGCGTCAACAAAGTCATCCTCGTCGGCAATCTGGGGCAGGATCCGCAGTCGCGCAGCTTCCAGAACGGCGGCAAGGTGGTGAACCTGCGCATCGCCACCAGCGAGACCTGGAAGGACCGCAACACCGGCGAACGCAAGGAGCGCACCGAATGGCATTCGGTGGCGATCTTCAACGAGGGCCTCGCCAATACGGCCGAGCGCTATCTGAAGAAGGGCTCGAAGGTCTATATCGAAGGCGCGCTGCAGACCCGGAAGTGGCAGGACCAGAACGGGCAGGAGCGCTACACCACCGAGATCGTGCTGCAGGGCTTCAACGGATCGATGGTGATGCTGGACGGGCCCGGCGGTGGCCAGGGCGGCGGCGGCGGCGGTCGCTCGGGCGGCGACGAATGGGGCCAGGGCGGCGGTGACTTCGGCGGCGGGTCCAGCTTCGGCGGTGGCTCGCGCTCGGGCGGCGGCGGTTTCGGGGGCGGCAGCGGCGGCGGTGCGCGCCCCGGATCGGCCTTCGACAGCGATCTGGACGACGACGTGCCGTTCTGATCGGCCGTTCCGATCAGGCCGCCTTGCGCTGCGCGATCGCGAGGTCGACGCGGCGCAGAACCTCCGCGATCGACGGCATCTCCTCGCTGGCCGGAAGCGGCGCGCCTTTCCGCATACGGCGGCCGATGAGGGTGAAGCTGTCGGTGCGGGCGGCCATCTGCGTCTCCATGATGCGATAGCCGAATCGCTAGAGTCACATGGTTAACGGATTCCTGCGACACCCCACAAAGCTGTGGATAGTTTACCCCGCGCGAATCAGGTCGCCGGGTAGCGGAGCCGCCCGAGGAAGCGCGACACGCTGAACCGCCGGTCCGGATGCGGGGTGAGCTGGGCCTTCACCTTCTCGAAGCGCATCACGTCGCCGATGCGGCGATCGAGGAAGGCCTTGGTCTCCGCCTCGCCCTCGCTCTCGTCGTCGAGCCACGCCAGCAGCGTCGAGGCGTAGAGCGCCGAGAGCGTCAGCCGCTTGGTATAATGATTGAAGTCGGTCGCGGTATCGCCCGCGATGCGCCACAGCGCGTCGGCCGTCCGCCAGCCGAGCTTGGCGGCGGTCGGCAGGTTGCGCGGCAAAGCGAGGATGGCGAGCGCGCTGCGCACCGCCTGCTTGTGCGGCCGCACCAGATCGATCCGCGCCAGCACCAGTTCCCCGATGCGCGCACGGATCTTCATCGCGGCGATCCGCTCCGGCGGGAAGGCGGCGGCCAACCGCGTGTCGAGGCTGGCATACCAGGCATCGATCATGCCCACCGCACCGTCCGGAAACGCCAGCTTGGCGTGCGCCGGGTCGAGCTTCAACGCCTCCGCCGCCATGGCGAGCGCCGCATCGCTCCACCCATCGAACACGGCATGCGCGGGGATCTCGGCGCCGAGCGCGAGGCGCATCTCGTCGAGGGTGGGATCGGCGGGGAGAGCGATGGCGGCCATGGTTCCCCCTTAGTCCCGCCCGCGGATCAGCACCAGCGCGGCGGCGAGCGCCAGCGCTCCGATGATGTCCGGCCCGGTCATCCGCTCGCCATAGGCGATGAAACCGATCACGGCCGTGATGATCGGCTGGGTGAGCAGCACCACCCCCACCACCACGGGGGACAGGCGCCCGATCGCATAGACCAGCAGCCCCTGCCCGATTACCTGGCTGCCGATCGCGAGGCACAGCAGCGGCGTCCAGTCATGCGGCACGACTGTGCCCTCCAGCCCCTGCGCGACGGGCAGCAGGCAGGCGGCGCCCACCACCGTCGCCAGCGCCAGTGTCGGCCACGTCTCCAGCCGAAGCCGCGCCCGCTCGATCGCGATCATGTAGACGACGTAGGCGAGACCCGCACCGATCGAGAGCAGGTCGCCCACGAGATGCTCGCGCGACAGTTCGTAGGATCGACCGAGCAGAAGGGTGATCCCCGCTGCCGCGAGCAGCAGCGCCGCCGCCTGCTTCCCGCTCGGCAGGCGCCGCGCGACGATGAAGCCGTAGGCGGCGAAGAAGAAGCTGGAGACGTTTCCGAACAGGGTCGAGTTGGCGAGCTTGGTGCGCAGGATACCTTCGTGCCACAGCGCGAGATTGAGCGCGAAGAAGAAGCCGGCGATCGCGATCAGTGCCCACAGCACCGCCCCCGGCCGCCCGACCCGCTGCTTCGACAGCCGCGCGATCAGGAAGAGGAAGGGAATGGCCAGCGCCATCCGCCAGAAGCCCGACGCGATCGGCCCGACATCCGCCTCCCGCACGAACCACGGCCCGATCGCCAGCGCGGTGCTGCCGGTGAGCAGAGCGGCGAAAGCCAGCATGCCCGGCCGCGCCGGGGCAAGCTCCGGTGCGCCGGGAGGAAGAATCTCTTCCTCGAAGATCGGCGGCGGGGTGGCTGGACGGTCGGACATCGCGCCCCATATACCCGGCCTCCACGGCTTGTCCCGTCACAAAGGGAGACGCATTGATGCCGACACTCTTCGATCCCCTCCAGCTTGGCGCGATCACCGCGCCCAACCGCATCTTCATGGCGCCGCTGACGCGCGCCCGCGCGACGCGGGATCACGTCCCGACCGCGCTGCAGGCGGACTATTACGCGCAGCGCGCCGGCGCCGGCCTGATCATCTCGGAAGCGACCGGCATCAGCCGCGAAGGCCTCGGCTGGCCGTTTGCGCCCGGCTTGTGGACGCCCGAGCAGACCGAGGCGTGGAAGCCCGTAACCGAAGCCGTGCACAAGGCCGGCGGGCGGATCGTCGCCCAGCTCTGGCATATGGGCCGCATCGTCCATTCGAGCTTTCTCGGCGGCGCGCAGCCCGTCTCCGCCTCGGCGACCACCGCGCCGGGGCAAGCGCACACCTATGACGGCAAGCAGCCGTATGACGAGGCGCGCCCGCTGGCGCTGGCCGAAATCCCGCGGCTGCTCGACGATTACCGCACCGCCGCCGCCAACGCGATCGAGGCAGCGTTCGACGGCGTACAGCTCCATGCCGCCAATGGCTATCTGATCGACCAGTTCCTGCGCGACAATTCCAACTTCCGCAGCGATGCCTATGGCGGATCGATCGAGAACCGCATCCGCCTGCTCGACGAGGTGACGCGCGCGATCGTCGATGTCGTCGGCGCGGATCGTACCGGCGTGCGCCTCTCCCCCAACGGCGACGTGCAGGGCGCAAACGACAGCAACCCCCAGGCACTGTTCACCGCCGCCGCCGCCGCGCTCTCCGAGATCGGCATCGCCTTCCTCGAGATGCGCGAGCCGCAGGGCGACAGCAGCTTCCGCCCCAACGAGGTGCCGCCGATCGCGCCCGCCATCCGCGAGGTGTTCGACGGCGTGCTGGTGCTCAATTCGGATTTCACGCCCGAAAGCGCCGCCCAAACGGTGGAAAGCGGGTTGGCCGACGCCATCGCCTTCGGCCGCCCCTTCATCGCCAATCCGGACCTGCCGGCGCGCATCGCCCACGACCTACCGCTGGCGAAGCCGGAAGTCGCCACCTTCTACTCGCAGGGGCCTGAGGGCTACACCGACTATCCGGTGGCCGAGACCGAGGCCGCCTGACCTTACGGCCTTCTCCCGCCCATGCGGGAGAAGGCCGGATTACCGCGCGATGCCCGCCGCCGCCAGCACCGCCAGCGTCATCAGGTCGCCGGCGGTCGAGGTCATCGACGCGATCTGCACCGAGTGCGCCATGTTGATGAGCATCGGGCCAATCATCCGCTCACCGCCCAGCTCGCGCAGCAGCTTGGCGGAGATGTTGGCGGATTGCAGGCCCGGCATCACCAGCACGTTGGCCGGGCCGGACAGGCGGCTGAACGGGTAATGCTTCTTGAGCGCGGGGTTGAGCGCCACGTCGGGCGCCATCTCGCCCTCATATTCGAACTCGACACCGCGCTTGTCCAGTTCGGCCACCGCGCCCCGGATATTGTCCAGCCACTTGCCCGGCGGATTGCCGAAGGTGGAGTAGGACAGGAAGGCCACGCGCGGCTCCTGCCCCATGCGCTTGGCGACGGCGGCGGTCTGCTCGGCGATGTCGGCGAGCTGCTCGGCGGTCGGGCGCTCGTTGACCGTGGTGTCGGCCAGGAACACCGAATGGTTGCGGCCGACCAGCAGGTGGATGCCGAACGGCGTATGGCCCGGCGCCGGCTCGATCACGCGCATCACCTCGACCAGCGAGGAGCGGAACGGGCGCGTCACGCCGGTCACCATCATGTCCGCCTCGCCCAGCGCGACCATCAGCGCGCCGAAGATGTTGCGGTCGCGGTTGACCATGCGCTCGACGTCGCGACGCATGAAACCCTTGCGCTTGAGCTTCTCGTACAACGTCTCGACCATCTTGGGGACGAGCGGCGAGTGGCGGGCGTTGTGCAGCTCGAACCCCGCCGGATCGGCGCCCAGCTTCGCCAGCATGTCGCGCGTCTCGTCCACGCCGACCAGCACGGGAATGCCGTAGCCACCATCCTTGAAGGCGATAGCGGCACGCAGCACCACCTCCTCCTCGGCTTCGGCGAACAGCACGCGCTTAGGATGTGCGCGGGCCTGTTCGTAGGCGGAGGTCAGCACCGAGTCGGTCGGGTTGAGCCGCGCGCGCAGCGTCTCGCGATAGCAGGCCATGTCCTCGATCGGCTTGCGCGCGACGCCGGTGTCCATCGCCGCCTGCGCCACTGCCGGCGGGATCGTCTCGATCAGGCGCGGATCGAACGGCGCCGGGATGATATATTCCGGGCCGAACTTGTGCGCGACGCCATAGGCCGCAGCGACATCCTCGTGCACCTGCTGGCGCGCCAGCGCGGCGAGCGCATGGGCGGCGGCGACCTTCATCTCCTCGTTGATGGTCGTCGCCCGCACATCGAGCGCGCCACGGAAGATGAAGGGGAAGCCGAGCACGTTGTTGACCTGGTTCGGATAGTCCGACCGGCCGGTGGCGATGATCGCGTCGGGCGCCGCCTCCAGCGCATCTTCGGGCAGGATTTCCGGATCGGGATTGGCCATGGCGAAGATGATCGGCTTCGGCGCCATCGACTTCACCATCTCCTTGGTCAGCGCGCCCGCGACCGACAGGCCGTAGAAGACGTCGGCGCCCTTGATCGCCTCGGCCAGCGTGCGCGCGTCCGTCCTGGCGGCATGGGCGGACTTCCACTGGTTCATGCCCTCGGTGCGGCCCTGGTAGATCACGCCCTTGGAATCGCAGAGGATGACGTTGTCGGGTTTCACGCCGAGCGCTTTCGCCAGCTCGGTGCAGCTGATCGAGGCCGCACCCGCGCCGTTCACGACGATCCGTATGTCCTTGAGATCGCGACCGGTGATGTGGCAGGCGTTGATCAGGCCGGCCGCTGAGATGATCGCGGTGCCGTGCTGGTCATCATGGAAGACCGGGATGTTCATGCGTTCGCGCAGGGTCTGCTCGATCACGAAGCATTCGGGCGCCTTGATGTCTTCCAGGTTGATGCCGCCGAAGCTCGGCTCCATCAGCTCGACCGCGTCGATGAAGCGGTCGACATCCTCGGTCGCCAGTTCGAGGTCGATCGAATCGACATCGGCGAAGCGTTTGAACAGCACCGCCTTGCCTTCCATCACCGGCTTCGACGCCAGCGCGCCGAGATTGCCAAGGCCAAGGATCGCGGTGCCGTTGGAGATGACCGCAACCAGGTTGCCCTTGGCGGTATAGTCGTAGGCGGTGTCCGGCTCGGCCGCGATGGCCTTCACCGGCACCGCGACGCCCGGCGAGTAAGCGAGCGCGAGGTCGCGCTGCGTCGCCATCGGCTTGGACGCGATGATCTCGATCTTGCCGGGGCGGCCCTGGGTGTGGAAATCCAGCGCTTCGCGTTCGGAAAATTGCAGACGCTCGGCCATTTCCACCTTCTCCACAGCTTTTGCCCAGCCCTTGGGGCATGATGCTGGCGAGGGCAAGCCAAAGCCGGTAGCAGCAGGCCAATGAGCGGAACGAGCGGGCCGGCAGCCGGCGCCCAGACCCCGATGATGGCGCAATATCACGGCCTCAAGGCCGAGGCGCCCGATTGTCTGCTTTTCTACCGCATGGGCGACTTCTTCGAACTGTTCTTCGAGGATGCGCATATCGCCGCCGCGACGCTCGACATCGCGCTGACCTCGCGCGGGGACGGGGCGCCGATGTGCGGTGTACCGGTCCATGCCGCTGACGCCTATCTGGCGCGCCTGATCAAGGCGGGCCACCGCGTCGCGGTCGCCGAACAGGTCGAGACGCCCGAGCAGGCCAAGAAGGCGCGGGGATCCAAGGCGCTGGTGGCGCGCAAGATCATCAGGCTGGTCACCGCAGGGACGCTGACCGAGGAGTCGTTGCTCGATTCCCGCAGCGCCAACTGGCTGGTGGCACTGGCCGAGCAGGGCGCGCGCGTGGGCCTCGCGGCGGCGGACATCTCGACCGGGCGCTTCGAACTGGCCTCGGTGCCGACGGCCAGCCTCGATGCCGAACTGGCGCGGCTGGGGCCGTCCGAGGTGGTGATCGCCGAAGGTGCGCAAGGCCCAGTCGATGCCGCCATCGCGTCGCGCGGCTCCTTCCAGAGCGGTGAGGGTGAACGGCTGCTCAAGAGCCGGTTCGGGGTGGCGACGCTCGACGGCTTCGGCAGCTTCGACAAGGCGGCGCTGGCGGCGGCGGGCGGCCTGCTCGCCTATCTCGACCGCACGTCGCAGGGCGGAAGCCTGTTCCTCCAACCGCCGACGCCGCGCACTGCCGAGGATCACATGGCGATCGACGCGGCGACGCGCGAGAGCCTCGAACTCACCCGCACCCAGTCCGGCGAGCGCAAGGGCAGTCTGCTCGACGCTGTGGACCGCACCGTGACGGGCGCCGGCGCACGACTGCTGGCGGCGGACATCTCGGCGCCCCTCAACGAGGCCGATGCAATCGAGGCGCGGCTCAACCTCGTCAGCCGCTTCGCCGAGGACGGGACGTGCCGCGACCGGCTGCGCGGACGTCTGCGCGCATTGCCGGACATCGGCCGCGCGCTGGGTCGGCTGGTCGCGGGGCGCGGCTCGCCCCGCGATCTCGGCCAGCTGCGCGATGGTTTGTCGGGTGCGCGCGACCTGCATGAGCTGCTCGACGCACTGGAAGGACCGCCCGCCCTGCTGACCCGGCTGATGCCGCAGCTGCGCGGCCACGGTGCGCTGGTCGACAAGCTCAGCCGCGCCCTCGTCCAGACGCCGCCGATCGATGCGTCCGACGGCGGCTTCATCGCGGAGGGCTTCGACGCCGCGCTCGACGAGCTGCGCGGCCTCGCGGGCGACGGCCGTCGCGCCATCGCCGCGCTGGAGGCGCGCTTCCGCGAACAGACCGGCATTTCCGGCCTCAAGATCCGCCACAATGGCGTGCTCGGTTATCATATCGAGGTCGGCGCGAAGGTCGCCGATCCGCTGATGAAACCCGACAGCGGCTTCACCCATCGCCAGACATTGGCCGGCGTCGTCCGCTTCAATGCGCCGGAGCTGCACGAGCTGGCGATGAAGGTGGCGCAGGCCGGCAACCATGCGCTCGCCGCCGAGCAGGCGCATCTGGAGGATCTGATCGACCTGGCGCTTGAGGCACGCGATCCGATCGCTGCCACGGCCGACGCGCTCGCCCGCCTCGACGTCGCCTCGGCCCTTGCCGCGCGCGCCATCGAGGGCGGCTGGTGCCGGCCGGAAGTCGTCCCGCACGCCTGTTTCGAGATCGAGGGCGGGCGTCATCCGGTCGTCGAGGCCGCCGTCGCCGCTTCCGGAGAGCGCTTCGTCGCCAACGATTGCGGCCTATCGGAGGACTCCCGCCTGTGGCTCGTCACCGGCCCGAACATGGGCGGCAAGTCCACCTTCCTGCGCCAGAACGCGCTGATCGCGGTACTGGCGCAAGCCGGGAGCTTCGTGCCGGCCGCCTCCGCCACGCTCGGCCTCGTCGATCGGCTGTTCAGCCGCGTCGGCGCGTCGGACAATCTGGCGCGCGGCCGCTCCACCTTCATGGTCGAGATGATCGAGACCGCAGCGATCCTCTCCCAGGCGAGCGAGCGCAGCTTCGTCATCCTCGACGAGGTGGGCCGCGGCACCTCCACTTATGACGGCCTCGCCATCGCCTGGGCGGTGCTGGAGGCGATTCACGAGACCAATCGCTGCCGCTGCCTGTTCGCCACCCATTATCACGAGCTGACGCGCCTCGCCGGCCGGCTCGATGCGCTCAGCCTCCACCATGTCCGCGCCAAGGAGTATAAAGGCGATCTCGTCCTGCTCCACGAGATGGCGGGCGGTGCCGCCGACAAGAGCTACGGCCTCGCCGTCGCCCGCCTCGCCGGCCTGCCGAAGCCGGTGCTGGGGCGCGCCAAGGATGTGCTGGCCCGGCTGGAGAAGGGTCGCGAAAAGACCGGCGGCATCGCGGCCGGTCTCGACGACCTGCCGCTCTTCGCCGCCGCCACCGAACGCGAGGCAGAGGCGACCGATCCGCTGCGCGAAGCGCTGACCGCGATCGACGCCGACGCGCTCAGCCCGCGCGACGCGCTGGAAGCGCTCTATCGGCTGAAGCAGTTGCTGGGCGACACTGGCGCTTAATCGCCGCTGCGCTACATGGAGGCCATGCCCGCCTCCCGCTTCGACAGCCTGCCCAGCCGGCGCGCCATCATCGATCGGCGCAAGCTCGCCGACATGCTCGCCGAGCTGCCCGAAGATCCCGCCGCGCTCAAGCGCGAGGCGACCGTACTGCTCAAGCAGGCGCTGGATGCCGGGCGCGCCGAGATCGGGCGACGGCTGGCCGAACATCCCGCACGCGGCCACGAGATCGCGGCGAGCTACGCCTTCCTGACCGATCAGATCCTGCGCCTCGTCTTCGATCTCGCCACCGAGCGGCTGATCGCGCGCACCAACCGCACGGCGGGCGAACGGCTCACACTGATGGCGGTGGGCGGCTACGGCCGGGCCGAGATGGCGCTATATTCGGATGTCGACATCGGCTTCCTGACGCCATGGAAGCAGACCGCCTGGGCCGAGCGGGTGATCGAGACGATCCTCTACATGCTGTGGGATCTCGGCCTGAAGGTCGGCCATTCCAGCCGCTCGCTGGACGAGATGGTCCGCATGGCGAAGAGCGACCTGACGGTACGCACCGCGTTGCTGGAAGGCCGATTCATCTGGGGCGACGAGGCGCTCTACGACGAAGCCGCGCGTCGCTTCGATGCGGAGGTGCGCCACGGCACCGACCGCGCCTTCGTCACCGAAAAGCTCGCCGAGCGGGATGACCGGCACCGCCGGATGGGCGACAGCCGCTACGTCGTCGAGCCGAACGTCAAGGAGGGTAAGGGCGGTCTGCGCGACCTGCACACCCTGTTCTGGATCGGCAAGTACGTGCTCAACGTGCGCTCGGTGCCGGAACTGGTCGGCGCCGGCTTGCTGACCGGGGAGGAACTGCGCCAGTTCCAGCGCGCCGAGAACTTCCTGTGGGCGGTGCGCTGCCACATGCACGTCATCGCCAATCGCGCCGAGGACAGGCTGACCTTCGACCTGCAGCGCGAGGTCGCCGAACGGATGCGCTACAACGAGCGCCCCGGTCGATCGCCGGTCGAACGCTTCATGCAGCATTATTTCCTCACCGCGAAGATGGTGGGGACGCTGACCGGGGTGTTCCTCGCCCACCTCGACGAGACGTTCGCGCAGAAGGGACGTCGCTTCGGCATGGCGGCGATCACCGGGCGCCGGAAGCCCCGCAAGCTCGATGGTTTCGTGATCGATCGCGGCCGGCTCTCGACCCCCGAGGACGGATTCTTCGCGGCCGATCCGGTGCGGCTGATCGAGATCTTCACCTTGGCGGACCGGCACGGGCTGGAGATCCACCCGGTCGCGATGCGCCAGGCCTCGCGCGACGCCAAGATGGTCGATGCGGTGCGCATCGCCCCCCGCGCCAACAGCCTTTTCCTGGAAGTGCTGACCAGTCCGCGCACGCCCGGCATGGTACTGCGCTGGATGAACGAGGCCGGCGTGTTCGGCCGCTTCATGCCGGACTTCGGCCGCGTAGTCGCGCAGATGCAGTTCGACATGTACCACCATTTCACGGTGGACGAGCATACCATCCACGCGATCGACCTGCTCAGCCGGATCGAGAAGGGCGATCTCACCACCGATCATCCGCTGGTCCACAAATTGATGGGCCAGATCGTGATGCGGCGCGCGCTCTACGTGTCGGTGCTGCTCCATGACATCGCCAAGGGGCGCGGCGGCGATCATTCCGAACTGGGCGCGGAGGTGGCGCACAAGCTCTGTCCGCGCCTGGGCCTCACGCCCGCCGAGACCGAGATGGTGGCGTGGCTGGTGCGCCATCACCTGCTGATGTCGCACACCGCCTTCAAGCGCGACCTCGCCGACTTCAAGACGATCCTCGATTTCGCCGAGAAGGTGCAGTCGCCGGAACGTCTGCGCCTGCTGCTGTCGCTCACCGTGGTGGACATCCGCGCGGTCGGCCCCGGCGTGTGGAACGGCTGGAAGCGCCAGCTGCTCAGCGACCTCTATCATGCCGCCGAGGAAGTGCTTCGGCGCGGCCACAAGCAGAAGGGCCGGATGGAGCGGATCGAGGAGAAGCAGGAAAAACTGGCTGCCACGCTCGGCTGGGCGCCGGATCAATTCGCCGCCTACGCGAAGCGGATGCCGGACAGCTACTGGGTCGGCGAGGGATCGGAGACGCTGGCGGCGAACGCGCACGCCATTGCGCAGGCCGATGCCGACGGCCGCTCGCTGTCCATCGCCACCAGCCCCGACGAGGATCGCGAGGCGACATTGGTGACGGTCTACGCCTCCGATCATCCTGGCCTGTTCTACCGCATCGCCGGCGCCATCCATGTCGCGGGCGGCAACATCATCGACGCGCGCATCCACACCACGCGCGACGGCATGGGCATCGACAATTTCCTGGTGCAGGATCCGTTCGGCCGCCCGTTCGACGATCCGGACCGGCTGGTCCGGCTGCGCATCGCGATCGAGGACGCGCTCGCCAACCGCAACAAGCTGGCCGACCGCCTTGCCGCCAAGCCGGCGCCCCGGATGCGTGCCGATGCCTTCGACATCGAGCCCAACGTGCTGATCGACAACAAGGCGTCCAACCGCTTCACCGTGATCGAGGTGAACGCGCGCGACCGGCCCGCCCTGCTCCATGCGCTGGCGCACGCGCTGTTCCAGTCCAAGGTGACGATCCACTCCTCGCACGTCGCCACCTATGGCGAGCGGGCCGTCGACACCTTCTACCTCACCGACCTGACCGGTGATAAGCTGCACGCCACCCAGCGGCTCAGGACGCTGGAGCGACGGCTGCTCGCGGCGGCGGCCGGCGAGGAGATCGAGGAAGCCGCCTGAGACATCGGTCTTTCGGAGAGGACTTGCGATGACGGTGACGGGAATCGGTGGGCTCTTCTTCCGCAGCCGCGATCCGGACGCGAGGGCGGCATGGTACAAGCAGCATCTCGGCGTCGATGCCGGCCACAGCGCGATCTGGAACCAGCAGGCGGGCATGACCGTCTTCGCGCCCTTCAAGGCGGACAGCGACTATTTCGCGGCCGACCAGGCCTTCATGCTCAACCTGCGGGTCGAGGACATCGAGGCACTGGCGGCGAAGCTGGAGGCGGCGGGCATCGCGGTCGAGCGGCGCGACGAGTGGACCGGCACCGAATATGGCACCTTCGCGCGCATCCACGATCCCGAAGGCCTACCGATAGAATTGTGGGAGCCGCCGGCTTGAGCGCGGCGCGCGCCTGGCACGCATCGGTCGCTCTGCTTGCGCTGATCGGCCTCGCCATCGAATATCGGGTGACGGTTTCGGGCCATCCCGGCCAGATCGTCGGGCGGACGGTCGTCTTCCTGAGCTTCTTCACCATCCTCACCAACACGCTGGTGATGCTGGCGAGCCTCGGCGCGGCGTTCGGCGAGGGGCGGCTGCACCGATGGACCTCCAGCGCAGGCGTCTCGACCGCGATCTCGGTGCACATCACGGTGGTGGCGGTGATCTTCCAGCTGCTGCTGGCGAGCCTGCTCCACCTGACACCGCTCGGCTGGTGGGGCAACATGCTGGTGCATCGACTGGTGCCGGCGCTGTGGCTGATCGGCTGGATCGCCTTCGCCCCGCATGGCGGAATCGACCGCTGGGCACCGCTGCGCTGGCTGATCTACCCGCTGGTCTACACCGTCTGGGTGCTGATCCACGGCGCGGTGACGGGCTGGTATCCGTATCCGTTCATGGACGTCGGCAAGTACGGGACTGGCCCGACCGTCGCGAAGATGGCGGTGATCGCCCTGTTCTTCGCCGGTCTCGGCTACGCCTATCGCTGGATCGACGGGCGCCTCGCCATCTGGCGGAAGGCGCCCGCCTGAACGCTCACTTCGGCGCGATCACCATCAGCATCTGACGGCCTTCCATACGCGGAAACTGCTCGACCTTGGCGATCTCCGCCACGTCGGCCTGCACCCGCTGAAGCACCTGCATACCAAGCTGGCCGTGCGCCAGCTCGCGGCCACGGAAGCGCAGGGTGCACTTCACCTTGTCGCCCTCTTCGATGAACTCGAAGATCTTCTTCATCTTGGTCTGATAATCGTGGTCGTCGATGTTGGGACGCATCTTGATCTCCTTGATCTCCTGCGTCTTCTGCGACTTCCGGGCGAGATTGGCCTTTTTCTGCGCCTCGTACTTGAACTTGCCGACATCGAGGAACTTGCAGACGGGCGGATCGGCGTTGGGCGACACCTCGACGAGATTCAGCCCCAGCTCATGCGCCTCCTCGATCGCCTCGCGCGTGTACATCACGCCGCGATTCTCACCATCCTCGTCGATCACGCGGACCTTGGGGACGTTGATGAACTCGTCGAAACGCGGGCCGTTAAGGGGCATCGGGGGCGCGCCAAGCGGGCGGCGCATCATCGGGGGTCGTATAGCGGCTTCTCCTGTTGTCGCCTGAATTGGGCGCATATAGGGGTTTGATGAACAAAACGGAAGATGCGGGGCCGCCACAGCTGCCCCGCATTCCGTAAAGTCAAACGCTCAACCGCGCAGATCGGGCGCGAGCGCTTCCGTCTTCAGCCGCTCGACCAGCGTATCCAGCGCAATCACTTCCTGCCGCGCGTCGGTGCCGAGCGGGCGGACGGCGACGGTGCGCTCGTCCGCCTCGCGCTTGCCGAGGACGAGAAGGTACGGGACTTTCGCGAGACTGTGCTCGCGCACCTTGTAGTTGATCTTCTCGTTGCGCAGATCGGTCTCGACGCGGATGCCCGCCGCCGCCAGCGTCGCCGCGACCTCCTCCGCATAGCCGTCGGCATCCGACACGATCGTCGCCACCACCGCCTGCACCGGCGCCAGCCAGAGCGGGAACTTGCCGGCATGATGCTCGATCAGGATGCCGAGAAAGCGCTCGAACGTGCCGAGGATCGCGCGGTGGAGCATGATCGGGCGATGGCGGTTGCCGTCCTCGCCGACGTAGCTCGCATCGAGCCGCTCGGGCAGCACCGTGTCGGTCTGCAGCGTGCCGCACTGCCACGTCCGGCCGATCGCGTCGGTCAGGTGGAATTCGAGCTTGGGCGCATAGAAGGCGCCCTCGCCCTCCAGTTCTTCCCAGCCGAATTCCGGCGTGTCGCGGCCGGTCGCCGCCACCGCGTCGCGCAGCGACTGTTCGGACCAGTCCCACATCTCGTCCGAACCGAAGCGCTTTTCCGGCCGCAACGCCAGCTTGATCGCGTAACTGTCGAAGCCGAGATCCTTGTAGATCACGTCGAGCAGGTCGCAGAAGCGCTTTACCTCGTCGACCAGTTGATCGGCGCGCACGAACAGATGCGCATCGTCCTGCGTGAACTGGCGGACCCGCATGATGCCGTGAAGCGCGCCGTGCGGCTCGTTCCTGTGGCAGCAGCCGAATTCGGCCATGCGGATCGGCAGATCGCGATACGATTTGATGCCCTGGCGGAAGATCAGCACGTGCGCCGGGCAGTTCATCGGCTTCAGCGCCATCAGATCGCCCTCGCCGGAGAGGACGGGGCCGTCCTCTTCGGTATTGGGGATCTCGTCGGGCACGACGAACATGTTCTCGCGATACTTGCCCCAGTGGCCGGACTGCTCCCACTGGCGCGCGTCCATCAGCTGCGGCGTCTTGACCTCGACATAGCCCGACGCATCGAGCCGGCGGCGCATATAGGCCTCCAGCTGGCGCCACAGCATATAGCCCTTGGGGTGCCAGAAGACGGACCCTTGCGCCTCGGGCTGGAGGTGGAACAGGTCCATCTCCTGCCCGATCTTGCGATGGTCGCGCTTGGCCGCCTCTTCCAGCCGCGTGAGATGCTGGTCGAGCTGCTTCTTGTTGAGCCAGCCGGTGCCGTAGATGCGCGAGAGCATCGCGTTCTTCTGGTCACCGCGCCAATAGGCGCCCGAGACGCGCGTCAGCTTGAACGCGCTCGGGTCCAGCTTGCCCGTCGAGGCGAGGTGCGGGCCGCGGCACATGTCGAGCCACGCATCCTCGCCGTTGCCGGCGCGATACACCGTCAGCTCCTCGCCTTCTGGCAGTTCGGCGGCCCATTCGGCCTTGAACGTCTCGCCGTCGCGCTGCCAGCGCGCGATCAGGTCGGCGCGGCTCCACACTTCGCGGATCAGCGGCGCGTCTTTGGCGATGATCTTCCGCATCGCCTCCTCGATCGCGGGCAGGTCCTCCTCGGTGAAGGGGCGGTCCTTCGGCGCGAAATCGTAATAGAAGCCGTCGTCCGTCGACGGGCCGAAGGTGATCTGCGTGCCCGGAAACAGCTGCTGCACCGCCTCGGCCAGCACATGGGCGTAGTCGTGCCGGACGAGTTCGAGCGCGTCGGCCTCGTCCTTCGCCGTCACCAGCGCGAGGTTCGTGTCCGCCTCCAGCGGGCGCATGATGTCGCGCAGCTCGCCGTCCACCTTCGCCGCGATCGCCGCCTTGGCCAGCCCAGGCCCGATCGCCGCCGCGATGTCCGCCGGGGTAGTCCCCGGTGCTACCTCACGGACGGAACCGTCGGGCAGCGTGATCTTGAGCATCGCGGACATGGAACGGGCGTATCCTGTAGGGTTGGAATGCCCGCCTATGTACGGTTCCCGTGCCGTCACGCAACCCGACTCAGGCGACGGCGACGACTCCGGCGAACAGGAAATGTCCCGCCGCATCGAAATCATAGCCGATCACGATCGATGCGCCCGGCGCGCAGGCGTGGCAGGTCGCGGTCGGCGTCGTCACCAGCACGCGCAGATTGCCGGCGGGCGTCTTGTCGAAAGAGATCGTGCCGGGCGGCACCGGGAAGGCATCCGGATTGTCGGCCATCGCCGCCTTGTAGTCGGCACGCAGCTTGTCGCCGGCGGTCAGCTGATAGGCATCGACGTCGATCGGGTCGCCCGCCACCGGCACCAGCCAGGTGCCGCTGTTGGTATTGGCGCGGAACGGATAGGTGACGGTGGCGATGCCGACCGGCCCCATCTGCTTCCAGCCCGAAACATAACCCGGACTGTCCGCCGCGATCAGTTTTTGGGTGAAAGCGATCGAGGCGGCCGAGGCGCCGCCTTTCCTCATCAGGTCGATCAGGCAGGCGTCGACCACCTTGGCGTCGCCCTTGCGGCAGGCATCGATCCCCTGCCCCGACCACACCGCATCGGCCCCGAGCGCCGCCGTCAGCTTTTCGGGCGCGCGGCCGATCGGCGGCGCATAGGTGAAGCCGACATATTTCTCGGCGCCGATCAGGCTGCCGTTGCGCGTGATCGTCAGCCCCGCCGCCTCGCCGCCACGCGGGCGCTGGACATAATAGACGTAGCCGCCATTGGCGAAGCGGAAGCCGGGCCGGTCGCCGACGACCTCCGATCCGCCCAGCAGTCGGAGCGTCGGCTTGCTGGTCTGCTGCACGCCGTCCGGATTGATCACCGGGCCGCGTTTCGCGAATCCGAAGGCCTGATAGACCAGCCCCTGCGGCGTCTCCGTCACCACCACGGTGCGACGCGAATCGATACCGATGAAGCGCGTGTGCGCCAGCCATCGGCAATCGAGCTGCTTGTCGTCGATCTTCACGCTGGTGACGGTCGGGACTGTCGCGCCGCCCTCGTCGATCATGCCGGGATTGACCGCGTGGACGTTGCCGACCTCCTTGCCGGCCCGCGACAGCGACCAGAATATCTGACCCGCGCCGGGATCCGCCGGCCCGACCTGATAGGCCTGCGTATCGAACCGTCCGTTGCGGCGATCAAGCAACGTGATCAGGCTTGCGCCCTTGTCCACCTTGCCGGCGAACAGCGCGTAGGGGCTGCTCAGCGCGTCGCAGACGAACCAGCCGTCGCGTACCGGCGCCGCGTTGATCCGCGTGACGCTATCGTCGGGCGATGCTTCCGCGATCGCAGGAGCGGCGGACGATGCGGCGATCAGGGCGGCGAGCAAGGCGAAGGCGGCGCGATTCATGGGCATCCTTGTGCGGTGCGACGGTTCGACACGCAATGCGACGCGCGCGCTTCGGTTCCGTGGCCGGCCCATGGGTTGACCGCAAGCGCTCCCTCCCGTCTTGTGCGCGTCCATCCTTAACGGAGTGTGTGTGGCAAAGCGGCTGACCCTGTTCATCCTGATCGGCATGGTGCTGGGCTTCGGGGCCGGCCTGATCCTGCACGCCATGCTGGCGGGGCCTGAGCTCGATCAGTGGGCCGGCTACCTCACCATCTTCACCGATCTGTTCCTGCGCCTGATCAAGATGATCATCGCGCCGTTGGTCTTCTCCACTCTGGTGGTGGGCGTCGCGCATATGGGCGACACATCGGCATTGGGGCGGATCGGTGGGCGGACGCTCGGTTGGTTCATCGGCGCCACGATCGTATCGCTGACACTGGGCCTGATCCTGGTCAACCTGCTGCAGCCGGGTGCCGACAGCGGGCTGACCCTGCCGGCGAGCGCGGAAAGCCTCAATCTCGATACCAAGGCGTTCAACCTCCACGATTTCTTCGTCCACATCGTGCCGGCCTCGATGATCGAGGCGATGGCCAACAACGACATTCTGCCGATCGTCGTCTTCTCGGTCTTCTTCGGCGTGGCGATCGTCGCGGTGGGCGATGTCGCCAAGCCATTGGTAACGGGCATCGAGGCGCTGGTCGCAGTGATGCTGAAGATCACCGATTACGTGATGCGCGTCGCCCCGATCGCGGTGTTCGCCGCCATCGCGCACGCCGTGGCGATCAACGGCGCGGGCATCGTCCTCACCTTCGGGCGCTTCGTCGGCAGCTTCTACCTGGCGCTGTTCATGCTGTGGGCGGTTCTGATCGGCGCGGGCTTCGTGATGCTGGGCGGCCGCGCCGGGCGGCTGGTGCGGCTGATCCGCGAGCCGGCCCTGCTCGCTTTCTCCACCGCCTCGTCCGAAGCCGCCTATCCGCGGCTGCTCGAAGCGCTGGAGGAATTCGGCATACCGCGCCGCATCGCCAGCTTCGTGCTGCCGCTCGGCTACAGCTTCAACCTCGACGGCTCGATGATCTACATGACCTTCGCGACATTGTTCATCGCGCAGGTCTACGGCATCGACATTCCTATCGGTCAGCAGATCGTCATGGTTCTGATCCTGATGATCACCTCCAAGGGCATGGCAGGGGTGCCCCGCGCGAGCCTCGTCGTGATCGCGGCGGTGATGGGGCATTTCGCGATTCCGGAAGCCGGGCTGGTGCTGATCCTCGCCGTCGATCACTTCCTCGACATGGGTCGATCCGCCACCAACGTGGTCGGCAACGCGGTCGCCGCCGCCGTGGTGGCGAAATGGGAGGATGGGCGAGAGACGCTGGACGAACCCATGCCCGCATAGGATAAGGGTCCATCCTCCGGCGGAAGGCCTGCGCATGTTCTCCAAGCTGTTCCTCGATCACCCCGCCGATGTCGGCGAGACCTATACGGAACATGCCCGTGAGGCGTCGTCCTACGGCTTCACGATGATCGCGGCCGGCATGGCCTGCCTCGTCCACGCGGCGGTGCCGGCGCTGTTCAAATCGACCGGCAGCGAGACGATCAAGACGCTCAACGACCGCCTCGTCCGTAAGCGCGGCGCCAAGCGCGACGCCACCATCGAAACGCGCCACGGCGGATGGGTGATCTGAACCCGGCGGAGCCGCCGCACTTCCTCGAACGCGACGGCCTTCCCCGCCTCGCCTTCCGCTTCCGGCCCGGCCTGGGGCCGGCGATCCTGTTCCTGCCGGGCTATGCATCCGACATGACGGGCAGCAAGGCGGAGGCGATCGACAGCTGGGCGGCCGAGACCGGCCGCGCGATGCTGCGCTTCGACTATGCCGGCTGCGGCGAGAGCGAGGGCCGCTTCGATTCCGGCACGCTGGCGAGCTGGCGCGACGATGCGCTGGCGATGGTGGATGCGAGCGAGGGCGATCTCGTGCTGGTCGGCTCCTCGATGGGCGGGTGGCTGATGCTGCTCGTCGCGATCGCCCGGCCGGACCGGGTGCGCGCGCTGATCGGCATCGCCTCGGCACCCGATTTCTCGGACTGGGGCTACGACCAGGACGAGAAGATGCGCATCCTCCAAGAAGGCCGGATCGAGCAGCCGTCCGCTTACGGCCCGCCGATGGTGACGACGCGCGCCTTCTGGCAATCGGCCGAATCGCAGCGCCTGCTCCACGCGCCGATCCCGTTCGACGGGCCGGTCCGCCTGCTCCACGGCGAGGCCGACCCCGAGGTGCCGACCTGGGTGTCGCAGCGCGTCGCGGCGCTCGTCCGTTCAGCCGACGTGCAGACCATCCTCGTCAAGGACGGCGATCATCGCCTGTCGCGCCCGCAGGACATCGCGCTCCTGCTGCGCACCCTCGACACGTTGCTGGAGAGCCTGTGATCCTTCCCCTGCTGTTCGCCGTCGCGGCCGCCACGACTCCCGGCCCTGTCGACGGTCGCGGTACGCAGGCGCGCTTCGATGCCTGCGCCCGGTTGTCCGACACCGACCCGGCCGCCGCGCAGAAGGAAGCGATCGCCTGGGCCAAGACCGGCGGCGGCGTGGCGGCGGCCCAATGCCTCGGCATCGCGCGATCGGCCAGCGGCGACTGGAAGGGCGCGCTCGACGCCTTCACCACCGGCGCGACGCTCGCCGACCAGACTCATGACGGCCTGGCGTCGGCGAACCTCTGGGTGTCGGCGGGCAATGCCGCGCTGGCCGGCGGGGAGTTCGAGACGGCGCGCACGGATCTCTCGACCGCGATCGCCTCGCCGCTGCTGCCCGATCCGCTGAAGGGCGAGGCCTATGTCGATCGCGCCCGCGCGGCGGTGGGCGCCGGCGACACCGGCGCGGCGCGCGCCGATCTGGATCAGGCGGTGAAGCTGGTGCCGGCCGATCCGATGGCCTGGCTGCTCTCCGCCACGCTCGCCCGTCGAATGGGCGATACCACCCGCGCCAAGGCGGACATCAACGAGGCTATGCTGCGCGCGCCCAACCAGTCCGACATTCTCTACGAGGCCGGCAACATCGCCGCCACCGCCGGCGACATGGACGATGCCCGCGCGCAGTGGACCCGCGCCTCGACGGTCGAGCCGGACAGCGATGCGGCCAAGCGCGCCAAGGCGGAGCTGGCGGCATCGGGCGGCCCCGCGGCGAAACCGGCCGCCGCATCCAAAGCGAAGCCGCAGGGGCGCTAGCCATCGCCGCGCCGCGAACCTATCTTCGCGGCACCATGAAATATCTCCACACCATGATCCGCGTCTCCGACCCCGCCGAGACGATCCGCTTCTTCGAGCTTCTGGGCCTGAAGGAAACCCGCCGTTTCGACAGCGAGCAGGGCCGCTTCACCCTGATCTATCTCGCCGCCCCCGGCGACGAGGCGGCCGAGGTGGAGCTGACCCACAATTGGGGCGAGACAGGCTATGACGGCGGCCGCAATTTCGGCCACCTCGCCTATCGCGTCGAGAATATCTACGATCTGTGCCAGAGGCTGATGGACGCCGGCATCACCATCAACCGCCCGCCGCGCGACGGCCACATGGCGTTTATCCGCACACCCGACAACATCTCGATCGAACTGCTGCAGGCCGGCGATCGCCTCGCGCCCGCCGAACCCTGGGCGTCGATGCCCAATACCGGCAGCTGGTAAGCCCGATGGCGGTCTCGCTCGTCCCCGTCCCCGCGCTCAGCGACAATTACGTCTGGCTGCTCCACGACGATGCGAGCGGCGAGACGGTCGCGGTCGATCCGGGCGAGGCCGCGCCGGTGCTGAAGGCTGCGGACGAGCGCGGCTGGACCATCACGCAGGTGTGGAACACCCACTGGCATCCCGATCATGTCGGCGGCAACGCCGATGTGAAGGCGGCGACCGGCGCCACCATCACCGGCCCGCATGAGGAAGGCCGCATCCCGACGCTCGATCGCACGATCGGCGACGGTGATACGGTGACGATCGGCGAACATGAGGGCGTGGCGATCGCGGTGGGCGCGCACACCTCCGGCCATATCGCCATCCACGTGCCGTCGCTCGACGTCGTGTTCACCGGCGACACGCTGTTCGCGATGGGCTGCGGCCGGCTGTTCGAGGGAACCGCCGCCGACATGTTCGCCGCGATGCGCAAGCTGGAGGCGCTGCCCGCCGAAACCCGCGTCGCCTGCGGCCACGAATATACCGTGTCCAACGGCCGCTATGCCGTCACGGCAGAGCCGGGCAACGACGCGACGCGGCAGGCGCTCGCCGATGCGGAGGCGCTGCGTTCCGAGGGCAAGCCAACGCTTCCTTCCACCATCGCCGCCGAGCGCGCGACCAATCCCTTCATGCGCGCCGCGACCGTGGAGGAACTGGCCGAGCGACGCGCCGCCAAGGACGGTTTCAAGGGCTAGGCACCGCCGCACCGTCCTTGCGTTGTAGCATCGGAAAGGACTTCGCCATGCGCATCCTGACGCTCACCACCCTGCTCTCGCTGGCGGCGACCCCGCTCGCGGCCCGCGCGCCGTCGCAGGACCAGGCGCTCGCCGGTCGCACGCCCGGCGCGCCGACCAGCTGCATCACCCAGTCGCGGATCGACGACACGACGATCTTCGATTCGGGCGCGATCCTCTACCGGATGAAGGCCGGCCCCGATTATCTCAACACGCCGGGCTGCCCCAACCTGCGGCACGACCGCACGATCATCAGCCACACCTATTCCGGGCAGCTGTGCCGCGGCGACGTGCTGACCGTGGTCGACCCGCCGAGCGGTATGGGTTTCGGCGCCTGCCCGCTTGGCGACTTCATACCCTACGAACGGGTGAAGCAGCCCTAATAGGCGGACGCCTTGTAGAGCGCATCGAGCCGCGCGCCGTAGCGCGCGCGGATCACGTGGCGGCGGATCTTCATCGAGGGCGTAAGCTCGCTATTCTCGATGGTGAAGGCCTCATCCGCCACCAGCACGCGGCGTACCTTCTCGGTGGTGGATAGATCGGCGTTCACCCGGTCCACCGCGGCCTGCAACGCGCGCTGAAGCGCCTCCGGCCCGGCATCGGGCACCGTCTTCGCCCAATCCGCCTGCCATTCGGGATCGGGCACGACGAGGCCGACCAGATAGGGCCGCCGGTCGCCAGACACCATCGCCTGCAGGATTTCGGGCTGGAGCGTCAGCATTCCCTCGACCCGCTGGGGCGCGACATTGTCGCCCTTGTCGTTGACGATGATGTCCTTCTTGCGATCGGTGATGACCAGCCGCCCCTTGTCGTCGATGTGCCCGATGTCGCCGGTCGAAAGCCAGCCGTCGGGGGACAGAACCCGCGCCGTCTCTGCCGGATTCTGCCAATATCCCTTCATCACCAGTTCGCCGCGCACCTGGATCTCGCCATCCTCGGCGATGCGGATCTCGGTATCGGGGAGCGGCGGGCCGACCGTGTCGAGCTTGATCCCCGCCTTCGGGCGGTTGCAACTGATCACCGGCGCGGCTTCGGTCTGGCCATAGCCCTGCAGCAGCATCAGCCCCAAGGAGGCGAAGAAGCGCCCGACCTCCGGATTGAGCGGCGCGCCGCCCGAGACCAGCGCCTTCATCCGCCCGCCGAAACGCGCGCGCACCTTCTTGCGGATGGTGGCGGAGAGCAGCAGGTCCATCGGCCGCTGCCAGAGCTTCGGCCTGTCCGGCATCGCCTCGGCTCGCTGGAGCAGCCATGTCGGCAGCTGCCCCTGCTTCTCGATCGCCTTGGCGATGCGGGTGCGCAGCACCTCGAACAGGCGCGGCACCACCACCATCAGGGTCGGGCGCACCTCCTCGATATTGGCGGCGAGCTTATCCAGGCCTTCCGCATAATAGATCTGCCCGCCCAGCCCGACCGGCAGGTGCTGGCCGCCGGTATGCTCGTAGGCGTGGGAGAGCGGCAGGAAAGACAGGAACACCTCGTCCCCCCAGCCGAAATCCTCCGAGACGACATGCGATGCGCCCGCGACATTGTGGAGGATGGCGCCATGATGCTGCATGACGCCACGCGGCGCGCCGCCGGTGCCGGACGTGTAGATGATGCAGGCGAGATCGTCGCGTCGGAAGGCCTTCGCGCCTTCCGCACAGGCGCCGACATCCGAAGGGGCATTGGCGAGAGCCTCCCAGCTGCAGAATTCGAACGCGCCCTGCTGCCCGATCTTCATCGCCTCCATGCCGATGACGAGGTTGACCTGCCCGGCACGCAACACCGCCGGGATCAGTGTCGCGGCGAGCTTCGCCGTCGATACGATCACCGCTCTGGCGCCGCTGTTCTCGATCACATGCGCGTGATCGCGGGTGGTGTTGCTGGTGTAGGCCGGCACCGTGACGCAGCCCGCCGCCATGATCGCATAATCGGCGATGCACCATTCCGGCCGGTTCTCGGCGACAAGCAGCACCCGGTCGCCGGGTTGCAGCCCCTTGTCCCGCAGCGCCTGCGCCAGCGCCGCGACCTGGCGGCCCGCCTCCCGCCAGCTCGTCGGGGTCCAGGCGCCGTCCTGCTTGCGCCAGAGAAACGGCGCATCGCCCTTCTCCGCGACGCGCACGAAGAACATGGTGACGAGATTGGGGAAATGTTCGAGCAGACGCATGACCTCTCCTCCGCCGATCCGGGTGCCGGCGGTTTCATGACGCTACGGTTTCCGTCGCCTGACCGTGAAGCGCAACCCCTTGCCACCGCGATAATCGGTTGCCGCGTGCCACTGGCATGGACGATCCCGACCCGCGCGGTTATCGATCCGTGCGGCGTAACGATGAGGAGTTCGAGCGATGATCCCAACCGGCCGTAAGGTCAGCCGGCTTCTGGCAGGCCTCCTCGCCGTCTCGCTCGCTTCCTGCACGACGACGGCGCCGCAGCAGAGTGCCGTCGCGCCGACGACGCCCCCGGCGCCGACAGAACAGCCGCGCATCTTCGTCGCCGCCGCCAATCCGCTGGCCGTCGAGACCGGCCTCGCCACGATGCGCCGGGGCGGCAGCGCCATCGACGCCGCGATTGCGATGCAGGCGATGCTGGCGCTGGTCGAGCCGCAAAGCTCCAGCGTCGCCGGCGGTTCGTTCATGACGTATCTCGACGCCGCGAGCGGCAGGATCACCGTCTATGACGGCCGCGAGGAAGCGCCGGCCGGGGCCGATCCCGGCATGTTCCTCGGCCCCGACGGCAAGCCGATGCCTTTCTCCCAGGCGGTACTGAGCGGTCGCGCCACAGGCGTGCCGGGCGTACTCAAGATGCTGGCGCTCGCCCATGACGAGCATGGCAAGCTGCCGTGGAAGGACCTGTTCGGCGACGCGGTGAAGACCGCGACAGAAGGCTTCATCGTCTCGCCCCGCCTCGCCCGCATGATCCACGGCGATTATACGGAGAACAGCGCGCCGGACGTGAAGCGCTATTTCTCCAAGCCCGATGGCACGCTGCTCAACGCGGGCGACCGTCTCGCCAACCTGCCTTACGCGGACTTCCTCCGCCGTCTCGCGGCCCAGGGCACCGACGCGCTCTATACCGGGCCGACCGCCGCGAAGTTGGTTGCGCGGACCCATGACGGCCCGCTGCCCGGCACGATGACGCTCGCCGACCTCGCCGCCTACCATCCGGTCGAGCGCGAGGCGATCTGCCGGCCGTACCGGGCCTACAAGGTCTGCGTGCCGCCGCCGCCGTCCAGCGGCGCGGCTCTGCTCGAGTTGCTCGGCATCCTGTCGCATACCGACATCGACAAGCGCGGCCCCAACGATCCGCAGGCCTGGTTCGAGTTCGCCGAGGCGAGCCGCCTGATGTACGCCGACCGCAACCGCTATTTCGGCGACCCCAAGTTCGTCTCCGTTCCGATCCAGGGTCTGCTCGATCCCGCCTACATCGCCGAGCGCGCCAAGCTGATCGGTCCCGATGCCGCCGTGCCGCCGCCCGAGGCAGGGCATCCGGCGGGCGCGCAGGTGGCGGGCATCGACCATACGATCGACCCGACCGGCACCTCGCACATCATCATCCGCGACGCCGCCGGCAACGTCGTGTCGATGACGACGACGGTGGAATCGATCTTCGGCACCGGCCGGATGGTCGATGGCTTCTTCCTCAACAACCAGCTCACCGACTTCGACTTCGCGCCGAAGGATGCGACGGGGCGGCCGGTCGCCAACGCGGTGGCTCCCCGCAAGCGCCCGCGTTCGTCGATGACGCCGCTGATCATGCTCGACAAGGGCGGGCACTTCGCGGGCGCGCTGGGATCGGCGGGTGGCAGCGCGATCCTCGCTTATGTCGGCAAGTCGATGGTCGGCGCAGTCGACTGGCACATGCCGATGCAGGACGCCATCGCACTCCCCAACCTGATCGCGACCGGCCCGAATTTCTGGGGCGAGGTGGACAAGTTCCCGCCGGACGTCGTGAACGCGCTCGCCGCGCGCGGCGTGACGCTGCGCCCCGGACAGGGTGAGGATTCGGGCATCCAGGGCGTAATCGTGCGCGACGGCAAGTTCGACGGCGGCTACGATCCGAGGCGCGAGGGCCGCGCGATCACGGATTCGGTGGCGCCCTAACCCACCGCCTCCGCCAGCGTCTTGAAGCCATCCCGTTCCAGCAGCGGGACCAGCCCCCTGGCGATCCGCTTCGCCAGACCCGGCCCTTCGTAGACCAGCGCCGAATAGAGCTGGACGAGGCTGGCACCGGCACGGATGCGCGCATAGGCGTCCGCCGCCGATCCGATCCCGCCGGCGGCAATCAGCGGTACTTGGCCGCCCGTCGCGTGGCGGAACTCGCGCAGCTTGGCGAGCGCCAGCGGGCGCAGCGGCTCGCCCGAAAGGCCGCCCTGCTCCTCCGCGAATCTGGAAGAGAGCGGCGGGCGGGAGATCGTCGTATTGGAGACGATCA
Source organism: Sphingomonas oryzagri (assembly GCF_029906645.1). Taxonomy (NCBI): domain Bacteria; kingdom Pseudomonadati; phylum Pseudomonadota; class Alphaproteobacteria; order Sphingomonadales; family Sphingomonadaceae; genus Sphingomonas; species Sphingomonas oryzagri. The sequence goes on from NZ_JARYGZ010000002.1 coordinate 341,129, forward strand.
GTGCGTCCACCTTGCGATCGATCACCACGCGGGAGATCGCATCGATATCCACCGCCTCCAGATCGGGTGCGACCTTGAGGAATACCGGCGGCCCCGCTTCGCCCTTCGCTTCCATGACGCCGGCCAGCAGTTCGTCCAACGCCGCCGCCTCCTGCAGCGCGCGCAGGCCAGGCGTGTTTGGGGATGAGATGTTGATCGTCAGATAGTCGGCCACCGGTGCCATCATCCGCACGCCCGCCGCATAATCGGCGATGCGATCGGCGGCATCCTTGTTGGCGCCGACGTTGACGCCGACGATCCCCTGCCGCCTGCGCCCGGCCAGCCGCGCGAAGGCCTCCGCCTGCCCGCCGTTGTTGAAGCCCATGCGGTTGATCACGGCGTGGTCCTCGACCAGCCGGAACAGGCGCGGCTGCGGGTTGCCCTGCTGCGGCTTGGGCGTCAGCGTCCCCACCTCGACGAAACCGAAGCCCAGCCCCAGCATCGCGTCCGGCACCCGAGCATCCTTGTCGTAGCCCGCCGCGAGGCCGACCGGCGACGGGAAGCGCAGCCCCGCCACCTCCGTTGCCAGCCTCGGATCGAAGGCGGGCACCTTGCGCTTCGGCGCCATCTCCAGCGCGGACAGCGAAAGCAGGTGCGCGCGCTCCGCCTCGAAGCGGAAGACGAGCGGGCGGAGAAGGGGGTAGAGCATGAGCCCAGCTAGTGTTAATGGCGTGCCCTGTCACCTCTTCTCCCCTCCCAGAAAGGGAGGGGTCGGGGGTGGGTTCGCTCGGGGCGGGCGCAACCGGATACGGAGGCGAACCCACCCCAAACCCCTCCCTTTCTGGGAGGGGCTTATACCCCTTGACCCAGCCCCTCCCCGCGCCCACATGGCAATTCGGATCGAATCAGTCTGAATTGAGAACGGATCGCAAGAAGACATGCGCCGGAACCGGATATGAGACTCTCCAGCCTCGCCGACTATGCCGTCGTCATGATGGCCGCCGCCGCGCGGCATTGCCCGCATGCGCGCCTGTCCGCAACGATCCTCGCCGCCGAGACCGGCGTGCCGCTGCCCACCGCGCAGAAGCTGGCGGGCAAGCTCGCCGCCGCCGGCCTGCTGGAGACGCAGCGTGGCGCCGCCGGCGGCTTCGTACTGGCGAAGTCGTGCGAGACGATCACGCTGGCCGATATCGTTGAAGCGGTCGAAGGCCCGATCGCGCTCACTGCCTGTGTCGAGGAGGCCAAGCATGACTGCGCGCTCGAAAGCGCCTGCAAGGTCCGCCCGCACTGGGGCGTCGTCAACGAGGCGGTGCGCGGCGCGTTTGCCGGTGTCAGTCTTTCCAGCCTCGCCGCTTCTCCACCCGTTCGTCCTGAGCCTGTTGAAGGACGTGCCGCAGTCGAAGCGCTTGGAGCACGTGCTTCGACAAGCTCAGCACGAATGGGGGATAAGGCATCCCCGGAATTGAACTCGATGAGTGTCGCTTAAAATGGCCACCCAGAATCTCGAAGCTATCGCCGCCGCGGAGAAGCTGTCCACCTACGAGTGGGGCTTCAACACCGAGATCGAGCAGGAGTTCGCGCCCAAGGGCCTGAACGAGGATACCGTCCGCTTCATCTCCGCCAAGAAGAACGAGCCGGAGTGGATGCTCGACTGGCGGCTCAAGGCCTTCCGCCTGTGGCAGACGATGGAGGCGCCGGACTGGGCCAAGCTCAACGTCCCGCCGATCGACTATCAGGACGCCTATTATTACGCGGCGCCCAAGAAGAAGCCGACGCTCGCCTCGCTCGACGAGGTGGATCCGGAGATCCTGCGCACCTACGAGAAGCTCGGCATCCCGATCGCCGAGCAGAAGCTGCTCGCCGGCGTCGTCGAGGAGGAAGATCCGAACGCCCCGCCCAAGCGCAAGATCGCGGTCGATGCGGTGTTCGACAGCGTCTCGGTCGCCACCACCTTCCGCGAGGAGCTGAAGAAGGCCGGCGTCATCTTCCTGTCGATCAGCGAGGCGATCCGCGAATATCCCGAGCTGGTGAAGAAGTGGCTCGGCAAGGTCGTGCCCACGTATGACAATTATTTCGCCACGCTCAACTGCGCGGTCTTTTCGGACGGCACCTTCGTCTATGTGCCCGAAGGCGTGCGCTGCCCGATGGAGCTCAGCACCTATTTCCGCATCAACGCGGAGAATACCGGCCAGTTCGAGCGCACCCTGATCGTCGCCGACAAGGGCGCCTACGTCTCCTACCTCGAAGGCTGCACTGCGCCCCAGCGCGACGAGAACCAGCTCCACGCCGCCGTGGTCGAACTGGTCGCGCTCGACGATGCCGAGATCAAATATTCGACCGTGCAGAACTGGTATCCGGGCGATGCCGAGGGCAAGGGCGGCATCTACAATTTCGTCACCAAGCGCGCGCTCTGCCAGGGCAGGAACAGCAAGGTGAGCTGGACGCAGGTGGAGACCGGCTCCGCGATCACCTGGAAATATCCGAGCTGCGTGCTGGCGGGCGAGAACAGCGTCGGCGAATTCTATTCGGTCGCCGTCACCACCAACCGCCAGCAGGCCGATACCGGCACCAAGATGATCCACCTCGGCAAGGGCAGCCGATCGACCATCGTGTCGAAGGGCATTTCGGCGGGCCGATCGGACAACACCTATCGCGGCCTCGTCCGCGTCGGGCCGACCGCCGAAGGCGTGCGCAACTTCACCCAGTGCGATTCGCTGCTGCTGGGCGATCAGTGCGGCGCGCACACCGTGCCCTATATCGAGGTGCGCAATCCGTCGGCGCAGATCGAGCATGAGGCGACCACCTCCAAGATCAGCGACGACCAGCTCTTCTACGCGATGCAGCGCGGGCTGGACCCGGAGGCGGCGGTGGCGCTGATCGTCAACGGCTTCGCGCGCGAGGTGCTCCAGCAGCTGCCGATGGAGTTCGCGGTCGAGGCACAGAAGCTGCTGGGGATCTCGCTGGAGGGGAGCGTGGGATGAGCGCAACTCCGAATTTTGTCGATGATGCTGCCGATTTCCTGATCAGCACTACTGACGGCTCACCGAGCGAAAGGTCGCAACGGATCGCTGATTTTTATGAGTTTGCAGAAGCCCTTGCCTACAAAGCTGGCGCGGCCGGTTTTGTTGATCTCGCAGAACGAGGAACGCCGATTGCTATGGCTCGCGCGGTTGAGATGTCGCGGTCATGCTATCTAGAAGCTCACGCCGAAAAAGCTGACGATACTGGCGTAATCGCTGCCGCGCATTTGATGGCGTTCAATCTTGTCCGAGGATTGGAGCAAGCGCCGGAAGCCAAGAAGGTCGCTGAAATGGCAGCTTACTTATTTTCTCAAGAAACAGCTTATCGCCGCCTCTCCGGAAAGCAGACCTCCTCTAATGCTCAAAATTGAAAACCTCCACGCCGAAGTCGACGGCAAGGCCATCCTCAAGGGTATCACGCTCGCGATCAATCCGGGCGAGATCCATGCGATCATGGGGCCGAACGGCGCCGGCAAATCGACCACCGCCTATGTGCTCGGCGGGCGGCCCGGCTACGAGGTGACCGAGGGGACGGTCCGCTTCCGCCCCACCACCGTCACCCCGGACTTGATCCGGGGTCCCGCTTCTTCTTCTGCGGGGCAAGGCAGCGGGACCCCGGGTCAAGCCCGGGGTGACGAAGAAGATGGTTGGCTGGACCTCCTCGCGATGGAGCCGCACGAGCGCGCCGCCGCCGGCCTGTTCCTCGGATTCCAGTATCCGGTCGAGATCCCCGGCGTCTCCAACCTCCAGTTCCTGCGCGAGGCGCTGAACGCGCAGCGTAAGGGGCGTGGCGAGGAGCCGCTCAGCGGCGGCGAGTTCATCAAGCTCGCCCGCGCGCAGGCGAACGAGCTGGGCCTCGATCCGGAGATGCTCAAGCGGCCGGTCAATGTCGGCTTTTCGGGCGGCGAGAAGAAGCGCAACGAGATGGTGCAGATGGGCATCATCGGCCCCAAGCTCGCCATCCTCGACGAGACCGACAGCGGCCTCGATATCGATGCGCTGAAGACGGTGGGCCACGGCATCAACACGATCATGCGCCGGCCGGACCGCGCCGTGCTGCTGATCACCCACTATCAGCGGCTGCTCGATTACGTGAAGCCGGACTTCGTGCACGTGCTGGCGGGTGGCCGCATCGTCCGCTCGGGCGGGCCGGAGCTGGCGCTGGAGCTGGAGCGTGAGGGCTACGCGGCGGTGGCGGCATGAGCGCGGTGCTGAAAATCCTCCCCCGGCGGGGGAGGGGGACCGCTCGCGCAGCGAGTGGTGGAGGGGTAGCTCTCCGTATGGCGAATGGTTTGCCCAGCCGTGACCTACCCCTCCGTCACGCCTTCGGCGCGCCACCTCCCCCTCCGGGGGAGGATTTCCGATGAGCACGCTCCCCACCCGGCGCGACGAGGCGTGGCGCTATTCCGATCTGGAGGCGGCGGCGGCCGTGTGGCCGGTGGCGACGCGCACCCACGTCGTCGCGCCGGGCGAGACTTTGGTGCTGCCGATCCTGATCGACGGCGATGCCGAGAGCGTCGGCATCGAGGACCATGCGATCGAGGTCGGCGCGGGCGCGCGGGTCGAGGCGCAGGTGGCGGTGACGGGCGGCAGGCTCGGCCGGGTGTCGCTCGCGGTGAAGCTGGGCGAGGGCGCGCATCTGTCGCTGGCCGGCGTGATCGTCGGCGGGGGCAGCGAGACTCACGAGATCGTCACCCACGTCACCCATGCCGAGCCCGACGCCACCAGCGAGCAGACGGTGCGCATCATCCTCGGCGGGCAGGCGACCGGCTCCTATCTCGGCAAGGTCGCGGTCGCGCGCGGCGCGCAGGGGACGGACGCGGTGCAGTCGGCCAAGGCGATGCTGCTGAACCGCACCGCGACCGCCAATTTGAAGCCCGAGCTGGAAATCTACGCCGACGATGTGAAGTGCGCGCACGGTGCCACGGTCGGTGAACTGGACGCGCAGGCGCTCTTCTACTTGGCTTCGCGCGGCATCGCCCCGGCCGAGGCCAAGACGTTGCTGCTGCGCGCCTTCGTCGGCGGGTTGTTCGAGGAGAACAGCGATTTCGCCACCGCGATCGACCGGGCGCTGGAGCGCGTGCTGTGAGCGTGATGGTGTCCGACAAGCCGCTCGATCGCGTTGCGGATTTCCCGGCGATCCCCTCCGGCTGGGCCTATCTCGACACCGCCGCGACCGCGCAGAAGCCGACGCCCGTCGTCGACGCCATCGACCGCGCCTATCGCGAGACCTACGCCACCGTGCATCGCGGCGTGTACCAGCGCTCCGCCGACATGACGCTCGCCTACGAGGCGGCGCGGCGGCGGGTGGCGCAGTTCATCGGCGCGGCCTCCGACAAGGAAGTGGTGTTCGTGCGCGGCGCCACCGAGGCGATCAACCTCGTCGCGCAGAGCTGGGGCCTCACTCACCTCAAGCCCGGCGACCGCATCCTGCTCTCGACGCTGGAGCATCACAGCAACATCGTGCCGTGGCAGCTGATCCGCGAGCGGACCGGCCTCATCATCGACGTCTGCCCGCTGACCGAGGACGGCCGCATCGATCTCGATGCCGTCGAGGCGATGCTGACGCCGCAGCACAAACTGGTGGCGCTGGCGCACGTCTCGAACGTGCTGGGCTCGGTGCTGGACGTGAAGCGCGCCGCCGATCTGGCGCGTGCGGTGGGCGCGAAGATCCTGATCGACGGCTGCCAGGCGGTGCCGCGCCTGCCTGTGGACGTGCAGGCGCTCGGCGTCGATTTCTACGCCTTTTCCGGCCACAAACTCTACGGGCCGACCGGCATCGGCGTGCTGTGGGCGCGCTCGGAAATCCTCGATTCCATGCCGCCGTGGCAGGGCGGCGGATCGATGATCGACAAGGTCACGTTCGAACAGACCACCTACCTCCCCGCTCCCGCCCGCTTCGAGGCGGGGACGCCGCACATCGTCGGCGTTGTCGGCCTCCATGCCGCCATCGATTATGTCGAGAGCATCGGGCTGGAGGCGATCCACGCCCACGAAACCGCTCTGGTGGCGGAGACACGCGCGGCGCTGGCGGGCATCAACTCGGTGCGGGTGTTCGGGCCGGAGGATTCGGCCGGGATCGTCAGCTTCGCGATCGAAGGGGTTCATCCCCACGACATCGGCACCATATTGGACGAGAGCCGGGTGGCGATCCGGGCGGGGCATCATTGCGCGCAGCCGCTGATGGCGGCGCTGGGCGTCGATGCGACCGCGCGGGCGAGCTTCGGCGTCTACAATGGCCCTGCCGACGTGCAGGCGCTGGTCGAGGGCATCGAGCGTGTTACGCGGATTTTTGGCTAGGTTTCGGAAGATGAGCGACAGCGAGATCAGGGTCGAGGAAGTGGCGGCGGCGCCGGACAAGCCGGAGCGGCCGCGTCTCGATGACAGCGACGTGCGCGCCAACGGCAGCGAGATGGTGAAGCGCGCGGTCGATTATCTCGACGGCTTCTACAATCCGAAGCCCGCCGTCGCGGCGTCGGCGGAGGACGAACAGCCGGGCGGCGCGCTCTACGAGGCGGTGATCGAAGGGCTGAAGGACATTTACGACCCCGAAATCCCGGTGAACATCTACGATCTCGGCCTGATCTACGGGCTGGAGATCGCCGGCGGCCATGCCGTCGTGACGATGACGCTCACCACCCCGCACTGCCCGGTCGCGGAATCGATGCCCGGCGAGGTCGAGATGCGCGTCGGTGCCGTGCCGGGCGTCGGATCGGCCGAGGTCAATCTCGTCTGGGATCCGCCATGGGATCCGCAGAAGATGTCCGACGAGGCCAAGCTCGAACTGGGGATGCTGTGATGACCACCACCACACGCCGCCCCCGCCCCGCCGCGCTGACGCTCACCCGGTCGGCCGAGGCGCGGATCGCCGAACTGATGGCCAAGGCCCCCGAAGGCGCGATCGGCGTCAAGCTCTCGACCCCGCGCCGGGGCTGTTCGGGACTCGCTTATTCGGTCGATTACGTCGCGCAAGCCGATCCGATGGACGAGCGGATCGAGACGCCCGGCGGCACCTTCTTCGTCGATGGCGGATCAGTACTCTACCTGATCGGATCGACGATGAACTGGGTGGAAGACGATTTCACCGCCGGCTTCGTGTTCGAGAACCCCAACGCCAAGGGCAGCTGCGGCTGCGGCGAAAGCTTCATGGTCTAAGTACCCAAATCCGTTCGGCCTGAGCGCAGTCGAAGGCCATGCGCTACGGCTGCACTTCGACTTCGCTCAGTGCGAACGGGGGTGGATTGTGGAGCGGGCAAAGGCTAACGCCGCGCCCGATGCCCCCCGGTCTCTCGCATATCCGCGCCTGGATCTTCGATCTCGACAACACGCTGTATCCGGCGTCGGCGGACCTGTTCGGGCTGATGGACAAGCGCATGACCGCCTATGTCGCCCGCACGCTCGGCATCGACGACATGACGCAAGCCTACGCGCTCCAGAAGAGCTATTTCCAGCAGCACGGCACGACGATGGCCGGGCTGATGGCCGAGCACGGCATCGATCCGCATCATTATCTCGCCGACGTCCATGACATCGATCTCTCGGTGCTGGCCGAGGATGCGCGGCTCGCCCGCCTGATCGCGCGGCTGCCCGGCCGCAAGCTGATCTTCACAAACGGCGACGAGCCTTATGCCCGCAAGGTGCTGGCGCGGCTCGGCCTGTCGGAGACGTTCGAGGCGATCCACGACATCCACGCCAGCGCCTACAAGCCCAAGCCGCATGACGACAGCTACGCCGCGATGATCGCCGGCCTCGGCGTCGATCCGCGAGAGAGCGTCTTCGTCGAGGACATGGCGCGCAACCTCGCCCCCGCCAAGGCGCTGGGCATGACGACGGTGTGGATCGACAACGGCTCCGAACAGGGCCACGACGCCGATCGCTCCTACGTCGATCATCACATCACCGATCTCGCCGACTGGCTCCATTCCATCCTGGGAGACCCCGAATGACCGCCGATCTCGCCGCCACCATCGATTCCGCCTGGGAGGCGCGCGACGGCCTCGGCTTCTCCACCACCGGCGCGGTGCGCGAGGCGGTGGAGGAGGCGATCGCCGGCCTCGACGCGGGCACCTACCGCGTCGCCGAGAGGCAGGCCGACGGCAACTGGCACGTCCACCAGTGGCTCAAGAAGGCCGTCCTCCTCTCCTTCCGCCTCAACGACAACGAAATCGTCGACGGCGGTGCGGCGGGCGCCCCGGCCTTCGACAAGGTGCCGAGCAAGTTCGCCGGCTGGGGCGAGGCCGAGTTCCGCACCGCCGGCTTCCGCGCCGTGCCGGGTGCGATTGCGCGGCGTGGCGCCTTCATCAGCAAGGGCGCGGTGCTGATGCCTAGTTTCGTCAATATTGGCGCCTATGTCGGCGAGGGATCGATGGTCGATGCCTGGGCGACGGTCGGCTCCTGCGCCCAGATCGGTAGCGGCGTCCACCTTTCGGGCGGCGCCGGGATCGGCGGCGTGCTCGAGCCGCTGCAGGCGAACCCGGTGGTGATCGAGGACGGATGCTTCATCGGCGCGCGCGCCGAGGTGGCCGAGGGCGTGATCGTGCGCGAAGGCGCGGTACTCTCGATGGGCGTCTATCTCGGCGCCTCCACCAAGATCGTCGACCGCGCCACCGGCACCGTGCATCGCGGCGAGGTGCCGGCCTATTCGGTGGTCGTGCCGGGCGCGCTGCCCGATCCCAAGGGCGGCCCCTCGCTCTATTGCGCAGTGATCGTGAAGACCGTCGATGCGCAGACCCGCGCCAAGACCGGTATCAACGAGCTGCTGCGCGATTGATGCGCGGCGCGGTCGCGCTCCTCGTCGCGTTGCTCCTGCCGGCGGCGGCTTCGGCCGAGCTGCCGGTGGAGCCGGCGCAGGTGGTGCGCAGCTACCCGCACGACACCGGCGCCTTCACCGAGGGCCTGCTGATCCGCGACGGCTGGCTCTACGAGAGCACCGGCTACGAAGGGCAGAGCTTCATCCGCAGGAAGGAGCTCGCCACCGGCCGCACAGTCCAGAGCATCCAGATCCCGCCCGGCCTGTTCGGCGAGGGCATCGTCGACTGGGGCAACACGCTCTACAGCTTCGTCTGGCATGGCGAAAAGGGCTTCGTCTGGGATCTGAAGAGCCTGAAACAGACCGGCGCATGGCATTATACCGGCGAAGGCTGGGCGATGACGCAGGACGGCCGCCGGATCATCATGTCCGACGGCACGCCGGTGCTGCGCTTCCTGGCACCCGGATCGATGAAGGTGGTGCGCCGCCTGACCGTGACGGCGGAGGGCAAGCCGGTCTCGCAGCTCAACGAGCTGGAATATGTCCATGGCGAGATCCTCGCGAACATCTGGCAGACCCGCTACATTGCCCGCATCGACCCCAAGGACGGCCATGTGAAGGGCTGGATCGACGTCGGCGCGTTGTGGGACCAGGTGGGCGTCACCGATCCCGGCGCGGTACCCAACGGCATTGCCTACGACAGGAAGGCCGACAGGCTTTATGTAACGGGCAAGGACTGGCCGACCCTGTTCGAGATCCGGTTGCCGAGCCAACTCTGATCCCCAACATCCGTTCGGCCTGAGCGCAGTCGAAGGCCATGCGCAAATGGTGGCTGCACTTCGACTTCGCTCAGTGCGAACGGATGTGATGGACTATTTCGCCTCCGCCAGCAGCTTCGCCATCTCCGGACCGTTCCAGTCCTTGCCGCCGGCGACGCGCCAGACTTCCTTGCCTTTCGAATCGTAGAGCACCGTCACCGGCAGCTCGGCCGCACCCATCGCGGTCATCAACTTGTTGGCCTTGTCGGTGTAGGCGGTCAGCGCCTTGATATTGTGCGATTTCCAGAAGGGCTGGACGTCGCTATCACCGTTCATATCCTGGCTGACCGCGATCACCGCCATCTTGCCTGTGCTGCTCGCTGCCAACGCATCCAGCGCGGGCAGTTCCTTCACGCACGGCGCGCACCAGGTCGCCCACAGGTTGACCAGAACCGGGTGACCTCTGAAGGCGGTCAGCGTCGCGGGCGCGCCGCCGGGTTGCGCGAAGGGCATGGCGGGCATCGCATCGCCCTTGTGGCTGCGATCGACGCCCCCCGCGGCAGGAGCGGTCGGGAAAGCAGGGGTAGCCGCATTGTTACCGGCGCTTGCTTGCTCGTTGGCGGCCTTGGGCTTATCGCAGCCGGCGATTCCAAGGGCGACGATCAGCGGGAGACAGGCGATTAGCGAGCGCAAGACTAGCTCCAATCAGATGTGGGGCGGGCGCTTCGCCGAAGGCCCGGCCGCGGTGATGCGCGAGATCAATGCCTCGATCCCGTTCGACAAGAGGCTCTGGCGGCAGGACATAGCCGGCTCCAAGGCCCATGTCGCCATGCTTGGCAAACAGGGAATCGTCGCCGAGGCCGATTCGGTTACAATCGCCGAAGGGCTGGATCGGGTCGCGGCGGAATATGAGGCGCACGGCGTCACCGACGATCTCGCGCTCGAAGATATCCACATGGCGACCGAAAGTCGTCTGGCGGAACTGATCGGGGCGACGGCGGGCCGCCTCCACACCGCCCGTTCGCGCAACGACCAGGTGGCGACCGACTTCCGCCTGTGGGTGCGCGATTCGATCGATGCGGTGGATGCCGGGCTGAAGGCGCTCCAGCAGGCGCTCGTATCCCGCGCGGAGGAACATGCCGAGAGCGTGATGCCCGGCTTCACCCATCTGCAGGCAGCGCAACCGGTGACGCTCGGCCATCACCTGATGGCTTATTACGAGATGGTCCGCCGCGACCGCTCGCGCTTCGCCGATGCGCGCGCCCGGATGAACGAATGCCCGCTCGGTGCCGCCGCACTGGCCGGCACGGGCTTCCCGATCGACCGGGAGGCGACGGCGCAAGCCCTCGCATTCGATCGGCCCACCGCCAATTCGCTCGATTCGGTGTCGGATCGCGACTTCGCGCTCGATTACCTGATGAGCGCGGCGCAGGCCTCGCTCCACCTCTCGCGTCTCGCCGAGGAGATCGTGCTGTGGGCCTCGCAACCCTTCGGATTCGTGTCGCTGCCCGATCAATGGTCGACCGGATCGTCGATTATGCCGCAGAAGCGCAACCCCGATGCCGCCGAACTGGTGCGTGGCCACAGCGGGCGGATCGTCGGCTGCCTGACCAGCTTGATGATCACGATGAAGGGCCTGCCGCTGGCCTATTCGAAGGATATGCAGGACGACAAGCCGCCAGTGTTCGAGGCGCACGACCTGCTCGCGCTGTCGATCGCGGCGATGACCGGCATGATCGAGACGCTGACCTTCCGCACCGATCGCATGCGCGCGGCGGCCGAGGCGGGTTTCTCCACCGCCACCGATCTCGCCGACCGGCTGGTGCGCGTGGCGGGTGTCCCGTTCCGCGAGGCGCACCACATCACCGGCGCCGTAGTGAAGACGGCCGAGGGCAAGGGCTGCGCGCTCTCCGACCTCAGCCTCGCCGAACTGCAGGCGATCGATCCGCGCATCGACGAAGGGGTGCAGGCCGCGCTATCGGTGGACGCATCGGTCGCGGCGCGCGCATCCGAGGGCGGCACCGCACCGGAGCGCGTCCGACAGGCGGTCGCACGGGCGAAGGAGGCTTTGGGATCATGAAGCGGATCGCGATCGCAGCGGTGGCGGCGCTGGCCTTGCTGGCGGGCTGCGGCAAGCGCCCGGTACTGCGCCCGGCCGATGGCAAGGTCCTGCCCCCCAAGGCGCAGACCGCCGCTGCACAACCGGGCGTCGGCGATCTGCTCACCGTGCCGACCCAGGCCAAGCCGAGCCGCGATGACGAGCTGGTGACAAAATCCACCCCGCTCCAGCCCGACCGTTTCGATCTCCCTCCTCCCGGCTGACATCCCCATGGATCATTTCGACATTCGCGACGGCGCCATGCACGCCGAGGGCGTTCCGCTCGACACCATCGCCGACGCGGTGGGGACGCCGGTCTATGTCTATTCGGCGGCGACGATCCGCCGCCACGTCCGCGTGTTCCGCGAGGCTCTGGACGGGCTGGCCCATGAGGGACAGGAGCCGCTGGTCGCGTTCGCGGTGAAGGCCAATCCCAACAAGGCGGTGCTCACCGTGCTGGCGCAGATGGGGTGCGGCGCCGACGTCGTCTCGGGCGGCGAGCTGAAGCGCGCTTTGGCCGCCGGCATCCCGGCGGAGCGCGTGGTGTTCTCGGGCGTCGGCAAGACGGCGGACGAGATGGCCTTCGCGCTCGACGCCGGTATCGGCCAGTTCAACCTCGAATCCGAGGAAGAGGCGGAAACCCTGTCCGCCGTCGCCGCGAGGATGAGCAGGACGGCGCGCGTCGCCTTCCGCGTGAATCCGGACGTCGATGCCGGCACCCATGCCAAGATCTCGACCGGGCGATCCGAAAACAAGTTCGGCATCCCCTTCGATACCGCCCCGCAGGCCTATGCCCGCGCTGCCGCATTGCCGGGCCTGGCGGTGCAGGGCGTCGCCGTCCATATCGGCAGCCAGCTGACCGATCTCCATCCGCTCAAGCAGGCCTTCGCCCGCATCGGCGCGCTGATCCAGAGCCTGCGTGCCGCCGGCCACGCCATCGTCACGGCCGATCTCGGTGGCGGGCTCGGCGTGCCCTACGATCCGGCCAAGCCCGCCCCGCCCTCGCCCGCCGCCTACGGCGCGATGGTGCGCGAGGCGACCGCCGGCTGGGGCTGCCGCCTGATCTTCGAGCCGGGTCGCCTGATCGTCGGCAATGCCGGCGTGCTGCTGACCAGCGTGATCCGGGTGAAGCCGGGCGTCCGCTCGCCGTTCGTCATCGTCGATGCAGCGATGAACGACCTGATGCGCCCGGCACTCTACGATGCGTGGCACAATATCCGCGCCGTCCGGCCCAAGGGCGACCAGTTCGAGGCCAATGTCGTCGGCCCGGTCTGCGAGACGGGCGACACCTTTGCGATGCAGCGTGGCATGGACCAAGTCGGATCGTAGCCATGTCGTTCTGTGAGCCAAGGAGTTGTGTACACACCTTGTCTTCCTAAGACCGCTTGGCCTCCGACTTCGCCGGAGGTGATGGTGTCGGGCGATCGGTGGGCGGTCGTGCGGGCACGTCAGCCGGTCGAGGCACTGATCGCTGCCGACAGCGTTCCTGCCTGGGCAATCGAACAAACGGAGGAATGATGGTCGCCAGGGTTCGTAAGGCGGTATTCCCGGTCGCGGGCTTCGGCACGCGATTCCTGCCCGCCACCAAGGCGGTGCCGAAGGAGCTGCTGCCGGTCGTCGACAAGCCGCTGATCCAGTACGCCATCGACGAGGCGCTGGCGGCGGGCATCGAGCAGATGATCTTCGTCACCGGCCGCGGCAAGGGGGCGATCGAGGATTATATCGACACCGCCTTCGAGATCGAGGCCGATCTCGTCGCCAAGAACAAGTCGGCGATCCTCGAACTGATGGCCGAAACCAAGCTCGGGCCGGGCCAGGCAGCGTTCGTCCGCCAGCAGCAGATGGCGGGCCTGGGCCATGCCGTGTGGTGCGCGCGCCATCTCACCGGGGACGAGCCGTTCGCGGTGCTGCTGCCCGACGAACTGCTGTGGAATCCGGACAAACCCTGCCTCAGCCAGATGATGGAAAGCTACGAGGCGAAGGGCGGCAGCGTCATCGCCGTCGTGGACGTGCCGAAGGAGCATACCGGCCGCTACGGCATCGTCTCGCCGGGCGACACCGACGGCAAGGCGATCGAGGTGAAGGGATTCGTCGAGAAGCCCCGACCGGAAGAGGCGCCCTCCACGCTGGCGGCGGTGGGCCGTTACATCCTCGATCCCAAGGTGATGCGCCTGCTCGAGGGGCAGGAGAAGGGCGCGGGCGGCGAGATCCAGCTGACCGACGCACTGGCGAAGCTGATCGGCGATCAGGCCTTCCATGCCCACATCTTCGAGGGCGCGCGCCACGATTGCGGCGAGAAGACCGGCTTCATCCAGGCCAATATCGCGCTGGCGCTGGAGCGCGAGGACATGGCGGGGCCGCTCCGCGCCTTCCTCAAGGGGCTGTAACAGCGACCGCTTGGCAAGGCGCCCGGACGGGACGACAAGGGCACGATGCACAGCCTGCCCGTCTTCCTCCGGCTCGCGGGGCGTCCCGTCATCCTGCTGGGTGACGGCGCCGCTGCCGATGCCAAGCGCCGGCTGCTCAACCGTGCCGGGGCGGTGATTGTCGGTGAAGGGACCGACGCAGCACTTGCGATCGTCGCGATCGAGGATGAAGGCGAGGCGACGAAGGCGGTCGCCCGACTGAAGGTTCGCGGCATCCTCGTCAACGCGGTCGATCGGCCGGCTCTGTGCGATTTCACCCTGCCCGCCATCGTCGATCGCGATCCGGTGCTGGTCGCGATCGGCACGGGCGGCGCTTCGGCGGGGCTGGCCAAGGCGCTCCGCCAGAGGATCGAGGCGTTGCTGCCATCGGGTCTCGGCGGATTGGCGGACCGGCTGCACGGCGCGCGGACACGGATCAAGGCGCGCTTTCCCGAGCCCGACGCGCGGCGGCGCGCGATCGATGCGGCGCTCGATCCCGGCGGCCCTCTCGATCCTTTGGGCACGCCTGCGGAGATCGACGACTGGCTGGCCTCGCCGGACTCGCGCGCTCCGCAGATTGTCACCATCACGCTCCGCTCGGACGATCCCGACGACCTGACGCTGCGCGAGGCCCGCTGGCTGGCGCAGGCGGATGCCGTGCATGTCTGCGACGCAGTGCCCGTCGCCGTCCGGAACCGGATTCGTGCCGATGCGCGCCAGATCGAAAGCGCCGGCGCCGACACCACAACAGGGCTGACCGTCATTTTGAAGGCGGCGGTTTGACGTCGTTCGCATCGCTTCCGCTTGTCCCGGCGCGGCGGGCGCGCTAACGGCCAGAACAGTAGCATGGCTCGCCCTATCCGTCAGACGCCCCGACAGGCCCCCCCGCCTCCGCCCGAGCCGCCCCGCCGCAAACGGAGTGGTTTCGTGAAGGCGTTGATCACCGCTGCCAAGCTGTTCGGCGGTGCCGCCTTCCTTGGACTGGTCGCGCTGGTCGTGGCGGTCGGCATCGCGATGTCGGGCCTGCCGAGCTTCGATCAGCTCAAATCCTCGCCCAACGGCCAGATGATCCGCGTCCATGCCGTGGACGGCACGGTGCTCGTCTCGCTCGGGCCGAGCTACGGCCAGTGGCTGCGGTCGGACCAGATCCCGCAGGTGATGAAGGACGCGATGATCTCGGTCGAGGATCGCCGCTTCTACGATCATCCCGGCGTCGATCCGATCGGCATCATCCGCTCGATCGGCGTGCGCGCACAACGCGGGCATTGGACGCAGGGCGGATCGACGATCACCCAGCAGCTCGCCCGCAATGTCTTCCTGACCAGCAACAAGACGTTCGGGCGCAAGTTCCGCGAGGCGATCATCAGCCTCGCGCTCGAGCGGAAGTTCTCGAAGGACCAGATCCTCGAACTCTATCTCAACAAGGTCTATTTCGGCGGCGGCAGCTACGGCATCGATGCCGCCAGCCGGAAGTTCTTCGGCCACGGCGCCGATCATCTGAGCCTGGGCGAAGCGTCGATCATCGCCGGCCTCGTCAAGGCGCCTTCCAACTATTCACCCACTGCCGATGCGCAGGCCGCGGTCGATCGCGCGGGGGTCGTGCTGGAAACGATGGTCGAGACCGGCAAGATCACCAATGCCGAGGCGCAGGCCGCGCAACCTTCCGCGGTGAAGCTCGCGCCCGAGCCGAAGCAGAACAGCGTCCGCTATTTCACCGACTGGGCGCTGCCGCAGCTCAACACGCTGATCGACGACCAGACCGATCCGCTCGACGTGTGGACAACGCTGGACATCCGTATGCAGCGCCAGGCCGATCAGGCGATTGGCGCGGACACGCCCGCCGGGCTGCAGGGTGCGCTCGTCTCGATGGAGCGCGACGGCGCGGTGCGTGCGATGGTGGGCGGCAAGGACTATATCACATCCAACTACAACCGTGCCGTCACCGCCGAGCGTCAGCCCGGTTCCGCGTGGAAGCTGTTCGTCTATCTCGCGGCGATCGAGGCCGGGCATAAGCCCGACGAGGCGATCGTCGACGAGCCGGTGACGATCGATGGCTGGAGCCCGCGCAACGACGAGCGCACCTATTCGGGCCAGATCAACATCCGGACCGCCTTCGCCTTCTCGCTCAACACGGTGGCGGCGAAGCTGGGCCAGGCAGTGGGCTTCGAGACGGTTGCCGACATGGCCCGCCGCTTCGGCATCTCGACGCCGATCAACACGCATCCGGCAATGGTGCTCGGCACATCTGACGTCCACCTGATCGACATGGTCCGCGCCTTCGCCGAGATCGACAACAAGGGCGCCATGGTGCAGCCCTATGCGATCGAGAAGGTCGTCGGGCCGGACAACAAATTGCTCTACCAGCATACGCCGCCCGAAAATCGCGTGCTCGTGGCACCATGGGTGGCGGCCGAGATGACCGACCTGCTGCAGACTGCCGTGAACACCGGCACCGGCAGGGCCGCGCAGATCGGCCGCCCGGTGGCGGGCAAGACGGGAACGACCTCCACCAACCGCGACGGCTGGTTCTTCGGCTTCTCCTCGGGCCTCACCACCGGCGTATGGATGGGCCGCGACGACGCCAAGCCCAATCCCGGCCTCTACGGTGGCCGCGCCCCCGCGCGTGCCTTTGCCGATTACATGAAGGTCGCGGTGGCGAACCGCCCGGTCGAGCAGTTCGATACGCAGGTGACGCTGCCCGAATGGCAGCTCGAGCCCGACGACGAAGCCTATTACGGCCAGCCCGACAGCGGCATCCCGACGATCGACGCCAACGGGCAGGTGATCGAGCAGGGTGGCGATCAGGGCCAGCCGATGAGCGACGGCGGCGATCAGGGCTATCCCTCGCAGCAACAGCAGCCTGCGCAGCAGCAGCAGCAAGGTGGCGGTCGTCGGCAGCCGCAGCAGGATGACGATTGGCAGGGTCCGCCTCCGCCACCCGCGCCCGGCCAGCGGCTCGACCAGAACTGGCTGAACGGCGTGCTGGGTCGCAAGGGCACCGCCACCCCGCCGCAACATGGCGGCGGAACGCCTCAACCCAACCAGTAAAGTCCGGCGCCGTGCGCGCGCAACCAGTCGCGCGCGGGCCGGGGATCACGGCCGTAGAGCCGCTTCTCCGCCGCCCGGAAGGCGGACGAATGATCCATGTGCAGCCGGTGCGCCACCTCGTGCGCGACCGTGGAACTCAGCACGAAGGGCGGCGCCAGGATGAGTCGCCACGAATAGCGGATGTCGCCATTGGCGGAGCAGCTTCCCCAGCGCGTCCGCGGATCGCCGATCGCCACGCGGCCGACCGTGACGCCGGCCTCGATCGCGACGGCCCGCGTTTCCGCCTCCAGCTGCCGAAGCGCCTCGCGGCGAAGCCAGGCCACCACCCGTTTTGCCACCGATTCGGCCGGCCCGCCGACACGCAGGCGATCGCCCTCCAGCCGGACGATGCGCGAATGATTGGGCGACCAGTCCACCACCACATCATCGCCGCGAAACGGGATGGTCGCGCCCGGTTCGATCCGCTGCGGACGCGGAAGCTTCGCCAGCTGCGCCTCGATCCAGTCGCGATGCTGCTCGGCCCAGGCGCGCCCGCTCCGCTCCGACGCGCGGCGCGGCAGCGTCAGCCGGACGTCGCCGGTGCGCGGATCGATCGCGAGGCGCATCCGCCGCGCATTGGCGACGCGGCGCACCAGCAGCGGACGACGCCCCTCGCCCTCGCCGAAGAAGATCTCAGAGCTCACGCTCGACGATATGGTGTTCGAGGTCGCCGGCTTCATCCTCGGAGACGGTCCAGCCCTTCACCGAAATGCCGGCCTTGTGGACCGAGTCCGGATCGCCGGAGATCAGATAATGCCATTCGCGCAGCGGCTCGCCACTGGCGAGCAGGCGGTAGGCGCAGGTATTGGGCAGCCAGTCGATCGAGGCGAGCGTGCGCGGCGTGAGGCGTACGCACTCCGGCACATAGGCATGACGATGCCGGTAATCCTTGCACCGCCCCGTGCGGCGATCGAGCAGGCGGCAGGCGACGTTGGTGGGGAAGACCTCCCCGGTCACGTCG
Organism: Sphingomonas oryzagri; assembly: GCF_029906645.1. NCBI lineage: Bacteria > Pseudomonadati > Pseudomonadota > Alphaproteobacteria > Sphingomonadales > Sphingomonadaceae > Sphingomonas > Sphingomonas oryzagri. Next base: position 359,186 of record NZ_JARYGZ010000002.1, read on the forward strand.
TCCTCCAGCTTGTGCAGGCAGCATTTGCCGCAGCCGTCGCACACCGCTTCCCACTCCTCGCGGCTCATCTCGTCGAGGCGTTTGGTCTCCCAGAAGCGTGGCGCCAGCGCGGCCATCACCGCACCCACTGGGCAAGCGTGTCCGCCACCGCCTTGGCGCCCTGATCGGTCGGCACCATGGCGATCGGCTTCCCGTCCGGCCCGAACAGAATCACGACGCTCGAATGGTTCATCAGATAGCCGCTCGCGCCCTTGGCCGGCGGCTGCTTGCTGTAGGAGACGGCATATTCCTTCGCGACCTTCGCGATCTCCTGCGCGCTGCCGGTCAGCCCCTTCAGCTCCGGCCCGAAAGCGGCGACATATTGCTTCAGCACCGCCGGCGTGTCGCGCGCCGGATCGACGCTGATGAAGATCGGGACCAGCCTGGCGGCCGCGTCCGGGCTGTCCTTGGCGAAGACGTGATAGCCCTGCATCAGCACCTGCAGCGTCGTCGGGCAGACGTCCGGGCAGAAGCTGTAGCCGAAATAGATGGCGCGGTAGCGGCCGGCAAAATCCTTGTCGGTGACGGCATGGCCATCCTGATCGACCAGCGCGAAGGGTCCGCCGATCGCAGCCCCCTCGAGCGGCGGTTGCGAGGCGGGGCCGCTGCACGAGGCCAGCGGCAGCATACCGAGCCAGAGTGCGGCGAAAGCGGTGCGCATGTTCATGACAAGGCCAGCCATGCTTTGCTATGGCGCGCGATGCAAGAACAGGGAGTGACCAATGAAGCGTGGCGTGCGGGCGGTGATGCTTTCCGCTCTGGTGGCGACGGCCGCCGTGGTGCCGGCGAACGGCCAGCAATTCACCTCGCAGGGCTACACCTTCCTGAAGGCCGTGAAGGATCGCGACGGCACCAAGGTGACCGACGCGCTCAACACGCCGGGCACGACGGTGATCACCTCGCGCGATGACGATGGCCAGAACGCGCTCCATATCGTCGCCAAGCGCCGCGATCTTCCCTGGCTGCAGTTCATGCTTTCCAAGGGCGCGCCGATGGATGCGCGCGACAACAATGGCGACACGCCGCTGATGGCGGCCACCCGCATCGGCTTCGTCGAGGGCGAGCAGCAGCTTCTCGACGTCGGCGCGCAGGTCGATCTCGCCAACAATCGCGGCGAGACGCCACTGATCGTCGCCACGGAGGCGCGCGATCTCGGTTCAGTTCGCGTGCTGCTCACCCACGGCGCCGATCCCCGCGTGCAGGATCACGTCGCCGGCCTGTCGGCGATCGACTATGCCAAGCGCGACAACCGCGCAGCGCCTATCCTGAAGCTGCTGCTGGAGGTGAAGCCGGCGGCCAAGAAGCAGGTCTCCGGCCCGACCCTCAACTGAGCGCGGCGATCCGATCCAGATCCGGATCGAGCGCCGCCATTGTCCGCCGCGCCGCGCGGCGGGCGAAGCGCAGCGTTTCGGCCTTGCGACGCGCTGCTGCCATCGGCCGATGCGAAGGCTCGCGCAGGATCGCCGCATCGTAGCGATCCGCCACGATCAGCCCGGCCAGTTGGGGGCGGAACGCCTCGGTCTCGAACGGGGACAGATCGAATCCCGGTGGCACCGCCCAGAAGAAGCGATCGCAATAATCGAGATAGTCCGGCCACTTCATGTCGCCGAGCAGGTCCGCACGCGACACCTTGATCTCGACGATGGTCAGGCAGCCCCTGGCATCGACCGCCATGATGTCGGCACGCCGGCCGTTGCCGAGCGGCACCTCGCACAGCGCCATGCAGTCCGCGCGGAACAGCAGACGCGAAACGCCCCGCGCGACGTCCACCGCGATCGGTGGCGCATCGGCGAGGCATTGCGGTTCGGAAGGCTGAGTCGCCATGCCGCCTGATTAGAACATCAGGCGAACGATGGAAAGATTATGGAAGGAGGATCGGGATTTCCGAGTCGCCGGACCTTACGGCCCGGCGCGAAATCCCTCAGCGGAAGAAGATGTGGTTGCCGAGCGACGCGACCCGAATCTTGCCCCAGCCCGGCGAGACGCGACGGGCGTGGAAGAAGAGCGCCGACGGGGCGACCTGCTTCCACAGGCCCTGGCGGGCGATGGTGGCGACCGCGACGGCACGCTGCCAGGCGCTGTTCGTGTGGCTTGGCTCGGGGATCGACCCGCCGCGCAGGAAGGAGAACTGGCCCGGCTGGCGGACCACGCCGCACACGGTATTCGGGAAGCGGCCCGACGTCGTGCGGTTCATGATCACCTGGGCGACGGCGAGCTGGCCGTTGAGCGGCTCGCCCTTCGACTCGTAATAGACCGAACTGGCGAGGCAATCGCCCTGCTCGTCACCGGTCGTCGACGCCGTATGGGCGGCGACCATGTCCTCGAGCGTCTGCGGGGTCTGGGCGGCCGTGTCGGCATCGGCCTGCGGCGTGATCGGGGAACCGTTGTCCTGACCAGCCGTTGAGAAATCCTGATCGCGATTCTGAAGCGCATTCACATCGACGGCGAGGAGAGGAGCCGTCACTGCTGCCAGCATGGCCGTGGCCGAACCCGCGGGAGCGGTGCCTTCGGCGGCGAGGGACGGGACCGCGACGGTCACCGCGCCGAGCAGACAGGAAAAAGACGCCACCGCGAGGGCAGCGCGCGAAAACGTGCGCATCATGATCCGCGAACTTGCGGCAGACCCCGCCCTGGCCCCCCAAAACTCTTGGGCCGGATTGTGATCCCCCGACTACGGAAGCCGCTTTTTGAAACTGAGAGCGACAGCCGTTACCGAAATGTGTCGGCCTCTTGGCCCATGCTGCGCTGCACCGTCAACCCGTCGCGGTCATTTCAGCGGCGAACCGTTCGACTCCTGCGACATCAAGCTCGACCACCCAGGAATCGGCGTCAAACCGGCGTCTGCGCTCGATATAGGCATTAACCTGCTGGTAATCCTCAATATCTTGTGGTCCTACCGGCTGCCATCGGTACGTTCCCGTAACATCGAGAACCCGCTCCAAGAATCCCTTGTGGGCGCCGCGATCGGACAGGACGAGCAGGATCGCGCCCGATTCTCCCTCCCCTTTGGCCAGCACCATACCCGTTCCGCCTTGCCCCTCGATCCGCCGGATCAGGCCGGAAACCTCGATCCGCGAGGCCAGGCGGGGGGTCATCCACGGTATCCGGGCAGCGAGGAGAGCGGGATGTGCGAGCGCATGAAGGTGCCCGTTCCCCGCGCGACCTCCTCGCCCTCGGCGTCGATCAGCCGCGAATCCGCGACCAGTACGCGGCGTCTACCCGAGACCCAGCGCCCCTCCGCGATCAGCGGCCCGACCTTGACCGGCCGAGTCAACAGCAGGTTGAACGCGGTGGTGAGCAGGAAGCGATCGCTGACCAGCGTATTCGCCGCGTAGAAGGCGGCATCGTCCAGCATCTTGAAATAGATCGTGCCATGCGCCGCACCGGCGGCGTGGAAGACGCGCTCGTCGACTTCGAAATGGATGCGCGCGAGCCCGGATTCGATCACCTCCAGCCGCGAGGCGAACAGGCGATTGATCGGTGCGGCCGCATAGAGCGACTGAAGCGCATCGAAATGTGCGCGTTCCCCCGCCGACGGCGCGTCGGTCACGCCGCGTCGCGCGTTTCGTCGCCGGCGAACAAGGCGTAGAGCGCATCCGCCGATCCCGCGCCGCGCAGCTTGGCGACGAACGCCCGATCGCGGAGCCGCCGGCTGACGCGGGCCAGTGCCTTCAGATGATCGACCCCGGCATCGGGCGGCGACAGCAGCAGGAAGACGAGATCGACCGGCAGCCCGTCGATCGCGGCGAATTCGATCGGCTGGGCCAGCTTGGCGAACAGGCCGACCACATGGGTCAGCCCGTCGATCTTGCCGTGGGGAATGGCGACTCCGCCGCCGAACCCGGTCGATCCCAGCCGTTCGCGTTCCCCGAGCCGATCGCCGATGTGGCGCGCGTCGAGATCCGTCTGTCGCGCGGCAAGGCCGGCCAGCGTCTGGAACAGCGCCTTCTTGGAAGGCGCTGCCAGATCGTGGAACACGGCGTCATGCGCGAGGATGTTGCTGAAATCGTCCATTCGGCGGCGGATAACGCGCGTCAGCCCGCCCGGTTCGGCTCAACCCAGCCGATCGTGCCGTCACCCCGTCGATAGACCATGTTGAAGGCACCCGTGCCGGTGTTGCGGAACAGTAGCGCGCCGGTGTTGCGCAGATCGAGCATCATCACCGCGTCGGACACGGTAGCGTCGGGCACGTCAACCCGCGTCTCGGCGATGATCAGCGGCGCGTCGGCGACTTCCGTCTCCTCGTTGCCGCCATCGAACACCGTGTAGCCGGCATTGTTGGCATCGATCCCGCCATCGATATCGATGACCTGGCCGTTGCCGTTCTTGTCCTTGAGCCGCTTCATATAGCGTCGCAGCTGCTTTTCGATCTTGTTCGCGGCATCGTCGAAGGCGGGGTGCGCCTCCTGCCCCGTGCCGTGCGCCTTGAGCACCACGCCCTGCATCACGTGGGCGACGATATCGCATTTGAAACTGTCGTGCGGGGCCTTGCCGAAGGTGGCGTGGGCCGAGAGCGCTCGCGAGAAATATTTGTCCGCGATGGCGCCCAGCCGATCCGAGACATGCTCCTGAAGAGCCTCGCCGGTGTCGACCTGATGGCCGGAAACGCGGATGTCCATGTCTCGTTCTCCTTCTTGTTCTGCGGGAGCGCGGGCTAGGCCTGCCCCCCCGACACGTCAACCGCCGGGGCCAACGCGGCCCAGACGGGATTCACCAACGTCGCGACGAACGCCTGGTGCCGTTCCAATTCTTCCGGACTGGCACAATGCGGACGCGGCGGACGGATCGCGCGGGAGACGGGAACCGCCGCGATATCCGCGACGATCGTCTCGGTGACGGTAATGGCGGCCGAGTCGGCGAGGCCGAGGCCGATCTGGCGGCCGCCCGTCAGCTCGACATAGAGCTGGGCGAGCAGTTGCGCATCGAGCAGCGCGCCGTGCTTCACGCGGTGGCTGCGATCGATGCCGTAGCGCGTGCAGAGCGCGTCGAGGCTGTGCTTGGCACCCGGATGACGGGTCCGCGCGATGGCGAGCGTGTCGACCATCCGCGCCATATCGACGATCGGCCTGCCGCACCGCTCCAGCTCGGCATTGAGGAAGCCGAAATCGAAAGCGGCATTGTGCGCCACCAGAGGCGAATCGCCGATGAATTCCAGCAGGTCCTCGACCGATTCGTGGAAGCGCGGCTTGTCCGACAGGAAGGTGATCGACAGGCCGTGGACCCGCTCGGCCTCCATCGGCATGTCGCGATCGGGATGGAAATAAGCGTGATAACTGCGTCCCGTCTCAACCCGGTTGACGATCTCGATACAGCCGATCTCGACCAGCCGGTCTCCGTTCGAGGGACTCAGGCCGGTGGTTTCGGTGTCGAAGACGATTTCGCGCATGAGCGACAATATCGGATTCCTCGCGCGCGGAGGCAAGCGAGGAGAGTCATCACTTGCGCACGCGTTTCCGCCCGGCTCGTGCCGGTATCGATGACGAAATCGGCGCGGCGCCGTTTCTCCCGATCGGGCACCTGCAGCTTCAGGATCTGGGCTAGCCGCGCCTGCGTCATGCCCGGCCGCGCGAGCACGCGGCGGCGCTGCATCCAGGCGGGGGCGGAAACGACGATGGTCGCGTCCATCCGCCGCTCGCCGCCTTTCTCGAACAGCAAGGGCACGTCGTCCACGACCAGCGGCTTCGCGCGATGGCGCCGTACGAAATCGCGGCGCATCGCAAAAACGGCGGGATGGACGATCGCCTCCAGCCGGCGCAGCGCCTCGCGATTGCCGAACACCGCCTTGCCGAGCGCCACGCGATCGACGCCGCGCGGGCCGGTGGTGCCGGGAAAGGCCGCCTCGATATCCGGCAAAAGGCGCCCGCCCGGCCCCTGCAGCCGGTGCACGGCGGCATCGGCATCGAAGACGGGCACGCCGGCGCGGCGCATCATCGCGGCGACGGTGGACTTGCCCATGCCGATCGAGCCGGTGAGGCCGAGCAGGATCATGCGGTGAGCTTCGCCCGCAGCTCAGGATCGCGGTCGCGTGGCGGCTCGGCGCCGAAGAAGAGGCGGAAGGCGACCGCCGCCTGGCCGACCAGCATCTCCAGCCCGTCCACCGTGCGCAGGCCTTCGTCACGCGCCCGCCGAAGAAACGGCGTGTCGAGCGGCGCGGTGACGATATCGTAGGCGACGCTCCCCGGCGGCGCGTGGCTGAAATCGAAGACAAGCGGCGGTTGACCCGCCATACCGAGCGAGGTGGCGTTGACGATCAGATCGAGGCAGCCCGCCCGATCATCAAAGGCGAAATCGGTGGGCGTCGCGAAATGATCGAGCGGGGCGACGTGATGCTCGCCCTCCGCCAGCTCGGCGAGCAGGGTCTCGGCCTTGCCGATGTCGCGCCCTGCCAGCACCAGCACGAAACCCTCCCCCGCCAGTGCGGAGACGATCGCGCGCGCTGCGCCCCCGGTGCCGAGCACGCGCGCCATGCGGAACAGATGCTGGCGACCGAGAAACGGTCGCAGCGGCTCCAGAAACCCCGCCGCATCGGTGTTGTGGCCGGTCAGCGTGGCATCGGCTTCGCGAACGATCGTGTTCACCGCGCCGATCCTCTCCGCCGAGGGATCGAGCCGATCGATCAGCGGGATGACGGCCTGCTTGTGCGGCATGGTGACGTTACACCCGCGCCAGTCCGGATCGGCACGCCGCGCGGCGATGTAATCGGCGAGACCGTCCGCCTTCACATGCGCATGGCGGTAATCGCCGGGCAGACCCAGCGCCTCCAGCCAGAAGCGATGGATGATCGGCGACTTGGACTGCGCGATCGGATCGCCGATCACCTCCGCATAAATGGTCACGCCGGCATCTCGCCGATATCGCGCAGCCAGCCGAGCAGCGGCATCAGCGGCATGCCGAGAATCGTGAACTGGCTGCCCTCCAGCTTCCCGAAGAGCTGCACGCCCGGCCCCTCGATCCGAAAGCAGCCGACGCAACCGGAAATCGCCGGCCATTCGGCATCGAGATAGCTTTCCAGAAACGCATCCGAGAAATCGCGGACCTGCAGCTTCGCGACATCGACATGCCGCCATACCGGCACGCCATCACGTGCGCCGACCACCGCGCTCACCAACCGGTGCGACCCGCCTCGCATCATGCGCAGCTGCTCGGCCGCCCGCTCGCGGGTATCCGGCTTGTCGAGCATTCGGCCGTCGGCCAGCGCCATCACCGAATCGCTGCCGATCACCGTCCGCCCCGGCATCCGCCGCGACACCGCCACCGCCTTCAGCTCGGCGAGCGCGTCGGCCAGGCCCCGCGCCTCGATCCCTTCGGCCTTCAGCGCCTCCTTGGCGGCATCCTCGTCCACCTGCGGACGCACCACCTCGAACGGCACGGCGGCCGCCTCCAGCATCGCCCGACGCGACGCGCTTCCCGACGCCAATACGATCATGTGAAGGTCCTCATACCTTGGCCGGCATCTTGTCGCGCCGTTCGGTGACGAGGTTGATGATCGCCGCCGCCGTCTCCTCGATCGATCGGCGAGTGACATCGATCGTCGGCCAGCCATGATCCGAGAACATGCGACGCGCATAGGCCAGTTCTCGGGTCACGCGATCCTGATCGACATAGGCGGTCTCGGTCTTCTCATTGAGCGACAGCAAGCGGTTGCGGCGGATCTGGATCAGCCGGTCGGCACTGGTGGTGAGGCCGACCACCAACGGCTTCTGCAGCGTGAACAGATTGGCCGGCGGCGGGCTTTCGACCACCAGCGGGATGTTCGCCACGCGATAGCCGCGATTGGCGAGATAGATGGAGGTCGGCGTCTTGGACGAGCGCGAGACGCCGGCGAGCACGATGTCCGCCTCCTCCCATTCGTGGGAGTCGATGCCGTCGTCATGCGCGATCGTGTAATGGATCGCCTCGACCCGATCGAAATAAGCGGCGTCCAATGCGTGCTGCCCGCCCGGCCGGCTGATCGTCTCCTTGCCGAGCAGGCGCGACAGCGCGTCGATCACCGGATCAAGCGCGGAGACGGCGTGCAACCCCATCGCGTGACATCGCGATTCCAGCCGTCGTCGCACCGTCGAGTTGACGAGCGTGTAGATGACGAGGCCGGGCTTGGCGGAAATCTCGTCCAGCACGCGATCGAGATGGCCTTCGGAGCGCACCATCGGCCAGAAATGCTTGACCGCCTCGACACCCTCGAACTGGGCGAGGCCGGCCTTGGCGACATTCTCCAGCGTCTCGCCGGTGGAATCCGAGAGAAGGTGGAGGTGGAGGCGCGTCATATCCTCTGGCTTGGTCCGTTGCCGCCCGTCCTTGGGCCGAAAGCTGTGGATAAGCATGGGTGAGGCCTCGCGACAAGCCGAGGGACATCGCCATGCCAGTGATTCGCTACCGCTGTGTGGCGGTAATCCTATCGATTCGCCCACAAGAGGGCCGAGATTCCCCCAGCCTGTGGATAAGAGGGAGGAATCGAATCGACTCGTGCTGACTCCACGAGTCGCCGATTCAGAGCGTCTGTTGGCAATCGTGGGTGTTGCGAATAAACCCCGCGACCAAGCCGCCCTACTGACTCTCAACCACCTATGAATCTAAATAAGGAATGATATGGGGTCCGAGACTGATCGCCCTCTTCTCGCCGTCCTGAAAGGCGAGCGACGCGATCCCCCGCCCGTCTGGCTCATGCGCCAGGCCGGGCGCTACCTGCCCGAATATCGCGCGCTTCGGGCCACCAAGGGCGGATTCCTCGAGCTGTGCTACGATCCGGAGGCTGCCGCCGAGGTAACGCTCCAACCGATCCGCCGTTTCGGCTTCGACGGTGCGATCCTGTTTTCCGACATCCTAGTCATTCCCCATGCGCTGGGTCAGGATCTCAGCTTCACCGCCGGCGAAGGCCCCCGCCTCTCCCCTCCCCTCAAGGATATGCCGCTGGAGCGCCTGCAGAGGGCCACAGAGCGCCTCCAGCCCATCTACGAGACCGTGAGGCGGGTCGCGGCCGCTCTGCCGCCTGAGACCACCTTCCTGGGCTTCGCGGGGTCGCCGTGGACGGTCGCCACCTACATGGTCGCCGGTGAGGGCTCGAAGGATCAGGCGGAGACGCGCAAGCTCGCCTATCTGGAGCCGGAACGCTTCGGTGCGATCATCGATGCGATCGCGACGCTGACGGTCGAGTATCTGGCGGGCCAGATCGCGGCCGGCGTCCACGCCGTCCAGCTGTTCGACAGCTGGGCGGGCACGCTCTCGCCCGAACAGTTCGCGCGCTGGGTGATCGAACCCAATGCCCGAATCCTCCGCGAACTGCGCGCGCGTTGTCCGGGCACGCCGATCATCGGTTTTCCGAAGGGTGCCGGCGGCAAGCTCGCAGCCTATGCCGAGGGGACCGGGGTCGACGCGATCGGGATCGATGAAACGGTCGATCCGCGCTGGGCGAATGCGGTATTGCCCGAAGGACTGCCGGTGCAGGGCAATCTCGATCCGCTGGCGCTGCTGGCGGGTGGCGAGACCCTGGAGCGCGCGGTGAAGGGCATCCGCGCGGCTTTCGCGGGGCGGCCGCATGTGTTCAACCTCGGCCATGGCATCACGCCCGAGGTTCCGGTGGCGCATGTCGAACAGCTTCTGGAATGGGTGAAGGCACGATGACGAGCATGATCGGCTGGCTGGGCGGGGCCTATCCCTGGGTGAAGGCGGCCCACCTCATCTTCGTGATCTTCTGGATCGCGGGCCTGTTCATGCTGCCGCGCTTCACGATCTACCAGTGCGAGACGGTGCCGGGGTCGGCCGAGGACAGGGCCTGGGTCGATCGGATCGCCCGGTTGCGCCGGATCATCATCACCCCCTCGATGGTCCTGGTCTGGATCTTCGGCCTGTGCCTCGCATTCGACATCGGCGCGTTCGGGCAGGGCCAGGGCTGGTTCCACATGAAGCTCGCGCTCGTCCTCGCGCTGTCTGGCTATCATGGCTGGGCGATCGGCGCGGCGAAGAAAGTCGCGGACGGCCATCGCCCGGCCAGCACCCGTTCGCTTCGCATCATGAACGAGATACCCGGCATCGCGACGATCCTGATTGTCATCCTGGTGATCGTGAAGCCGTTCTGATCTGGGCCGGTGATGCCGAACGGCGCTCGCGTCTCAGCCACTCGCACCAGACGTGAAGCGCCATGAACGGCATTGCCAATCGCAAGAGGCTTGCCGGGAGAGCGGCGCCGATGACGGCGATCAGCGCGACGAGCAGTGCGAGATGGACCAGCGCCAACGGCAACACAGCGAGCCGGCGATCCCGGGCGAGGCTGGCGATCAGCCATGACGGCATGTGCAGGCCGACATAGGCGGTCCAGAGGCTCATCGCCGGCAGCAGCACGGTGACGACGCCGAGGCCGGTGAACCGGAGGCCGGTTTCGAGCATGGGTTTCCTAATCCGCGAAACGGGCATAAGCCCGCCGCCGATGCGCTACCCCGGCGCATCCCTAGAAGCAGGAGGTTGCCAATGGCTAAATGGCTCGACGAGACGATCGCCGTATCCCCGCAGATCAGCGTGGCGGAGATCGACGAGGCCAAGGCCAACGGCATCCGTATGATCGTCAACAACCGTCCCGACGGCGAGCAGCCAGGCCAGCCGACGGCGGCCGAGATCGGCGCTGCGGCCGAGGCGGCTGGCCTCGGCTATGTCCATATCCCGGTCGATCATTCGGGCTTCTCGATGGATCAGGTCGACGCAATGACGGCGGCGCTGGCCGAGCCGGGCCCGGTGCTCGCTTTCTGCCGATCGGGCACGCGATCGACCTTCCTCTGGTCGCTGGCGCGCGGCGCGGCGGGTGACGAGCCGTCCGAGATCGCGGCGAAGGCGGCCAATGCCGGCTACGACGTTTCGCCGCTGATGGGCATGATCGAAAGCCTGCGCCCGAAGGGCTGACCACCCCATAATGACGGTGCAGTACGGGTCGGACCCGCAGGGGTCCGCAAGCGCGAACGCGCGCCCGGACCGCGAACGCAGCTCGCGGGAGGGATAGCCAAGCGATGCGGACGCATCGCGCCGGCGCCCGAGGCCCAAACAAAAAAAGAGGCCGGCAGGTTGCCCCGCCGGCCCAGGCTCTTCGCAGGAGGAAGCTCTTAGTAGTGGTAGGCCCGCTCGCCGTGCTCGGCGATGTCGAGGCCCTCATGCTCGACCTCGGGGGTGACACGCATGCCCCACGTCTTGTCGATGATGAGGAAGAGGATGGCCGAACCGATGCCCGACCAGAGCAGCGTGATGCCGACGCCCTGCGCCTGGATCCACAGCTGGCCCAGCATGTCGTAGCTGCCCGCGATCAGCGTGCCCGGCTTGGTGGCGTAGTCGGCGGTGCCCTGCCCGCCGAGGGCCGGATCGACCAGGATGCCGGTCATCAGCGCGCCGAAGATGCCGCCGATGCAGTGCACGCCGAACACGTCCAGCGAGTCGTCGTAGCCGAACTTGTTCTTCACCGTGGTGACGAAGAAGAAGCAGATCGGCGAGACGAGCAGGCCGAGGATCACCGAACCCATGGTGCCGGCGAAGCCGCAGGCCGGGGTGACGGCGACGAGGCCGGCGACCACGCCCGAGGCGGCACCCAGCAGCGAGGGCTTGCCCTTCACCGCCTGCTCGACGAGCAGCCAGGAGAGACCCGCCGCCGCGGTGGCGACCATCGTGTTCATGAAGGCGACCGAGACGACGCCGGCCGCTTCCAGGTTGGAACCGGCGTTGAAGCCGAACCAGCCCACCCACAGCAGCGAGGCGCCGATCATGGTCATGGTCAGCGAGTGCGGCGGCATCGGCTCGGTGCCGTAGCCGATGCGCTTGCCGAGCAGGATGCACATCACGAGGCCGGCGATACCGGCGTTGATGTGCACGACCGTGCCGCCGGCGAAGTCCAGCGCGCCCTTGGCGTTCAGGAAGCCGGCATGGCTGGTGACCTCGTCGAGCGCGGCCTGGCCCTTGAGCGCGGCGGCGGCGACAGCGTCAGGGCCGTCCCAGCACCACACCATGTGCGCGATCGGGAAGTAGATGAAGGTCGCCCACAGCGCCACGAACAGCATCAGCGGCGAGAACTTCACGCGCTCCGCCACCGATCCGAAGAACAGCGCCGGGGTGATCATCGCGAAGGTCATCTGGAAGAGGACGAACACCATCTCGGGGATGTAGACACCGTTCGAGAAGGTGGCGGCCTGCGAGTTCATGTCGACGCCCTTCAGGAACGCCTTGCTGAACCCGCCGAAGAAGGGGTTGCCGGCCGTGAAGGCCTCCGAATAGCCCCACGTCACCCAGATCACGCCGATCATGCAGACGCACATCAGCACCTGGGTCAGCATCGACAGCATGTTCTTGGTGCGGACTAGGCCGCCGTAGAACAAGGCGAGGCCCGGAACGGCCATCATCAGAACCAGCAGGGTGGAGACCATCATCCAGGCGGTATCGCCCTTGTTGACGGTCGCCGCCGGAATCGGGGAGGTCGGAGCGGCAGCCGCCGCCTGCGCGAGCGCGGGATGGGTGAGCAGCGCGGCAGTGCCGACAGCCCCCAGCCCGGCCAATATCCTGGTCGATAGCTTCATGGTTCCCCCTTCCCTCAGAGCGCGGTTTCGTCGATTTCGCCGGTGCGGATGCGGACCGCCTGCGCGAGATCGAGAACGAAGATCTTGCCGTCGCCGATCGCGCCGGTGTTGGCCGCCTGCTGGATCGCCTCCACGACGCGCGACGCCAGATCGGAGCCGCACGCGACCTCGATCTTGATCTTCGGCACCATGTTCGTGGAATATTCCGCACCGCGGTAGATTTCGGTCTGCCCCTTCTGCCGGCCGAAGCCCTTGACCTCGGTCACGGTCATCCCCGCGACGCCGATGCCCGAGAGCGCCTCACGCACTTCGTCCAGCTTGAATGGCTTGATGATGGCTATGATCAGTTTCATGCCGCCTCCCTGCTCTTGCCCGGAAATCTCTTCCGCAAGAGCCGTGCCAAGTAACGAAAGCGCCTTATTCCGCGGCGCAACATGGCGAAGGGACGATTCAGCCTCGAAACGATCGCCCGACTCTTGGGCAGATCACATCATGTGCTGATTTTTTAGGCAGCCTCTTGCCGGAACCTGGGCGCGCGGATAAAGTTTGCGCCGCATGGGCGTGCAGTCTGATCGCCGGCTCGGCCTCGTTCAATCCGCGCTGGTGCTTGGCGCGGCCTTTCTCGTGCTGGGCTGGCTCTATCTGCTGCTGTGGGGCGTGAACGAGCCTTTGCGCGCACGGCGCTAGTTCAACCCCGCCAGTTTTTCAGAACTTCGAGGAAGGCGTCGCCATAGGCCTCGCGCTTGGCCTCGCCGACGCCCGTCACCTGCGCCAGCCCGGTGAGAGTCGTCGGATGCAGGCCCGCCATCTCGCGCAGCGTCGAATCGTGGAAGATCACATAGGGCGGCACACCGCGATCCTTGGCGATTTCGCGGCGCTTGGCGCGCAGCGCCTCGAACAGCGGATCGTGCGGATACTCCTCCTGCGCCGCGCGCTTCCGCCTCCGCTCGCGCTTCGGCTGGACGACGAGGCCGACCGATTCCTCGCCCTTGAGGATCGATCGCGCCGAAGGGCCGAAAGAAAGACCGCCATAATCGTCGGCCCGCAAGGCATCGCGCGCGATCAGCACGCGTGCCACCGGGCGGACCAGCTTCAGCTCCTCCTCGTCGGCGATGCCGAAAACCGAGAGGCGATTGTGGCCGTTCGAGATCACCTTGTCGGTATCGCGCCCCGCCAGCACGTCGACGAGATGGCCGACGCCGAAGCGCATCTCGGTGCGGAAGGCGGCGGAGAGCAGCTTCTGCGCCACCGTCGTCACGTCCACCGTGGCGGGCGGCGACAGGCAATTGTCGCAATTGCCGCAGCGTTCGGGCGGGTGCTCGCCGAAATGGCGGAGCAGGATGGCGCGGCGGCACTCGCTCGTCTCGACCAGTTGGGCGAGCGCATTGAGCCGCGCCCGCTCGCCCGCCACCCGCGTATCGTCCACCTCGCCGAGCCGCTTTCTCGCCCGCGCGAAATCCTCCGCGCCCCAGAAGAGCTGAGCCACCGCCGGTTCGCCGTCGCGGCCGGCGCGGCCGGTCTCCTGATAATAAGCCTCGATCGATTTGGGCAGGCCGGCATGGGCGACGAACCGGACGTCAGGCTTGTCGATGCCCATGCCGAAGGCGATGGTCGCCACCATCACCATGTCCTCGGATGCCACGAAGTCGCGCTGGTTCTTGGCGCGCACCGCGGGGTCGAGGCCGGCATGATAGGCGCGGGTCGGGCGCCCCGCTTCCGCGATCTGTGCGGCCAGCCGCTCTGTCGCGTCGCGGGTGGGTGCGTACACGATCCCCGCTCCCTCCTGCTCGGCGATGAAGGCCTTGAGTTGCTGGGCCAGGCCGTCGCGTGGCGAGATACGATACTGGATGTTCGGCCGGTCGAAGCCGGCGACGATCAACCCGTCTTGCGGCAATCCGAGCTGCTGGAGGATGTCCGCGCGGGTATGCTCGTCGGCGGTCGCGGTGAGCGCGAGGCGCGGAACCTCCGGAAAGGCATCGAGCAGCGGGCGGAGAAGGCGGTAATCGGGGCGGAAATCGTGGCCCCATTCGCTGACGCAATGCGCCTCGTCGATCGCGAAGAGAGATAGCTCGGTCAGCCGCAGCAGATCGCGGAAGCCAGGGTTCGACGCGCGCTCGGGCGCGACGTAGAGCAGATCCAGCTCGCCCTCGCGGAAGCGGCGCATCGTCTCGTCGCGGTCGCTGTCCGCTGACGTGAGCGTCGCGGCATGGATACCGAACGCCTCGGCCGAGCGGACCTGATCGTGCATCAGCGCGATCAGCGGCGAGATCACCACCGCCGTACCGCGCCGGGCCAGCGCCGGCAGCTGGTAGCAGAGCGACTTGCCGGCACCCGTCGGCATCACCGCCAGCGTTCCCTCGCCCGCCATCACCCGCGCGACCACCCGCTCCTGCACGCCGCGGAAGGCCGGGAAGCCGAAGGTGGTCTTCAGGATGTCGAGGGGATCGGCGAGCATCCCTAGCCGGTTAGCGTGCGGTACCGATGCCGTCACCCCGCCAAGTGGGACTTCGACCATGCCAAGCGAAGCTGCACTGGCGGACGTCCGGACGCGGCCCTAGGTTCGCCGTCATGATCAAGTCGCTTGCGTATCCACTCTTCGCCCTGGCTTTGCTGGCCAGCCCTGCCACCGCCGCCCCGCAGGCGCCGCACGTCTCGGTTGCGGGGGTGAACGACCTGCCCCAGCCCCTGCCCTTCCCTTATGACGAGCAGGCCGATGCGCAGGCCGTCGTCGCCAAGGCAAAGGCGCAGGCGAAGCGCGAGCACAAGCGCCTGCTGATCGATCTCGGCGGCAACTGGTGCCTCGATTGCCGCGTGCTTGCCGGCATCATGGAGTTGCCCGAACTGCACACCTTTCTGAACAGGCATTTCGTGATCGTCAGCGTGAATATCGGCCGCTTCGACACCAACGGCGCGATCGCCGCGCATTACGGCATCACCAGGCGGCTGGACGGCGTGCCGGCAATCCTGGCGGTCGATCCTGTGCATGATCGCCTGCTCAACCGCGACAAGCTCTTCGCGCTGTCCGACGCGCGCCACATGACTCCGCAGGGGCTGTCCGACTGGTTGGCCCAGTGGGCGGCCTGAGGCCCCCCTCCACGTACCACCGATCCCGTTCGCGCGGCGGCCTTGCCACAGGCCGCCGCGCTTCTTATGTCCGTTCGGCGTAAGCGCCGCGCGCTTGCTTGACTTGCGAAAAGTCGCGGCCTAACCGCCGATTCAAGGCTTACCCATCCGGGCCGGCCTCCATTCCCGACATCGACGTATCCCGTCCCCACCTCGTCGCGAATCCCAGTCCCAGGACCGTCATGCACCTCAAAGACCTCAAGAAGACCGCCCCCGCCGACCTCGTTTCCATGGCCGAGGAGCTCGGCGTCGAGGGTGCGTCGACGCTGCGCAAGCAGGACCTGATGTTCGCCATCCTGAAGGAGCAGGCGGAACAGGGCGATCAGATCATGGGCGAGGGCACGATCGAGGTGCTGCCCGACGGCTTCGGCTTTCTGCGCAGTCCGCAGGCCAATTATCTCGCCGGCCCGGACGACATCTACGTCTCGCCCAACCAGGTCCGGAAGTTCGGCCTGCGTACCGGCGACACCGTGGACGGCGAGATCCGCGCGCCCAAGGACGGCGAGCGTTACTTCGCGCTGACCAAGCTCAATTCGATCAATTTCGACGATCCCGACGTCGTCCGCCACCGCGTCAATTTCGACAATCTCACCCCGCTCTATCCCGAGCAGAAGCTGACGCTCGATCCGGGCGATCCGACCCAGAAGGACAAGTCGGCGCGCGTCATCGACATCGTTTCGCCGCAGGGCAAGGGCCAGCGTACCTTGATCGTCGCCCCGCCGCGCGTCGGCAAGACGGTGATGCTGCAGAACATCGCCAAGGCGATCACCGACAACCATCCCGAAGTCTTCCTGATCGTGCTGCTGATCGACGAGCGGCCGGAAGAAGTCACCGACATGCAGCGTTCGGTGCGCGGCGAGGTGATCTCGTCCACCTTCGACGAGCCGGCCACGCGCCACGTCCAGGTCGCCGAAATGGTGATCGAGAAGGCCAAGCGCCTCGTCGAGCACAAGAAGGACGTCGTGATCCTGCTTGATTCGATCACGCGCCTCGGCCGCGCCTACAACACCGTCGTCCCGTCCTCGGGCAAGGTGCTGACCGGCGGTGTCGACGCCAACGCCCTGCAGCGCCCCAAGCGCTTCTTCGGTGCCGCGCGCAACATCGAGGAAGGCGGCTCGCTCTCGATCATCGCCACCGCGCTGATCGACACCGGCAGCCGCATGGACGAGGTGATCTTCGAAGAGTTCAAGGGCACCGGCAACTCGGAAATCGTGCTCGACCGCAAGGTGGCCGACAAGCGCATCTTCCCGGCGATGGACGTCGGCAAGTCCGGCACTCGCAAGGAGGAACTGCTGGTCGAGAAGGACAAGCTGTCCAAGATGTGGGTGTTGCGTCGCATCCTCATGCAGATGGGCACCACCGACGCGATGGAATTCCTGCTCGACAAGATGAAGGATTCCAAGACCAACGAGGACTTCTTCGCCTCGATGAACCAGTAAGGCCGCGGCTTGCCGGCCTTCGACTTCGGCGAGATCCTGACCGGCCCCGGCCTTGCCGCGCTGGTTCAGGTGCTGACGATCGACCTCGTCCTCGCGGGCGACAATGCGATCGTGGTGGGTGCGCTGGCGGCGGGATTGCCGCCGCGCGACCGGCGGCGTGTCATCCTCGTCGGTATCATTGCGGCGCTGGTGCTGCGTATCGCTTTCGCGCTGGTCGCCACCGCCCTCATCGAAATTACCGGGCTTCTGCTTGCGGGCGGGCTGCTGCTGCTGTGGGTCGCCTGGAAATTCTGGCGCGAGATCCGGTCGGGCGGTGACGAGATCGGCGAGGCGGAAGCGGCGGCGGAGTCCGCGCCCGGCAGCTTCCTCCGCGCGGCGATCGCCGTGGCTGTGGCCGACGTCTCGATGAGCCTCGACAATGTGCTCGGCGTCGTCGGTGCGGCGGCCGAGCACCCGGCAGTGCTGGTGATCGGGCTGGTGCTGTCGGTGGCGCTGATGGGGCTGGCCGCAAACCTGATCGCGCGGATCATCGGGCGCCATCGCTGGATCGCCTATGTCGGCCTGGCGGTGATCCTCTACGTTGCGCTGCACATGATCTGGCGCGGCAGCGCGGAACTGGCGCCGCTGCTCGGCAGCGGCTAGGCCCGCGCCCCGAACAAGGCAGTGCCGACGCGGACCTCGGTCGATCCGAGCAGCACAGCCGTCTCGTAATCCCCCGACATCCCCATGCTGAGACGCGCGAGGCCATGGTCCTTCGCCAGCTTGGCGAGCAGCGCGAAATAGGGCGCGGGTTCGACGTCGGCGGGCGGCACCGCCATCAACCCGACGATCGGCAGGCCGGCCTCGCGCGCCTCTGCAAGCAGGGCGGGCAGCTCGGCGATCGCGACGCCGCCTTTCTGCTCCTCCTCGCCAATATTGACCTGCACGAAGCAATCGGGCCGCTTGCCTGACGCGCCCATCGCCTTGCCGAGCGCCTGCACCAGCGACGAGCGATCGACCGAGTGGATCGCATCGAACAGCGCGACCGCCTCGACCGCCTTGTTCGACTGGAGCTGGCCGACGAGGTGGAGGACGACATCCGGATGGCGTGTCCGCAGCGCCGGCCATTTGCCCTGCGCTTCCTGCACGCGATTCTCGCCGAACACGCGCTGCCCGGCGGCGAGCAGCGGCTCGATCCCCTCGGCGGGGACCGTCTTGGAGATGGCGATCAGCGTCACCGCCTCGGCGGGCCCGCCGGCGATCTTCGCGGTGTGGGCGATCGTATCGCGGACGGCGGCGAGGCGTTCGCGCGGCGGTGCTTCGGTTCCGGGCATGGCGCGCCTATAGAGAGGGCGATGCCGCCTCGCCAAGCCCGTCTTCCTAACCTGCTGCTGATGACGGACGAGCGGATCGGCGATGCGCTGTGGATCGCGCTGGAGCGGTTGCCGCGCGGCGCGGGCATCGTATTCCGCCATTATGGGGTGCCGCCGGGCGAACGGCGCGCGCTCTACGAGCAGGTGCGTGCCGTGGCACGTCGTCGTCGCCTCGTATTGATTCTTGCATCATCGCCCGAGCAAGCGGCCGCCTGGAAAGCGGATGGCGTTCATGGCCGCTCGCCGCGCCGCGGGGCGCGTCCGCTGATTCGCTCCGCACCGGCTCATGACGGCATGGAATTGCGCGCCGCGCGCCATGCCGATCTCCGGTTCGTGTCGCCGGTCTTTGCCACGCGGTCCCATCCCGGCGCGCGCACGCTGGGGCCGATTCGGCTCGGGCTGATGCTGGGCCGCGAGCGAGACGGCATCGTCGCGCTCGGCGGCATGAATCACCGCCGTGCTCAGGCTTTGAGAAATCTCGGAATCACGCGTTGGGCCGCGATCGACGGCCTGATCAGAACTTGAAGGCGGTGCCGATATAGACGGCCTGGCTGTCGCGCCGGTCGTCGGAAAGCTGCACCAGCCGGTCCTTCTCGACGCGGTAGCGGACGCCACCGGTCACGTCGAAATGGTTGGTGATCGAATAGGAGCCACCGAAGTCGACCGCGACGCCCTGCTCGCCACCGATCAGGCGCGTGGTGTCGCCGGTGCTGCGGTCGGCGGCCAGCGCCAGGCGGGTGCTCCAGCGCCTGCCGCCATAGCTGAGCGCGACATCGGCCGATTCGTGGCTGCCCGGCACGACGCCGAGATCGACCTTACTGTAGTCGCTGGTGACGGCGAAGCGCTTCCAGCCCACCGCGACGCCCAGATTGTAGGCGTAAGGCGTGAAGCCGGCATAGGTGTTGGTCGTGCTGGTCGCGCCCGGAGCCGACGTACCCGCCCGCGCGCGCACCGCGACGGTCACGCGGCGGCTCGCGCCGGGGCCGAGCGACGGCGTGAAACGGAAGCCGGACGAAGGAAGGCCACCCCGGCCGAAGGTCGATCCGAATCGCGGATCGGCGGCGGCCGGCGTGAACGAGCCGATCGAGCCGGACACGTTGGCGCCAGCCTTGGGCGCACGCTTCTTCTGGAGGGCAGCCGACGCGGTGCCGGGCACGAGCAACAGCGCGAGGCTCGCCATCGCGATCCCCCCGCTCAACCTGCTCATGATTCGACTCGTACGCATCTGGTCTGACAAACTCCCCTGCAATCCGGCGCCTAGCATGGCACAAACGCGGATGTCACCGCTTTGGATCGCCGCTCCGTCCGGAATTGGATGCCCTGTTGCACGCGGTCCACAGACTCGCGCGCCCGGACGTGTCCGCAGCGCTTGCCCAAGCCCGCTCAGCCTCTATAGATGCGGGCTTCCACGCGCGTCCGAAGGCACCTTGATGATGCAGTTTCCCGCCCGCACCCTGCGCCCGATCGCCGGCGCTTTGACCGCCGCTTTGCTGCTCGCCGGGTGCGCGCATCACGACAAGAACAAGGCCAAGGCGCTCAGCGCCGATCTGGCCGCGTCCAAGATCACCCAGATCGGCGTGAACGCCTATCTGTGGCGTGCCGCGCTCGACACCGTGTCGTTCATGCCGCTCGCCCAGGTGGATTCGAACGGCGGCGTAATCGTCACCGACTGGTACGCCAACCCGCAGACGCCGGGCGAGCGGATGAAGCTCACCGTATCGATCCTCGATCAGGATCTGCGCGCCGACGCCGTGCGCGTCGCCGCTTCGCGCGAGGTCAACCAGGGCGGCAACTGGGTCGATGCCCCGGTCGCCGCGCAGACGGTGCAGAAGCTGGAGGACATCATCCTGCAGCGCGCCCGTGACCTGCGCCGCGGCGCCATTTCGGGCTGACGCCCCACAGGAAAGTTATGGAAAAGCGCTTCAACCCGCTCGCCGCCGACGGCCGCTGGCAACAGGCGTGGGACGAGGCGCAGGCCTTCCGCGCCGACGATTCCTCGCCCAAGCCCAAATGCTACGTGCTGGAGATGTTCCCCTATCCGTCGGGGCGCATCCACATGGGCCACGTCCGCAATTACACGATGGGCGACGTGCTCGCCCGCTACAAGCGGATGACCGGGCATGAGGTACTCCACCCGATGGGGTGGGACGCCTTCGGCATGCCGGCCGAGAATGCCGCGATGGAGAAGAAGGTCCATCCCGGCGACTGGACCCGCGCCAACATCGCCGCGATGAAGGCGCAGTTGAAGCGGCTGGGCTTCGCGCTCGACTGGTCGCGCGAACTCGCCACCTGCGAGCCGGATTATTACGGCCACGAGCAGGCGCTGTTCCTGAAGATGCTGGAAGCCGGCCTCGTCTACCGCAAGGAGAGCGAGGTCAATTGGGATCCGGTCGACATGACCGTGCTCGCCAACGAGCAGGTGATCGACGGGCGCGGCTGGCGCTCGGGCGCCTTGGTCGAGCGGCGCAAGCTGGCCCAGTGGTTCCTCAAGATCACCGACTTCGCCGAGGATCTCCTCGACGGGCTCGACGGCCTGCCCGACTGGCCCGAGAAGGTGAAGCTGATGCAGGCCAACTGGATCGGGCGATCCAGGGGGCTGCGCTTCGGCTTCAGGCTGGATCAGGCTGCCGGCGGGCATGACGGGATCGAGGTCTACTCCACCCGCCCCGACACCATCTTCGGCGCGAGCTTCGTGGCGATCGCGGCGGATCATCCGCTGGCGCTGGCGCTGGCCGAGCAGGACCCGGCGCTCGCCGCTTTCGCCGACGAGTGCCGCCGCACCGGCACCGCGGCCGAGGAGATCGAGACCGCCGAGAAGAAGGGCTACGACACCGGCCTCAACGCCGTGCATCCTTTCGATCCGGAGTGGAAGCTGCCGGTCTTCGTCGCGAACTTCGTGCTGATGGGCTACGGCACCGGCGCGGTGATGGGTGTGCCCGCGCACGACCAGCGCGACCTAGATTTCGCGCGCAAATATATGCTGCCGGTGCCGCGCGTGGTGGCCGCCGAGGGTGAGGCCGACAAGCCGATCCACGACGAGGCCTATACCGGCCCCGGCAGGCTGGTGAATTCGCGTTTCCTCGACAGCATGAGTGTCGATGAGGCCAAGGCTGCCGTGATCGCCAAGGCGGAGGAAGGCGGCTGGGGCCAGGGCACCACCGTGTTCCGCCTGCGCGACTGGGGCGTTAGCCGTCAGCGTTACTGGGGCACGCCGATCCCGGTGATCCATTGCGGCACCTGCGGCATCGTGCCGGTGCCCGCCGACCAGCTGCCGGTGGTGCTGCCCGAGGACGTCAGCTTCGACGTGCCCGGCAACCCGCTCGATCGACACCCGACATGGCGCGATGTTAGCTGCCCGACCTGCGGCGCGGCGGCGAAGCGTGAGACCGATACGCTCGATACCTTCGCGGATTCGAGCTGGTATTTCGTCCGCTTCGCCAGCCAGCCCGAGGACAAGCCGTTCGACAAGGCCATTGCCGAGCAATGGCTGCCGGTCGGCCAGTATATCGGCGGCATCGAGCATGCGATCCTGCACCTGCTCTACGCGCGCTTCTGGACGCGCGCGCTCAAGCATCTGGGCCTGCTGGACTTCGCCGAGCCGTTCGGCGGCCTGTTCACGCAGGGCATGGTGACGCACGAAACCTATTCCTTCGTGTCTCACGAGGAACAGGGCGACCGGGTCAACTGGGTCGGCACCGATGAGATCGAGAAGCGCGACGGCGGCCTGTTCATCGCCGGCACGGACCAGCCGGTGACGGTCGGCCGCGTCGAGAAGATGTCCAAGTCCAAGAAGAACACGGTCGATCCCACCGCGATCATCGATCAATACGGGGCGGACGCGGCGCGCTGGTTCATGCTGTCCGACAGCCCGCCCGAGCGCGACCTCGAATGGTCGGAAGCCGGGATCGAGGGCGCGTGGCGCTTCGTCCAGCGCGTATGGCGCCTCGCCGCCGATCGCGAGCCGGCCGAGGGGCAGGACAAGGAGCTCGACCGCAAGCTGCACAAGGCTATCGCCGGCATCGCCGAGGATATCGAGGCACTCGGCTTCAACAAGGCGGTTGCCAAGCTGTATGAGCTGGCCAACGCGCTGGAGAAGGCCAAGCCGTCCGCCAGCCGCACCGCGGCGATCGACACGCTGCTGTTGCTGGTCGCGCCGATGATCCCGCATCTCGCCGAGGAAGCGTGGGCGGCTCGTGGCCATGACGGCCTGATCGCGTTGGCAGATTGGCCGAAGGTCGATCCGGCGCTGCTGGTGGATGAGGAGGTGACCATCGCCATCCAGGTCAACGGCAAGCTGCGCGACACCCTCACCGCCCCCAAGGGCGCCGACAAGGCGTCGCTGGAAGCGATGGCGCTGGGTTCGGAAAAGATCATCGCCTTCCTCGAGGGCAAGGAGCCGAAGAAGGTGATCGTCGTTCCCGATCGACTGGTGAATCTGGTCGCATGAAGCGTTTCGCCCGCCTCCTCCCCCTTCTCGCGCTGGCGCTGCCGCTCGCCGGTTGCGGCCTGCACCCGCTCTATGAGGGCGGCATGCACGGCGCCGTCGCCGAGAAGCTGTCGGGGATCGAGGTCGGCGCGATCAGCGGCCAGTCGGGCTGGCTGATGCGCAATGCGCTCAACGATCGGCTGGGCGCGACCGGGCATAGCGAGACGCCGCGCTACAAGCTGGTGGTCGATCTCAGCGATCAGATCAGCGGTCTGGGCATCAACCAGCAGGGTACCGTGACCCGCGAGCGGCGTGTCCTGCGCGCCCGCTTCCGTCTGGTCACCAATGATGCGGCCGGCACGACCCTGCTCGATGCGAGCGCCGGATCGGACGCGGGTATCGATGCCGTCAGCTCCGATTACGCCACCGTCGCCGCCGAGCAGACCGCGCTCGAGAATCTGGTGGACGATGTGGCGGATCAGATCGTGGCCCGCGTCGCGGTATTCGCGCGGCACAACAAGGACCGGTGATGGCCAAGGACGCGGCCATCCGCGCCGCGCTCGACAAGGCCGATCCGTCGATCCGCTGCTATCTGCTTTACGGCCCCGACGAATCAGCATCGCGCGCGCTCGCGCAGCGGCTGGCCACGGCTATGGGGCCGGATGCCGAGCGGATCGATCTCGAACCGTCCCAGATCACCGCCGATCCGGCGCTGCTGACCGATGAGGCCGCCTCGATCTCGATGTTCGGCGGGGCGCGGCACATTCGTGTCGAGGGCGCCAGCGATGCCTGCCTGGGGGCCGTGGAGGCTCTGCTGGAGGCACCCGCGGCGGGGAACCCGGTGGTGCTGATCGGCGGCGCGCTACGCAAGGATTCGAAGCTGGTGAAGCTGGTCTCCGGCCATGCGACGGGCATGGCCCATGCCAGCTGGCAGCCCGATGCGGGCGATATCGATCAGGTGGCGATGGAACTCGGCCGCGCGCAGGGGCTGCGTATCGGGCGCGAGCTGGCACGGCGCCTTTCCGCGTCGTCGGGCGGCGATCGCGCGGTGCTGGCATCGGAGATCGAGAAACTCGCGCTCTACGCCGATGCCTCGCCCGATCAGCCGCGCGAGGCCGATCATGCGATGCTCGATGCGATCGGCGCCGATATGGGGGAAGCCGATCTCACCCGCTTCACCGACGCCGTGCTGCGCGGGGACGAGGCGGTTCTCGATGCCGAGATCACGCGACTGGTACAGGAAGGGCGCGAAGGCGTTGGGCTGGTGCGCGCATTGCTGCCGCAGCTCGTCCAGCTCGCCGCGATCCGCACCGAGATCGATCGCGGCGCCTCTCCGTCGCAGGCGGTGGACAAGGCCGGTCGCGCGATCTTCTGGAAGCAGAAGGACAAGATGGCCGGCTACGCGATGCGCTGGCCCTCCACGCGCATCGCCCGCGCGATCGAGCGCATATCGGAGGCTGGCCGCGAGATCATGCGCGCATCCGGCCCCGGCCCGATCGCGGTGGATGCCGAGCTGTTCACCATCGCCCGGCAGGCCGGGCGCAGCCGGCGCTAGATCTTTTCGCCGCTCAGCCGCTGGCAGATCATGTCGAGCTGATCGAGGCTCGAATAAGAGAGCGTGACGGTACCGCCCTCCCCGGTATGCGCGATCTTCACCGCAAGGCCGAGCATGTCGCCCAATTGCCGCTCAAGCGCCGCGATATCCGCATCGGGCGCCGGCTTCTGCTTGGCGGCGCGCTGGCCGCGCGGTCCCTTCTCCGTACGCGCCAAGCGTTCGGTATCGCGGACGGACAGGCCGCGCTTGATCACTTCGGCGGCGAGCTTCTCCGGATCTTCGGCGGTGATCAACGCGCGGGCGTGGCCCATGCTGAGTGCGCCGGTTGCGACTTCCTGGCGAACTTTCGCCGGAAGATCGAGCAATCTCAACAGGTTAGTCACGTGACTGCGCGACTTGTGGACGAGTTTGCCGAGCGCTTCCTGGGTATGGCCGAAATCGGAGACGAGGCGCTGATAGGCCTCCGCCTCTTCGATCGCATTGAGATCGGCGCGCTGGATATTCTCGATGATCGCGATCTCGAGCGTCTCGGTGTCGTTGAGATCGCGGATCAGCGCCGGCACTTCATGCAGGCGTGCGCGCTGGGCCGCGCGCCAGCGACGTTCGCCGGCGACGATCTGGTATCCACCGCCTATCCTGCGCACGACGATCGGCTGGAGAACGCCGCGCTCGGCGATCGATTGGGCCAGCTCGTCGAGCTTCTCTTCGTCGAAATGGCGGCGCGGCTGATCGGGGTGCGGACGAATATCCGCGACCGCGATCAGGCGGACACCTTCGGTCAGCGTTTCGCCGGCCTCGATCGGCTGCTCGCGTTCGACTTCGCCGAGCAGCGCGGACAGTCCGCGGCCCAGTCCGGATGGGCGACGGCTGGCGCTCATGCCGCGACCCGTTCGCGCAGCGGCAGCCGCGCCATCAGCTCGCGGGCGAGTGCGATATAGGCTTCGGATCCCGAGCAGCGGTGATCGTAGATCAGCGCCGGTACGCCATGGCTCGGTGCCTCGGACAGCCGCACGTTGCGCGGGATGCTCGTCTCGAACACCAGCTTGCCGAGCGCGGCACGGACGTCCGCCGCGACCTGTTCGGAGAGGCGATTGCGACGATCGTACATGGTCAGCGCGACACCGAGAATCTGGAGGCCGGGATTGAAGCGGGCGCGTATGCGCTCGATCGTCTGGAGCAGCTGGCTCAGACCCTCCAGCGCGAAGAACTCGCACTGCAGCGGCACGAGCAGCGAATTGGCCGTACTCATGGCGTTGACGGTGAGCAGGCCGAGCGACGGCGGACAGTCGATCAGCACGACATCCCACCGTCCTTCCGGTACTTCCGACAAGGCGATGTCGAGGCGATGGGCACGACGTTCGATATCGACCAGCTCGATTTCCGCACCCGACAGATCGACAGTGGACGCGATCAGATCGAGCCGCGGAACACGCGTCGCGATCGCGGCATCGATCACGTCGCAATTGCCGACGAGCAGATCATAGCTAGACCGCTTGCGCTGCGATCGATCGATACCCAGCCCGGTGGAGGCGTTGCCCTGCGGATCGAGATCGATCACCAGCACCTTCCATCCGGTCGCGGCCAATGCCGTTCCGATATTGATCGTCGTCGTCGTCTTTCCGACGCCGCCTTTCTGGTTGGCAACCGCGATACGAATCATCGAGCCCGTCTCCGTCGAACGCCCTCGGCGATGACGATGGCCGCTTCGGCATCCGTCACGCTCGGAACGAGGCGGAAATCACCCTGCCACGTCCGGCGCGCCACTTCCAGTTCTGATGCGGCTCCCCTGCCCTTAGGAAGCACCCAGCGCGTATTTTCGTCGCTCAAATGCTGCGCCATGGCGAACAGCGCGTCGAGGTTCGCGACCGCGCGCGCGGTGATCGTCCTGACGGGCGCAAGTTCGACGCGTTCGACTTTCGATGCGTGGACGCGGACATGGCCCAATCCCAGCTCGGTGGCCGCATCATGAAGAAAGGCCGCTCGTTTTGCGCGGGGTTCGACGAGGTGAACAGGGGACGTGTTGATGCAGGCGAGCACGAGACCGGGGAAGCCACCGCCCGATCCGATATCGAGTAGAGACCGCTCCAGCGCGAAAGACGCGAGCTGAAGCGAATCCACGATATGTCGCTGGTCGAACGACTCGATCGTCGATGCCGAGATCAGGTTTTGCCGGGCGCTTTCGGCAAGGACGAGTCCTTTCAGTCGCTCGATCAACACGGATGTTTCACGTGGAACATCATCGAGCGTCATGCAGCGACTCGCGCGGCAACGAGCAGGGCCGTAAGCGCAGCCGGCGTTATCCCCTGTATGCGGCTCGCCTGATCGATCGAGTCAGGGCGCGCCTTGGATAGCCGCTCGATCATCTCGCTCGATAGTCCGGGTACAGCGGCATAGTCGAACGTGGCGGGAAGCGGGGCACCGCCGCGCCGCAGCCGGGCGACCTCATTAGCCTGACGCTCGACATAGGGGCGATAATGTTCGTTCGTCGCAATCTCGTCGAGGATGGACGAAGGGATGGCCGCCGCGTCCTTGGCGACACCGAAGTCGCCGTTCCACTTTCGCTTTGTGACGAGCGAATCGAGGATGGCGGATGCGCGATGGCGTGCATCCATACGCATGCGAAGCGACCGTTCTTTCTCCACCCCGACCACACCGGCGGCCAATGCTGCATCGGCGAGACGCGCCTCGGCATTGTCGGCACGGAGGTGAAGACGATGCTCGGCACGCGCGGTCAGCATTCGATACGGCTCCGTCACGCCCTGCAACGTCAGATCGTCGATCATCACCCCGATATAGCTCGAAGCGCGATCGAAAATGGGTGCCGGCCGATCCAGCACGGTGGCGGCAGCGGCGAGTCCCGCGACCAACCCCTGTGCGGCGGCCTCCTCATATCCGGTGGTCCCGTTCACCTGGCCGGCAAAATAGAGTCCGGGCAGACACCGTGTTTCCAGCATGGTGGAAAGCACGCGGGGATCGATATGGTCATACTCCACCGCATAGCCGGGCACCGCTATCTCGGCTCGCTCGAGGCCAGGGATGGAGCAGATAAACCGCTGCTGTGTTTCGGTCGAAAGCGAGGTCGAAATCCCGTTGGGATAGATGAGCGGACCACCGATCGTCTCGGGCTCCAAGAAGATCTGGTGTCCGTCACGATCGCCAAAGCGCTTCACCTTGTCCTCGATCGACGGGCAATAGCGAGGGCCCCTGCCCTCGATTTCCCCGCTGAACAGAGGCGATTCGTGGAAGCCGTCGCGGATGATGGCATGAGTCGCGTCGGTTGTTCGGGTGATGCCGCAGAACAATTGTGGCTGGCGTGCGCCCGACGAATCCGGCGACATCCGCCAGTTCTCGCCATCCGATGGCTGGCGGGCGATCCGTGACCAATCGATGGTGCGTCCGTCGATCCGGGGGGGCGTTCCAGTTTTCAAGCGAGCGATCGGCAGGCCGAGATCACGCAACTGCACGGCTAGGCGATGCGCACCCGGCTCCCCAACCCGCCCGCCATCGAAGCGCTCGAGGCCGCGAAACAACTTCCCGCCGAGGAAGGTGCCCGATGCAAGCACCACCGCTGGCGCGTCGAGTATTTGGCCGTCCCGGAGCCCGATCCCGGTGATGCGGTTCGACCGGAGGCGCAGCTCCACGGCCTCACCTTCGATCATTGTCAGGTGGGGAAGGCGCGCAAGCCGGGCTTGGATTGATCGACGGAAGAGCGTTCGGTCCGCCTGTACGCGCGGCCCGTGTACGGCGGCACCCTTGCTGGCGTTCAGCATCCGATAGTGGATGGCAGCGTCATCGGCCGCCGCCGCTATCAATCCGTCGAAGACATCGACTTCGCGAACCAGATGGCCCTTGCCGACGCCACCAATTGCGGGATTGCACGACAGCGATCCTGTCGCGGCGACATCGAGCGCTACAAGCGCCACTCGTGCGCCCATACGTGCGGCCGCCGCCGCCGCTTCGCATCCGGCATGGCCTCCGCCTACGACGATGACATCAAATTTTCGATCCATCACGCCCGTCATGTTTCACGTGGAACATTCACTTTCCCAGGCAGAAGCGCCCGAACAGCGCATCCAGCATATCCTCCAGCCCGTCACCTCCGAGCACCGCGTCGAGCGCGCGCCCCGCCCGTCTGAGATGTTCGGCAGACAGGACCAGATCCGGCACACGGTGTGCGAAGACAAGTTCGTCCCTTACCGCAAAAAGTGCCTCGCGGTAACGGCGCTCAAACGTCACCTCCCCCTCGCCTGGCAATATGCCCCGTGCCATGGCCACAAGTCGGCGTTGCAGTTCGTCCAATCCGCGACCGTCGAGTGCCGACACTGCAAGATGCTCCGGCCGTGGCGTTCTGAAATCCGCCTTGGACGAAACCGCAATCGTTCGGGCATCCTCTTGTGCATCGTCACGAAGGTCGATCCGAATCTGTGCGAGATCCTCTTCGTCCAGGGCGCGCGATACGCCGATCCTTTCGATCGGATCGACCGCCTCGCGAAGGCCAGCGGTGTCGATAAGCACGAACGGGATGCCGTCGATCGCGATGGGCGCCTCGATCACGTCACGTGTGGTGCCGGCAATGTCGGACACGATGGCGGCATCGCGGCCGGCGAGCGCATTGAACAGCGTCGATTTGCCGGCGTTTGGCGGGCCGACGATGGCGACGCGAATGCCATCGCGCAGTCGCTCGGCGGGCGCCAGCGTGGCTGCCCGCTCGATTTCCGCGAGCAGCGAATCGGTGAGCGCCGACCATGCGCACTGGCCGGCCACCTCCTCCTCACCATCGTAATCGATCGCCGCCTCCATCGCGGCCGAAATCAGCGTGAGCCGGCTGCGCCACCCGGCGAGGAGGCGCGGCACGGCACCGCGCTGACGGCGGATCGCATCGCGTCGCTGGCTCTCCGTCTCGGCAGCGAGGAGGTCGGCTAGTCCTTCGACCGCCGCAAGATCCATCTTGCCATTGAACAGGGCGCGGCGGGTGAACTCGCCCGGTTCCGCCAAGCGCAGGCCCAGCCGCCGAAGCGCGGCATAGCAGGCCTCCACGACGGCGCGACTGCCGTGGAGATGCAGTTCCGCAAGATCCTCGCCCGTCACCGTGCGCGGTGCGGGAAACCAAAGAACCATGCCCTCGTCGAGCACATCGCCGGCGTCGCATAAGGTCCGCAGCGCCGACTGTCTCGGCTGTGGAAGGCGACCGGCCAATGCTTCCAACGCCATGCGCGCGCGCGCGCCGCTGATCCGGATGATGGCGATGGCGGAGGGAAGCGCGCCGCTCGACAGCGCGAAGATCGTGTCGCCGGCGGGGTTATTTGGTGCTGCTGCCACCCATATTATCCAGCATGTGGCGCCACAGGTTGAAGCCCGCCTCGCCCATCGGCCCCCAGCTCTGCATCATCGTCTGGATCGTATCGGGCGTCACGCCCTGCTCGATCGCGGTGCGCATCTTGGACAGATAGGCTTCGTGGAGCGAGGAGAGGTCAGGCAGGCCCATGAAGCGGCGAGCCTCTTCCGGCGTGCAATCGACATCGACCGTGATCTTCACCGGCGTCTCCCAGCGCGAGGACTTCGCACGCCTGCCTTAGCCGAGCGACGGGCGATCGCCAATATGGCGGCGGATTTCCACGGTCGATCCCGGCGTCAGTGCAGAGAGCAGCGAGGCCATCCCTGTGCGATCGATCGCGACACAGCCTTCTGTGGGCCTGTCGCCGCGGAGATGGAGAAAGATGGCGCTCCCCAGTTCGGGGACCGGCGGTCGATCATTGTGGCCGAGGATCAGGACGGCATCGTAATGGGCATCATCCCGCCACATCCGCTCGGCGGAAAAGGGGTGCGGATGACGTACCGGCCGATTGTAGGCCGGATCGGCGACATCGTCCGACCAGCCATCGTCGGGGCGCAGCCATCGCCAGGCTATTCCCGATGGTGGATCGAAGCCACGATCGGGACGGAGGAGGACGGCGCGGACCGGCCAGACCCCAAGCGGTGTATAACCGTCGCCTTCGCGCTTGTCGGCGGCGCCGCAGGCGCCGCTTCGCCCGATCGCGCAGGGCAGCGTCGTCGCGCCGAAATGAAGCAGGCCGGCGTCCGTCTCCACGACGATCCGCATCAGAGCATGTGCCCGGTGCGATCGCGCTTGGTGGCGAGATAATCGACGTTGTGCGGGTTGGCCGTCACGCGATGCTCGACGCGCTCGACAATGTCGATCCCCGCAGCCGCCAGCCCTGCCACCTTGGCGGGATTGTTGGTGAGCAGCCGGATGCGGGTCTGGCCGATCAGCGCGAGCATGCGCGCCGCGACGCCGAAGTCGCGTTCGTCGATCCCGAAGCCGAGGCGAAGATTGGCGTCCACCGTGTCGAAGCCCTGGTCCTGCAGAGCATAGGCGCGCAGCTTGTTGATCAGGCCGATCCCCCGCCCCTCCTGCCGGAGATAGAGCAGGATGCCCCACCCCTCTTCGGCGATGCGGTGGAGCGCACCATCAAGCTGCGGCCCGCAATCGCACTTCAGCGATCCGAAGACATCGCCGGTCAGGCACTCGCTGTGCAGGCGCACGAGCGGGGGCCGGCCGTTCGGCGCGCCGATCACCAGCGCGACATGCTCTGTCGCCTCTTCAGCCGAGCGAAATGCAATAATATCAGTATGTTGACGTGAAGCTGCGACCGGAAGGCGCGCGCGCGAGGCGATGACGAGATGGCTGGGCGCATCGTAGTCGAAGATCGCTGCGGCCGAGGGGCGAGGCGTGTCGCTTCCCCCCTCCCCGTCCCGCACGAAGAATGCGGGAAGGATTCCGGCCAGCCGCGCCAGCTTGAGCGCCGCCGCCGCCGCGCCATCGGCCCCCGTCGCGCGTGTCGCGAAGGGGCCTTTCATCGGCGACGACAGATCCCGCGCGGGATCCGCCAGCGCGGTTGCCTTATCGAGATCGAGCCACGGCACCTGCGCAATCCGCACCGCGGCGGGCGCTTGCGCGGCAGGACGCTGGTTGGCGAGCATCAGGGTCGCCGCGCGCTCGGGAGACACCAGTACGTCATAGCGGCCATCGGGAGCGAAGCCGGCCAGCCGACCGGCGTCGGCGGTCTCGATCGCGAGCAGGGTCAGCGCCGCCCCGGCCTCGTCGATCACGACGGGCCAGCCCCGGCGCAGCGCGTCGATGGCGCGGGCCACGTCCCGCCGGTCTGCGATTCCGGTGTTGCTCACCAGTCGAACTCGGTGACCAGCGGCACATGGTCGGAGGGTTTCAGCCAGTTGCGGCAATCCTCGTGCACGCGGTGCGCGACGGCGGTCTTCGCCACCTCCGGGCTCGCCCACATGTGATCGAGCCTCCGCCCGCGATCGTTCACCGTCCAGTCGGGCGAGCGATAGCTCCACCAGGTGTGGAGTCGCGCCGGCGCCGGAAAGAAATGGCGGCCGAGATCGACCCAGCCGTGCGCCGCCTGCATCCGCGTCAGCGCCTCCACCTCGACCGGCGTGTGGCTGACGACGTTGAGCAGCTGCTTGTGGCTCCACACATCGCTTTCGAGCGGCGCGATGTTGAAGTCGCCGACGATCAGCGTCGGCTCGCGCAGATCCTCGGACCAGCGCGTCATCCGCTCGACGAAGGCCAGCTTCTGCGCGAATTTCGGGTTGGCCGCAGGATCGGGGATGTCGCCGCCGGCCGGCACGTAGACATTTTCCAGCCGCACGCCGTTGGGCAGGCGGGCGCCGACATGGCGGGCCTCGCCATTGTCCTGCCAGTCGTGCCGGCCATGTTCGCCCAGCGGGATCCTGGAGAGGATCGCGACGCCATGGTGCATCCGCTGACCGGCGAGCAGGCGGTGGACGTAGCCCAGCTTTTCAAAGGGCGCGTGGGGGAAGGTGCCGTCTTCCACCTTGGTTTCCTGCAGGCAGAGGATGTCGGGCTGTTCGGTGCGCAGGAACTGCTCGACGATCTCGATGCGCGCGCGCACCGAGTTGATGTTCCACGAGGCGATCTTGGTCGTAGGCATGGCCCTGCGATGTAGGGGACCGAAGGCCTATGCGCCAGATACGGAAAGGCCCCCGTTCCGGGGGCATGGAACGGGGGCCGACCTGGCGTTCGTCACGCAGGCGGGACACGAAGACGGTGTTCCGGACAACAGGGGGAATTCCGGAACGGCTCCGTGGCCGCACAGATGGTCTATGCCCCCTCACCTGTCGCCCGGATGAACGGCGCCGTTAACTTTGGCTCATACAAACGCCATGTCGCCGGGATGAAACCGTTCGTCGTTACCGGCGCGGGCCTTGGGGGCGCGGGTCCGTCCACCGGAAGGCCGAATCGTCGATCGGCACATTGAACTTCTGGTTGGCGAGGCGGACGGTCGTGCGGTTGTTCTGCGCGTCGAGCACCTGCCAGCCATCCAGCATCAGCCCACCCGGCGCGCCGGGGGAGCGGCGGAATGTCACGGTGATGCTGCCATATTCGCGGTGCTTCTTGTCCTGCCCCGCCAGCATCACGACGTCGGGGCGCCCGCCGGGAATGATCGTCGCGTATCGGGCGACATCCTTGTTCGGATCGAGCAGCAGCGCCAGCGGCGTGTTGCCGATCGGCCAGCGCGACACCTGCTTCACCGAATAGTCGATCATGGTGAGCGCCTTGCCGTCCCCCACGACGAGCAGCGGCACGCCCTTCTGATACTGGAACCGCACCTTGCCCGGCTTCTTGAGCTGGATCGTGCCGGAGACGATCTGGCCCCTGGCATTGGTCTGCTCGAAATCGGCGGTCATCGTCTGCACCGCCTTCAGATGCGCCTGCACGGCGGCGAGATCGGGCGACGGCGCGGGCGCCGGGGCAGCGGCGAGAACGGGCGTGGCGAGGGCCGCGGCAAGCACGGCCGGCGAAAGGCGCATCGAGAAACTCCGGATCATGACCGCCGCCGGATAGCGGCAGGCCGTTGAATGGGCTGTGAACCCCAATCGACTCAGGCGCGGGTGGTTCCCGGACGGATCAGATCGCCTGCCCGTCGCGATCGATCAGCACCTCGCGCCTGCCGACATGGTCCGGCGCGCCGACCTTGCCTTCGCGCTCCATCCGCTCGATCAGGCGCGCGGCGCTGTTGTAGCCGATGCGCAGCTGGCGCTGGACGTAGCTGGTCGAGGCCTTCTGCGATTCGGCCACCACCTGCACCGCCTTGCGGTAGAGCGCGGCATCGGGCGAATCGTCGTCGGCAGGCTGGCCGTCGAGCGCGAAGCCGCCATCCTCCGGCTCCTCGGTGACCGCCGAAATGTAGTCCGGCGTGCCCTGCGAGCGCCAGTGATCGGCGACCGCGCGCACCTCCTCGTCGGACACGAAGGGGCCGTGGACGCGGGCGATCTGCTTGCCGCCCGGCATGTAGAGCATGTCGCCCTTGCCCAGCAGCTGTTCGGCGCCCTGCTCGCCCAGGATGGTGCGCGAGTCGATCTTGGAGGTCACCGCGAAGGAGATGCGCGTCGGCAGGTTCGCCTTGATGACGCCGGTGATGACGTCGACCGAGGGGCGCTGCGTCGCCATGATGAGGTGGATGCCTGCCGCGCGCGCTTTCTGGGCGAGGCGCTGGATGAGGAATTCCACCTCCTTGCCTGCCGTCATCATCAGGTCAGCCAGCTCGTCGACGATCACCACGATCTGCGGCAGCGTCTCGTAATCGAGCTGCTCCTCCTCATAGACCGGATGGCCGCTCTCGGCGTCATAGCCGGTCTGCACGCGCCGTCCGAGCCGCTGGCCCTTGGACTTGGCGACCCGGACCTTCTCGTTGAACGAGGCGAGGCTGCGCACGCCGACCGAGGCCATCATGCGATAGCGCTCCTCCATCTGCTCGACCGCCCATTTGAGCGCGCGCACCGCCTTGGCGGGCTCGGTGACGACAGGCGAGAGGAGATGGGGGATGTCGTCGTAGATGCTGAGTTCGAGCATCTTGGGATCGATCATGATCATCCGGCACTGCTTGGGCGTCAGCCGGTAGAGCAGCGACATGATCATGCAATTGAGGCCGACCGACTTGCCCGAACCGGTGGTGCCGGCGACGAGCAAATGGGGCATCGGCGCGAGATCCGCGACCACCGGATCGCCGGCGATGTTCTTGCCGAGGATGATGGGGAGCTGCGCGGTGCCGTCCTCGAACTGCGAACAAGCCACCATCTCGGAGAAAACTACCGCCTCGCGCTTCACGTTGGGCAGCTCGATGCCGATCACGGTGCGGCCGGGGATGGTGGCGATGCGCGCCGACAGTGCCGACATGTTGCGCGCGACGTCGTCGGCCAGCGCCACCACGCGACTCGCCTTGATGCCGCTCTCCGGCTCCAGCTCGTACATCGTCACGACCGGGCCGGGGCGGACCTGGGTGATCTTGCCGTGCACCTTGAAGTCGTCCAGCACGGTTTCGAGCAGGCGGGCGTTGCGCTCCAGCGCCGCCTTGTCGATCGCCTGGCCGCCGCCGGTCGGCACCGGCGAGAGCAGGTCGATCGAAGGCAGCACATATTCGTCGCGCAGATCGAGCGAGGCCTGGCGCTTGCCCTCGGGCTTCTTCGGCGCGGACTGCTGGCGATCGGCGATGATCGGGCGGGACGGCGCGCGCGGCTCCTTGGCCGTGGCGGTGGCGGCCGGCTCGTCCTCCTCCTCGAAATCGTCGAAATCATCCTCGTCGTCGGCCACGATCGCCTCGCGACGCGGCGTCCGCTTCTGCGCGACGCGGGCGACGGGCTTGGCGGTCTGCCGGCCGGCGCTGACCAGCCAGTCCCACTCCTCGGCTTCGAGGCCGATCGCCTTGATCCACAGCCACACCCCCAGCGCGAAGGCGATCAGCTCGATCGCGTAGCGCAACGGTATGTCGAATCCGGGTGCCTTGACCAGACCGAGGCCGGCATCCACCGCATCGGCGCCGAGGATACCGAATGCCCCGCCCCATCCGGCGGGCAGCTGCAGGCTGGTGCTCTCGCGGAACAGGGTGACGGCGGTGCCGGCGCAGAACAGCGCGATCAGCGTGACCAAAGCGGCGCGGCCCCAGCGGCCCGTGCCGCGCCCGCGCACCAGCCGAACGCCGGGCACCAGCACGATCGGCACCCACGCGACGGCGAGCGGGCCGAACAGCATCAGCAGCGCGTCGGCCGCCCAGGCGCCGATCGGCCCGATCCAGTTGAGCGTCTGCCCGCCCGACACCGTGTTGATCGCCGAATCGGCGCGGTGATAGGTCGCCAGCGCCACCGCGATCAGCAACGCGGCCGCGATCAGCGCCGCGCCGATCGCGACGCCGCTCGACCGCGCCACCACCTGCGCCACCTTCTCGCGCCAGGGCGCTGCCCGCACCGCCACGCTGCCCGCCATGTCCTTAAGCTCCCCGCTTGGGGCAGACCGTGCCCCAAATGTTCCGCTTAACCCTGTTCTCCCAAATCCTACTAGTCAAGCGCGCCGCCTTCCGCCCCCGATCGATCGTCGCTAGAGCGAGTCCGATGAGCGACACCCTGCACAGCGACGTGATCATCCTCGGCGCCGGCCTCGTCGGCTGCGCATTGGCGACGGCGCTGGCGAAGGGCGGAGTGACCGTCACCATCGTCGACCCCGCCCCCGCCACCCAGATCCGCGAGACCCATTTCGACGGCCGCGCCTCGGCGGTCTCCTCGACGAGCTGGCGGATGATGGAGGCGATCGGCGCCACCGAACGCTTCGCCCAATATGCCAACCCGATCGAGCGGATCGAGGTGGGCGAGCAGGGCGCGCGCGGCCTGCTCAACTTCCAGCCCGATCTGGAGAATGACGGCCCCCTCGGCATGATGGTGGAGAATCGCTACCTCCGCATCGGCCTGCGCGAAGCTGCCGAGGCGTCGGAGGGCGTCACCGTGCTGATGTCGCGGAGTGCGGTTTCGGTGGAGCGCGATGCCGCCGGCGTTCGGGTTGCGCTGGACGACGGGCGCCTGCTCAAGGCGGCGTTGCTGGTCGGCGCCGAGGGCCGCCGCTCGCCGACGCGCGACGCCGCCGGCATCGCGGTGGCGCGCTGGGAATATCACCACGTCGCGATGGTTGGCATGCTCGAGCATGAGGCGGATCACCGCAACGTCGCGCACGAACTGTTCTACCCCGCCGGCCCCTTCGCGCTGCTGCCGATGCAAGGCGGTCATCGCTCGGCTTTGGTGTGGACGGTGTCGGAGGCCGACGCGCCCGCCATGCTCTCGCTGTCCGAGCGCGCCTTCACCGCCGAGGCGCAGAAGCGGATGGGCGGGATGCTCGGCGCGATCAAGCTGGCCGCCCCGCTCGCCAGCTTCCCGCTCGGCTTCCATCATACCGCGCGGATCACCGCCGAGCGGCTGGCTTTGGTGGGAGACGCCGGCCACGGCATCCACCCGATCGCCGGGCAGGGCGTCAATCTCGGCTTCCGCGATGCCGCAGCGCTCGCCGAGGTGCTGATCGAGGGCGTGCGCCTCGGCCTCGATCCGGGCGACCACCAGCTGTTGCAGCGCTACGAGCGCTGGCGCGGGCTCGACACCTTCCTGGTGGCCTCGGCGACCGACGGCCTCACCCGCCTGTTTGGCATCCCCGGCAGGCCCGCAAGCCGCATCCGCCGCTTCGGCATCGGCATGGTGGAGCGCATCGCACCGCTGAAGGATGTCTTCATGGCCGAAGCGCGCGGCGAGAGCGGCACGCTGCCGAAGCTGCTGACGGGGCAGATGGTGTAACGAAGAGGGCAAGCGCCATGCCGGTTGCTCCATTGCTGATGCTCATCGCGACGGGGACGATTCCGCCTCTTCCGGCCGAAATAGCGCAACAGAACTGCTCGATGGTCACGCGGGAATCCGGGCCACCGATTGCCGTCGATCGCATCGCCCGAGTGTTCTTTGCTACTGATAGCCGGGCTATCGATAGGGAAGGAGCCGCCATGCTCGATGCGTTCGCCCAAGCCTATGATGCTCCCGCGAAATGCACGGTGGTTGTCGAAGGCTATTCAGACCGATCCGGCTCTGAACGCCATAATCTTGTCATCGCGAAGCAGCGCGCCGAAGCGGTAGCCCGATATCTCAAGCGCAAAGGTCTCGTCGCGAGACTGTACGTCCGTGGGCTCGGAGAACGCGATCTCTTAGTCCAGACACCAGATAGGACGGCTCAAGCCGAAAATCGCAATGTGGTCGTCTACGTACCCTGATACGAAAGGGTGGCACCGTTTGGCGAACCGCCTCAAAAGAAGCTGGACCCCGGCTCAAGGCCGGGGTGACGATGCGGGCTAAAGCCGCCGCGCCTCTTCCACCAGCAGTACCGGCACGCCCTCGCGGATCGGGTAGGCCAGGCCGGCCTCGTCGGAGATCAGCTCCTCGCCCTCTTGCCGGAGCGGGGTGCGCGTCAGCGGGCAGACCAGCAGGGCCAGCAGTTCCGGGTCGATCACTGCCCAATCCTCACTGCAACGTCGCTCCGCTGTCGTCGCCGTCGCTGTCGTCGAGGCGGAAGAAGCGGAGGAACTGCACCACCAGATCGGCGCGCTCCGCGATGGTCGGCGCTTCCAGCAGCGCCTGCTTGGTGGCGACGTCGAACGGCGTCACCTGCGCCACCCCGTTGACCAGCCCCTCGTCGTCGAGCCGCTCCACCGCCGCCCAGTCGATCGCATAACCCTTGGCGTCGGCATAGCGGCGCGCCTCGCGCTCCAGATCGGCGCGCAGCGCGATGCCAAGCGGATCAGGATCGGTGCCGTCGGCCGCGAACGCCTCGGTATCCGCTTCCACCTGGCGGAAGGGCGTGGTGACGTCGAGCTCGCTGACCAGCCGGAAACGGGTGAGGCCTTCGAGGATCAGGTTGAAGCGGCCGTCGTCCAGCGCCTCCACCTCGGCGATGCGGCCGATGCAGCCGATGTCGAACAAAGCCGGCTTCTGCGCGGTTTCGTCGCGCGGCTGGATCATGCCGATGCGCCGGTCGCGCGCCATGGCGTCGGACACCATCGCTCGATAGCGCGGCTCGAAGATGTGGAGCGGCAGCAGCGCGCGGGGAAAGAGCAACGCGCCCGCCAGCGGAAAGATGGAGAGGCGCGCCACTTGGATCAGCCGAACAGCACGGTGGAAAGCCGCCGCCGCTGCGCCGAGACCCACGGATCTTCCAGCCCGATCGAGGCGAACAGCTTGAGCAGCCGCTCCTTGGCGGCGCCGTCGTTATGCGCGCGATCCTGCGCGATCGAGGCGAGGAGCTGGTCCGCCGCCCCGTCGCGATCGCCCGCCGCCATCAGCCCGCCGGCCAGTTCGTAGCGGGCATCGAGATCCTCGGGGTTGGTCTCCACCGCCTGACGGAGCGGGGTGAGATCGTCGACCGGCGCGGTTTCCTTCGCCAGCGCCACCGCCGCCTTCACCTGCGCGAGCGCCGGATCCTTGGCCTTGTCCTCGGGCAATGCGGCGAGCAGCGCCTCGGCCTCGTCGGCGCGGCCGAGCTTCAGCAGCGCCTGCGCCCGGCCTGCCACGACCGCGGCGTTATCGGGCGCCATCTCGGCGACCTGCTCGAAGATGCCGAGCGCGCGCTCCGCATCGCCATCGGCCAGCACCGCGTCCGCCATCGCGACATATTGCTCGATGTCGGCCGCCTGCGGATCGCCCGGCGCCTCGATCGGCAACTGGGCGAGCAACTGGTCGAGCATCCGCGACAGCTGCGATTCGCTGCGCGCCTGCGTCAGGTCGGCGACCGGCTGGCCCTGGAAGATCGCATAGACGGTCGGGATCGAGCGGATCTGGAACTGGGCGGCGATGAACTTGTCCTTGTCGACGTCGATCTTCACCAGCGTCACGCCCTTGGGCGCATAATCGGCGCAGACCTTCTCGATCACCGGGCCGAGCTGCTTGCAGGGGCCGCACCATTCCGCCCAGAAATCGACGATGACGAGGCCCGTCATCGACGGCTCGACCACGTCGCGCCGGAAGGCCTCGACCGCTTCGCGGTCCGCCGCGCTCATTCCCAGGGTCGCCACGTCGTCACTCCTGCATCACTATTTTCCGGCGCCTTATGTGGCCCCGGAGGGCCGCCTGCCAAGCCCCGCGAAAAAACGCGACGAATCGGCTTGCCGACCCCGGAAGCCTTTGCTAGTGGGCCGGCCTCCCGCGGCGGTCCACACCGTCGCTAAGCGCCAGAGCGGGCGTAGCTCAGGGGTAGAGCACAACCTTGCCAAGGTTGGGGTCGAGGGTTCGAATCCCTTCGCCCGCTCCAGTTTCTCCATATTTATCAAAGCCTTCGGGCGAGGCTCCCGGGCGTACTTCGCGACCGCGAATTTTTGATGTCCACTTGGTGTCCACCGATCAGTCGCACGATCGGGAACGCTCATTCCGCCAACGCAGGTCGGGTGTCCCAACGTCGGATTCTGCGAACAATCGCATCTCGGTGACTGGTTCTATTTTCGTTCCACTAATCCGCTTGGCCGAGACGCAAGGCCCGGATATGGAGCACGGGGCCCTGTCGATCTTGGTTAGAACCAACCTGTCGCACGGCCCCTTTGTGGACCGGGTGGCGCGCAGGTTTGGATGGCAGGCGAAATTCAAAAGCACCTCTGGGCCGATCTCGCGAACGCCCCAGCCGCGCCCGGCATCTATGCTTGGTACTACAGCCCGCAGATCACCGACTTCGATCTCGATCGCGCGATCGAGAACATCGAATCTATCCGTGGGACGGATCGTGGTGAAGCTGAGCGAGCGGCAAGGACGTTGCTCGACGATCGCATATTCCGACAGTTCCGTGAGGAGCCCTACCAGGCGGTGGTCGAGGGGCCGCTCAAGCCGGCCTATCGGGGCGCTCTGGACCACGCCTTTGAAATCTCGTCAGGGTTGGTTTCGCGGGTCGTGGATCATCCCGAGCGGCTCCGATCCTTACGGAACATTCTCAACCGTTCGGCGCCGATGTTCGCGAGCCCGCTTTACATAGGCATGTCCGTCGATCTGCGGAGCCGCTTGGCAACTCATAAGTCTCTAATTGAAAGGTATCGCGTCGCGCGGCTCAAGGAGCGGCCGTCGGCTCGCAATAGCGATGCAGGGTTTGCCTGGCAGATCGCGAAGCGCCAGATATCACCCGACAGACTGATGGTGTTCACATGCGTCACCGGTGACGACGATGAGAGTACCGCAGTTGACATCGAAAACGTGCTCAATCGCCTCTATTATCCGATCTTAGGAAGAAACTGATATGGCCCTCAGCCTCAGCGTCACATCCGCTTTGAACCTCACGCTCGAGGGTTCGACCGGCAGCTTCAGCGTGGGCCGCGAAACGGCGTCGCAACAGACTGTCGAGGTGAAATATTTTCTCACCCATGTCGGTCTCAATCTGCTTTCCGGCGCGAACGAGGAGTTGCTTCGGCACCTCGCGCCGGTTCGGGAAGTGTTTCCTCCTCGCGACCTGGGCTTCGACGAAATCATGCAGCGCGATATCGACGACGCGCGTGTTTCGTCTGAGCTAGTCCCCTATCTGCTGGATCGGAAGTCCCGCGACCTCGTGAAGCTTTTCCCGCCGATCGTGGTCGTCGTGATGCCGGTCGAAACCGACGCCAATCGACCCGCCAATCATTATCCCGCTGTCACATCTGAAGATGGGACTGAGAACGGTCACCCGTGCAAGATCGTGCGAAGCGGCGAAAAAGGGCAGGAAGTCTTTGAGTTCGTGCAACCGTTTGAGGGCGGGAAGTTGTATCAGCACGATCTCGTCCGGCTGAAACTAAATACTAACCGTTGCCGCCTCGTGATTGTCGATGGTCAGCACCGCGCAATGGCGCTGTTGGCACTTTACCGAAACTTGAAGCAGGATTGGGAAGATAAAAACAAAGCGCCATATAAGGACTACTATGAGGAATGGACGCCGAACTACATCAAGTCGTTCGAGCTTGCGAACATAAGCCTGCCAATTATGTTTTGCACCTTTCCGGCGCTCGATGAAAACTTCTCCGGCGAATATAATGTAAAGATGGCCGCAAGGTCGATCTTCCTCACCCTTAACAAAACGGCGCGTCAGGTATCGGCGTCGCGAAATCGCTTGCTCGACGATAACGATATTGTCGCGCTACTTCTTCGCGACACTCTCTCATCGATCAAGGCGTTCGATGACATCCATGCTCCTTCATCGTTGCGCATCCACAATATCGAACTCGACCAGGCTCACGATCGCGTGAAAATTGAGAGCCCGATCGCGATCTCTGGCGTGAACCATTTTTACTACATGATCGAACACATCTTGTTGAATAGGCTTGAAGATGTGAGCGGCGCCAAGCCGCGGGCCGGGAACTACTATCTGCGAAGCGACCTCACGAATTTTGGTGCCATGAGGCGGCTCAATGGTTGGAACCTGCTAGGTGAAGACCTTGCCAACGCAACCAATCGTTTCTTCTACACGACGGGAGCGGGAGAGACCCTCGGAAAGGAATTTCGCGACCGCTTTGGCAAATTCATCGTTGCGACTTTTGAGCGCTTCGTTCCCTACGAAGCCCACACCAGTGCCGTTCTTTGGCTCGATGAGCAGCTGCGGCTCCAGGCCAACACGAAGATCAGGCCGATCCTGTTCGAGGGACAAGGGATCGGCAGAACTTTCGAGAATCACCGGAAGCATCTCGACGAGAAGATTCGCGAGAAGGAGTTTGGTGCGGAGGCCCCGAAGCTTCAGGAGATACTTGGCCGACTAGACGCCACGCGGAAGATGGTTGCGGATTATGAGGTCAAGCTGAAGGCAGAGCGCGCTAATCGTTTTCTCGCCAAAGCTGACAAGAAAGGCTTGCGAGGCGACGACGGTCAGCTTTATCCGAAAGTAGTCGAGTTTATCACTTGGCTTTACGATAATGTTTTAACCACCGTTGCTTTCCAGACAGCGATAATCGGTGGATTCTTCGGAGAGCTTGAGCGTGCAA
This sequence comes from Sphingomonas oryzagri, assembly GCF_029906645.1. NCBI lineage: Bacteria > Pseudomonadati > Pseudomonadota > Alphaproteobacteria > Sphingomonadales > Sphingomonadaceae > Sphingomonas > Sphingomonas oryzagri. Next base: position 401,472 of record NZ_JARYGZ010000002.1, read on the forward strand.
ACATCGCTCGCGAAAAGCTCGGTCAGGAACCGCTTGAGACCCAAGCATCGTTCGACAAGTTCATTGATGACCTAAACGAGTTTTTTGAGGTCGTCCGTCCCAACGATTTCCGTCGTTTGGTCGAAGTTTTCCAAGGAACCTTGGGAGATGAGATCGGCGAGTGGAAGATCACGCCGTCTGCATCGACGTTCAAGCGGGTCGTCTATCGCGGCGAAATGCAGCCTGCGCAGTGGCCAAAATATAAGTATCTTCTTCTCGAGTTGTGGCGCGCGACCGGGACCGACCTTGAGGCATCGATCGCGGGCGAAAGGGACGTCGCCCGTTTCCAGATCTTCAACTCGCTTGAAAAGGAATATCAGAAGGATTTCCTGGAGCGGAATCTCCGTCGCGAGGAGAGCCTCACCACGGCCGAGCGGAACGCGATCCGAACTGAGGCCTACGACGCGTTCTGCAAATTCCTCCGCAATCTCGGTTGGAAGGCGTCGGATGTCCCCACTAAAAAGTCGCTCGTCGAAGCGCCGCAGACCGAGGACGCCAACGCAGCGCCAGAGGTTGCGACGGACGATTGGGACGACGGCGACGCTTCCAGCGTCGTCGAGGAGGGTGAAGCCTAATTGCAGACCGACGCCGCGATCTATCTCGATGGTTTTGCGACGACGCCGCTAGCGCCCGAGGCGCTGGCGGCGATGCAGGCGGCTTGGGCTGACCCAGTCAATGCCGGTTCACCCCATCGAGGCGGTGCGCGCGCCACCGCTCTTTTAGACGCTGCGCGCAAACAAATCGGTGATTTGGTCGGCGCGGACGCACGCGAAATCATTTTCACGTCCGGCGCAACGGAGGCGAATAACCTAGCCATCCGGGGTTTGGCAGGATGGGCGGTTCAGGGAGGCTCACCACGCCGGCGGATCATTGTCTCTGCGGTTGAGCACAAAGCCGTCAGCGAGGCAGCAATTTCGCTCAAGGGTGATGGCTTTGAGGTCGTGGTTGCACCTGTGACACGGGATGGCGTTGTTGATCTCGACAAGCTTCGCTCGCTGATTGATGCCCACACGCTGTTGGTGTCGGTGATGATGGTCAACAACGAGACCGGCGTGATCCAGCCGGTCCAGGAGGTCGCGTCACTGGCGCACCGGGCCGGGGCATTGATGCACTGCGATGCTGCTCAAGCCGTCGGAAAAATCGCGGTCGACGTCAGCGCGCTCGACATAGACTATCTAAGCGTTTCCTCGCACAAGATGTATGGCCCAGTTGGTGTCGGGGCCCTATATGTTGCGTCCGATGTGCCCGAACCTAAGCCCCTGTTTTTTGGAGGCGGCCAGGAACGGGGTATCAGGTCCGGAACAGTTCCAGTGCCGCTCGTCGCCGGTTTCGCATGTGCGGCCCGCCTCGCAGCGTCTTGCACCCGCGCTGACTACGCGAGAATTGCTAAGCTGGAGCGCGAAATGCTCACGGGCCTCGAACGAAAAGGTGTGGCCTTCGAAATTGTGTCGTCAGACGCTGATAGAGTGGCAGGTGCCTTCAATGTTCTTCTAAAAGATGCAGTTGCTGACGATATTGTCGATCGAGTAAGTGCGCAAATTAGTATTTCAACAGGGTCTGCTTGCACGACGGGTCAAGTATTGCCATCTCACGTCTTGATGGCGATGGGGTTAGATGTAGAAACAGCGCGTTCTGCAATTCGGATTGCAATCGGAAGATACAACAGTAGCGAAGACATAACTTTGGCTGTTAGCGTCCTAGCTGATAAGTTGACCTCCGCGCAGCAACCTACTGGACGAGCCCGCCAGTAAGAAGCTATAGGCGAGGCATGAAGCACGCGCTCCACGATCCCGAGGTACGAGGCCAATTTGCGGGCCACGAAACCTTTCCGCTGCGTCTTCTGTGGCTGAAAAAAGCGCACGACGCATGCCTTGGTGGCGCCCCCATAGGAACATTCCACGAACAATCGGCTATCGCACGCTTTGGAGTCGGCCGCAACATGGCTGTTTCCATGCGGTTCTGGGCAATAGCGACGGGCTTTCTTACGGAAGTGGAGCGCGAGCTTGTCCCGACGACGGTGGCAGAGGCGGTCCTGTCTGACGACGGGTTCGACCCCTTCATTGAACGGGCAGCGACGATCTGGTTGGCGCATTGGGCGGTGGCAAGCACGCCAGACCTCACGAGTACGGCCTATTACGCCTTCAATGGCGTGGCGAACCTAGAGTTCGACGCCAGCAGCTTGACCCAAGAGCTGGCTGAAATCGTGAAGGCGCGGGGATGGCGCGCAACGGCAAACACGCTCAAGCGGGATGTCGAGGTATTTCTACGTAGCTACGTTCGCCGCGAGGGTATGGCGAGCGATGATGCGGCCGAGCCCCTTCTCGCCGAACTTGGTCTGATCCGAGAGGCCCGCATTGGCGGCTGGTATGAATTTGTCCGGGGGCCGAAGCCGGCGCTTCCGGATGGCGTATTTGGCTACGCGCTGGAGGATTTCTGGAGGCGCACAGGCGCGGCAACGGCGATCACAGCGGAGCAAGTCTGCTACGCTCCGGGCTCGCCGGGCCGTGTTTTCAAGCTCGACGAGGATAGTGTGATTACGAGGCTAATGCGCCTCGATGCCCTTACAGACGGTGCATGGCGTTGGACCGATACTGCTGGGCTGCGTCAAATTCAGCGGACAGGTTCCGTCGAACCGATGGACCTTATCTCTCAAGCTTATCAGCCAACCGCGGACAAGAGGAAGGCAGCATGACCCGTAGCTTGAGCAACGTGGTCATCAACCGACGGTTCGCGCGTTCCGCCCGTTTGGACGCCGACCTAAAGGGCACACCGCCCTTGGTCGGCTACGTCCTCCAGGCGAGCGTAGAGAAGGCGATCGTGACGATGGCGGCGAGCCATCGTGAATCGGGGCAAGGAGCCTTCACGTGGACCGGCCCTTACGGAGGTGGCAAGTCATCGGCGGCTTTGCTCGTCGCCAATTTGATCGCTGGCGAGCCACAGAACAGAGCGATTGCGAAGGATATCGCAGGCCGTCAGGTGTCGAAGCTTTTTGAGCAGGCATTCCCTAGTAACCGACATGGTTGGGCCATTGTAGCGGTAACCGGAAGCCGGACCGAGCTACGCAAGGCAATTGCCGATGCTGCTGCTGTGAGCCTCAAATGGAGCAAACCCGCATACGCCAAGGCTATCGAGAACGACGCGGCGCTGATCGATTCGCTGGCTCTAGCGGCGGCACGCAGCCGTGACGGTGTGATCGTAATTCTCGACGAGCTGGGTAAACTCCTTGAGCATGAAGCGTCGATCGGGGGCGATATTCACCTCCTCCAGGATTTGGCGGAGCGCAGCGCGCGTAGCGATGGCCGCTTAGTCATCGTAGGAATCTTGCATCAGGCGTTTGAGCAATACGCCGCCAGGGTATCTAGGGAAGCCCGGCAGGAATGGGCGAAAGTCCAAGGACGCTTTCAAGATATCCCATTTCTGGCCGGCGCGGACGAGACGGTTGCGTTGCTGGCCCAGGCGATCACCGTACCGGGCTATCCTGCATCCGCCGAAATTGAGGCGCGTCGGGTGGCAGAGGCCATCGCAAAGCGAAAGCCGACTGACGCCGAGATCTTGACCTCAGCACTTGGGAAAACATGGCCGCTGAACCCGGTCACCGCGCTTCTACTTGGACCAGTTTCGCGACAGCGTTTCGCCCAAAATGAACGAAGCGTCTTCGGTTTCCTTAGCTCTGCTGAACCGCACGGATTTCAGGATTTCGTCAACTCCGCAGATGATGGCTCGACATATGGGCCGGAGCGGCTTTGGGATTACCTAGCATCCAACTTCGGCATGGCGCTCGCCGCAGGCGGTGATGGCAGCCGCTTCAGTCTTGCGTTTGAGGCGATTGAGCGGGCGGGCGCGAAGGGAACTGCACTGCATGTCCGTCTTACTAAGGCGGCAGCCATCATCGAGTTTTTCCGGAATGGCTCTGGATTAGCTCTCGCGGATGATTTCCTTGAGGCCGCCATCCCCGACGTTGACTCCACGGCCGTCAAAGCGGCGTTAGGTGATCTGATCGATTGGGCGGTGCTCATTCGGCAGCCACGACTTGGCGGCTACGCCCTCTTTGCCGGCAGCGATTTCGATCTTGAAGATGCGATCAGCCGGGCTTTGGTACCGCTGTCAGCTGACCAACTCGAAATCATTCCGCAGCGAGCGGGGATCGGCTTTGCCGCAGCGAAGCGTCACTATTTCCGAACAGGCGCATTGCGAACCTTCCAAGTCCTACTCCTGTCGATTGGGGACGAGGATCAAGTCGAGGGTATTGCCACAGCTCTTGCTACGAAAGGCAGGGTCGGGGCTGGAAGTCTCGTGCTTGCTATCAGCGACGGCTCAATATCGGCGAGCGACGTCGATAGCCGCTGCAAAGCTGCTGCAAAGCGGCTGCAGAAGGCGGGGAATGTGGTCGCCCTCGCGGCTGCCGTTGACAGCTTTGCCCTCCGCTCAAGCGCGGCGGAGATGTTCGCAATCGAGCGTGTTATGCGTGACCATCCGCAACTCGAAGGCGACCGGATTGCGCGCCGCGAACTCGCCGCCCGCCAGGCCGGCGCGGCCGATACGCTGAATCGCGAGCTAGAGTTGGCACTCAACAGCGCGCGCTGGTGGCTCGCGCACGCGCCGGCCAAAAGCGTTAAAGGCCCACTTTCTGTCATCGCGAGCGCTGTTGCCGACGTCGCCTATGAGCAAGCGCCAATCTTGCAGAGTGAGCTCCTTCAGCGCGATCGACCGTCATCGAACGCCATGGCTGCGGTCCGAGAGCTTTGCCACGCAATGGTCCGTAGGGGCGCAGAGGAAAATCTCGGTATAGAAGGCTATCCGGCCGAGATGGGTTTGTATCTCACGGTGCTTGCTCCGTTCGGCTTACACCGAGCCGATTCAAAGGGGCGGTTCGGTTTTCATAACCCGAGCGATTTGGGAGTTGGGCCCAGTCTCCAATCCGCCTGGAACCTACTCAGCGACACGTCGGAAGCGAAGCTTTCCGAGATTTACGCAGTTTGGGCACAGCCGCCGTTTGGAATGAAGGCCGGCGTCATGCCGGTCCTTGCCTTAGCGGCGTTGCTTGCCAATCGCGAACGGCTCGCCGTCTACCTTGACGGGGTTTTCCAAACTGATCTCGACGATGTCTTCGTCGACAAGCTTCTTCAGCGGCCGGCTGAAATTAGATTGCGTCGGATCGATCGAGATGTTCGCGAGGCGGCTTTCTTGAGCGAGTTGGCTCAGAGGCTCGGGGTGAGCGAAGCGGGTGCGTCTCTGCCGGTTGCCCAAGCGCTCTACCGGCGCCTTGAGGAATTGACGCCTTATGCGCAGCGCACAGAAACTATCTCGGCGCGTGCTCGATCGATCCGAGGCACGGTGCTGAAAGCTCGAGATCCCGAAGCACTTCTATTTGAGGATCTGCCTGGCGCGCTGGGCGATGAATTGAGCGGATTGGCGGTCGTTGAAGCGGTCGAGGAGGCTGAAACGGCCTACTCTGCCCTGCTTTCTCAGCTACGCGACGCCTTGGCACGGTCTCTCGCCGTCGACCCTCAAACCTTTGCAGGCTTGGGCAGCCGGGCAAGCGTGGTGAAAGGCTTGACGAACGACTATGCGTTCGAGGGATTCGCGATGCGTGCCGCAGCCTTTGAAGCTGGAAACGGCGATATCGAAGGCGTTGCGAGCGTGCTGCTGCATAAGCCTGCACACAATTGGTCAGATCGAGATCGCGAGCAGGCGCTTTCGCAGATGGCTCGTTTCGGTCGGCAGTTTCGAGAACTAGAGGCCCTCGCAGCGGTGCGTGACCGCAGCTCCAACACTGAGGCGCTCGCTCTGGTCGTAGGGGTTGATCCGAATACCCCGCCTTTGTTGAGATCGTTCGTACTGACCGAAGAAGAGCGAGTAAGGGCATCACGCCTTGCGGACAATTTGGTCGCTACGCTGCGTAAGGACAAAAGCATCGATCGCGTTCAACTCGCGGCATTGGCCCGAGCTGTAGCGGCACTAGCCTCCGAACAAGAGTTGGAAGTGGCATGAATGCCGAGCGACACATTCTAGGCTTATCTGGCGGGCGTGATAGCGCGGCGCTAGCCGTTTATATGCGTCTGCACCGGCCAGAGTTGCCCTTGGAGTATTTCTTTACCGACACCGGGAAAGAGTTGCCTGAGGTATATACTTTCCTCGATCGGCTCGAAGGCTTTCTCGGTAAACCGATAAGGCGGCTCAATCCTGATCGTGATTTTGATTTCTGGCTTGCGGAATATGGTAACTTCCTCCCGTCGCCGCGGACACGTTGGTGTACCCGCCAGCTCAAGTTGAGACCGTTGGAGCATTGGACCCGACCCGATCTAGCCGCTGGAACGATCATCAATTCTTATGTCGCGATTCGTGCAGATGAACCGACGCGAGAGGGCTACCAGGCAACCCATGAGAACATGCGCGTGCATTTGCCGTTGCGGGATGCAGGCATCGACAAAGCCGGAGTGATCGACATTCTCCAGCAGGCGGATGTCGGAGAGCCTGCTTATTATGAATGGCGCTCGCGATCGGGCTGCACTTTTTGCTTCTTTCAGCAGAAAATCGAGTGGGTGCGACTTTCCGAACGTCATCCCGACCAGTTTGCGGAAGCGATAGAATACGAAAAGACGGCCCTCAAAGACGGTAGTCCGTTCACTTGGAGCCAAGGTGAAAGTCTGACCGAACTCGCGCGCCCGGAACGGGTGAAGGCGATTCGCGATGACTATGAAAAGCGCCTGGCCCGTCTTCGAGCGCGCCTACCGCGTAACCCTTTGTCTGGCCGGCAAAGCAATAGCGTGGATGACGTTTACGGTGTTGATGAGGCGGAGGGCGGTTGCCTCATCTGTCACAAGTAACCTGCTCCTCCGGTCGACCGCCGAAGGTGGTCGCTGAAATTCACGAAGCTGGTCCATGTCGTGCGTCGACTCTGATGATCGACGGTAGCCAGAGCGCGATTGTGCTCTGCAACGCCTGCCTCAATCAGGTCTGAATCGATTGGGAGCCGCACGCCGGCACTCAGCGGGGCGTGACTGAAGAGTGAAACGATTATCCGGGTGTCCGCGACCATAGGCAGGAGCGCGACGAAATGATCGTCAGGCCCGGCTTGGCCCATAGGAAGTGCCGTCCGAATCTCCGGATCGACCGGAGTGATGATGGCATCGAGGTCTGCTCTAGAACCGGCCCCCCTGGCGATGGCCCGCAATTTTCGGGAGTAAGCGCTGGCGGTCCAGCGCCAGCCCAAAGTGAGATGAGCAAAGCCGAAGGCAATCTTCACGATTTCGCGATGGAGGGAAGTCAGATCGATGCTGAAGTCGACGTTGTACTCGTTATGAAACTCGCGTGGTGATGCGGCCACCGAAGCAGGGATGTCGAGTTCCAGGCCGGTGTCTCGATCGATAACGCGACCGCCTCGCTTCTTCGCTTTCGCCGCCATGCCACTGACAATTTTCGTGACCTGTCCATCATTGCCGACGACCAGCACCTGTTCCCCAAAAGTCTCCTGTTGGCGGATGACGATCGGTTCGTGCTTGAACGTGGCGGCCTTCCCGTGCGGGATCGTCATTGTAGCTGGCTCATTTCCGTTCGCGCTCACCGCTGAAAGCACGAGATCGGGCACGTTTCCGCTCCGGCCGGGTATGCCGAACTTCTGGCGTAGGATCACAATGTAGGGCTGGTTGATGCAATCAGAATCGACGGTTTCGCCGAGTGAACTGTTGCAGCCGACATGGGCATCGGGTGTCGCGAAGTCGTCGCTACCGCCGAGCGAATACGGGATGATGTGCTCCAGTGAGGGGTTCAAAAGGCCGACCGCTACGTCGCGCGGGACTATATCTTTGAGGCAGTAGATGCAGCGACTCATCGTGAGAATGTCGCGTCGCGATCCCGATCGTTCAAGGACCGCCCAGCCAACGGCTCGCGGTCTGCGATCGTTACCGGAAGTCCCTCGGCTTGAGCTTGATACCCTCCGTAGGTTGGCCGGGAATGATGCCCGACCCGATACGGAGATCAGGAATGTAGATGTCGCGCGGGTTTCGGCCGAGCGGCCGTTGGCCCGGATCGCGCGGGTCAGACGCCATCGGGCTTTTCACGACATCGGCGCGCGAGACCGGGTAGAGATTGCGCGTATCGCCCCGCTGGGCAATCGTGCCGAGCAGGGGCGACAGATCGTCGAGCCGCTGCGCGATCACATGGATGACGTCGCCCTCGCGCTGCACCCGACCCCGCACGCCCATCATCATGGCACCGAGCACCACCCGGCGATGCTTCTCGAACAGGTCGGGCCAAACGACGAGATTGGCGACCCCGCTTTCATCCTCCAGCGTGATGAACATGACACCCTTGGCGCTACCGGGCTTCTGGCGGACCAACACCAGGCCGGCGATGTCGATGCCGCGCCCATCCTTCAACTCCCTGATCGCCGAACAGGGGCGAACCTTTCGCCGTGCCAGCTCTTCTCGCAGGAAGGAGACGGGATGCGCGCGCAGCGAGAGGCCGAGGCTGCGATAGTCCTCGACCACTTCGGCCCCCTCGCTCATCGGGGTCAGCGTCACGGTCGGCTCGATCGCCTCGTCACGGAATTGCTGTTCGCGGGCATCGGCCGCAGCGAAGAGCGGCAATGCCGCGTTGGCCAGGCCCTTCACCGACCACAGGCCGGAGCGCCGGCTGTGATCGAGTGATCCGAGTCCATCGGCCTCGCCGATCCTGTTGAGCGCGCCGGCCCCGACGCCGGCACGGCGCTGGACCTCCTCGACGCTGCGATAAGGGATGATCCCTCGCGCCGCGACGATGCGCTCCGCTTCCTCCGTCTCGAGGCCGGTCACTCTGTTCAGCCCGAGACGCACGGCCTGATAGCGCCCGTCCGACCCCTCCAGCGAACATTCCCAATGGCTATGGTTCACATCGACCGACCGGACTTCGACGCCATGCTCGCGCGCATCGCGGACGATCTGGGCGGGCGCGTAGAACCCCATCGGCAGCGAGTTCAGGAGGGCCGCGCAGAACACGTCGGGATGATGGCACTTCATCCAGCTTGACGCATAGGCGATCAGCGCAAATGAGGCGGCGTGGCTTTCCGGAAATCCGTAACTGCCGAAACCCTCAATCTGCTTGAAGGTCTGCTCGGCGAAAGCCTGCTCGTAGCCCCGCGCCACCATGCCGTCGATCAGCTTGTCGCGGAAATGCGAGACTCCGCCCGTCAGCTTGAACGTCGCCATAGCGCGCCGCAACAGGTCGGCCTCCGATGGCGTGAAGCCGGCGCACTCGATTGCGACGCGCATCGCCTGCTCTTGAAAAAGCGGGACGCCGAGCGTCTTCTTGAGCACCCGCTCCAGCTCGGGGCGTGGATAGGAAACAGGCTCCAGCCCGTCACGACGGCGCAAATAGGGATGGACCATGTCGCCCTGGATCGGACCCGGCCGAACGATCGCGACCTGCACCACGAGATCGTAGAAGGTCTTGGGCTTCGTCCTTGGCAGCATCGCCATCTGTGCGCGGGATTCGATCTGGAAAACGCCGAGGGTGTCGGCTTTGCGGATCATCCGATAGGTCGCGGGATCTTCGTCGGGGATGGTGGCGAGATCGAGCGCAATCCCCTTGGCCTCCGCCAGCAGCTCGAACGACCGGCGCATACAGGACAGCATCCCCAGCGCCAGCACATCGACCTTCATGAAGCCGAGCAGGTCGATATCGTCCTTGTCCCACTCAATCACCTGACGGTCTTCCATCGCCGCCGGTTCGATCGGCACCATTTCGTCCAGCCGATCCCGCGTCAGCACGAAGCCGCCCGGATGCTGCGAGAGGTGGCGAGGCGTGTTGAGCAGCAGGCGTGCCAGCTCCAGCGTCAGCGCCAGCCGACGATCGCCCAGATCGAGGTTCAACTCCTCGGCGTGCTTCTCCTCGACACCCTCGCGCGACCATCCCCACACCTGCGAGGCAAGCCCGGCGGTCATGTCCTCGCTCAGTCCGAGCGCCTTGCCGACATCGCGGATCGCGCCACGCGCCCGGAAACGCTGCACGGTCGAGACGATGGCGGCATTGCGTCGGCCATACGTCTCATAAATCCACTGAATCACTTCCTCGCGGCGCTGATGCTCGAAATCCACATCGATATCGGGTGGTTCGCGTCGTTCGGCAGAGACGAACCGCTCGAACAGCAATTCCGATTTGACCGGATCGATCGAGGTGATGCCGAGGCAGTAGCAGACCGCGCTATTCGCCGCCGATCCACGCCCTTGGCACAGGATGCCCCTCGACCGCGCGAACCGCACGATCGAATGGACCGTCAGGAAATAGGGCGCATAGTCCAGCTCAGCGATGAGCTTCAGTTCATGCGTGAGCTGCGCGCGCACCCGGCCTTCGATGCCGTCGGGATAGCGCTCCGGCGCCTTTTCCCACGTCAGCCGTTCCAGCTCCTCTTGTGGCGTGCGGCCGGGCGTCTGGATTTCGTCGGGATACTGATATCGAAGCTCGCCTATGCCGAAGGTGCAGCGGTCCAGAATCTCGACGCTCCGCGCAACCGGGCGCGTGTCGCCCAGGAGGCGGCCAAACAGCCGCTCCATCTCCGCCGCGTCCTTCAGATGGCGATCGGCGAAACGCTCGCGTCGATCGCCCAGCTCGTCGATCGTGCACCCTTCCCGGATGCAGGTCACGACGTCCTGCAAGAGGCGGCGGTCGGGCGCGTGATAGAGGACATCGCCCGTCGCGACCGTCGCCACCCGCGCTCGTGCTGCCATTGCGCTCAGATCGCGCAAGCGCACCGCATCGCCCGGACGCCTACGAATGGTCAGGGCGCAATAGGAGCGATCGCCGAAGATGCGAGCGGCGTGGGAAAGCGCGGTCTGCGTTACGACATCGGGCCGATCCGGCAGAAGGATGCCGATCAGCCCCTCATGCCATTCCTCCACATCGGTCCAATCGAGGTGGCAGGCTGCCTTTCCTGCCCTCTCCTTGCCGACCGTCAGCAGGCGGCAGAGGCGGCCATAAGCCGCTCGATCGGCCGGATAGACGAGGAGGCCAGTGCCGTCGGCCAGATCGAGGCGGCATCCTGGGATCGCCCGAACCCCTGTCGTCTTCTCCGCGTCCCACGCCCGCACGACGCCGGCGACCGAATTGCGGTCGGCGATGCCGAGAGCCGGCAGCTCCAGCATCGCGGCGGCGGCAAACAGCTCTTCGCAAGACGACGCTCCACGCAGGAAGCTGAAGTGCGTCGTGACCTGAAGCTCGGCATAGCCCGTCATGCGAAGGCGCCGTGGATGAACCAGCGCATCGGGCCGGTGGCCGCGCGCTCACCATCACCGAGACGAAACAGCCAGTAGCGACCGCCGCCCTCGACCTCGACCTGGAAATAGTCCCGCGTGCTGTAGGGAAGCCGCGCTTCCACGCCGCTATCGAGCCACCATTCGCCATGCAGGCGCTCAGGCCCCTCCCCTTGGACGACAGCATGACGTTGGCGCCGCCAGACGAACATGCGGGGTGGATTATCGGGCAGCATCGCGATCACGTCGATCGGCTCCGGCGGTTCGATCAAGCGGCCGGGACGCGGCAAATCGTCCGCCCAGCGCCGACCCTGCGCGGCTGCCAGCGCCGGCACCAGCTCGATCGTCCGCTCAGGCGCCGCCGCCGCACGCGGGGAGACACGATAGAGGCTGTGATGGCCGAAGCGGTTTGCCAGCGCGTCGACCACGGCGCCGAGATCGGGCTCGCGGCGCCCGTCGCGGGCTAGATCACGCTGGCTCGCACCGAGCCGATCGGTGAGCGAGGCGACGAGCATCATCGCTTCGACGCCCAGGCCTGGATCGATCGTCTCGATCTTCGGGGCTAGGAGCTTGACGATGTGACCAGCGTCGCGGGTTGGGCGTGCGGTCCCGACGCGGCGTGCTTCGACCTGCCCGTCGACACGGTGAAAGTAGAGATCGAGCCGGCGCGCGCCATGTCCGATGCGGGTCAGCTCGCGCGCGAGATCGTCAGCGAGATCCCCGATCACCTGCGCGAACGCATCGGCGGTGCCGATCGGTTCGAGAAGGCTGCGCCGCGCTCGCGGCACCTCGTTAGGGAAGATCGGTTCGATCGGCTCGCGCGCCATGCCCAGCGCCTGATCGAGACGGGCATAGAGCGAGCGGCCGAACCGCTTGGCGAGCGGACCACGGGGTTGGTCGAGCAACTGCTCAACCCTCTCGAAACCGAGCTTTCGCAAGCCCTCGACGATCCCAGCGTCGAGCCTCAGCGATGCGATCGGCAGCAGCGCCATCGCCCGGCGCTGGTCGCCGGGATCGATCACGATGGGCCGGCCGGCGGGAACGTGGCGCGCGACCGCGTGCGCGCAGCCTGGCGTATCGGCAACGGCAAGCTGGACCGTCAGGCCGGCCGCAGCGACACGGCGATGAAGCCGCTTCAGGAGCGGCACCTCGCCATCGAACAGGCTTTGACAGCCCGTGATGTCGAGCCAGATGCCATCGGGCGGATCGGGCGCAACGAACGGCGAGAAATGCCGCCCAGCCCAGAGAGCCAGCCGCTTGAGGCCGTCGAGATCGTCCTGGCGATCGGCATCGACGACCGCAAGATCGGGAACGAGCGAGCGGGCCTTGGTGACGGTCATCCCTGGCCGAAGGCCAAGCGCACGCGCGGCCGCATCGACCGCGGCCAGCACCTTGCGGCCATGATCGGGATGCGCCGTGACGAGCGGCAGGGTGCGGTCGGGGAGCGCCGCCTCAGACGGCGATGCGCCGCTCTTCCTGCGCAGCCGGTCGGTCGACCAGGCGGGCAGGTAGAGCGAGACGACCCTGCGCATCGCAGGCCTCCAGCAACCAAGTTCGCGGCTCACGCCCACGCGCGCGTTCGAGAGCCACCCTCCACCGCGCCCGCGCCAGCGCCGGGATGTCGAGCCGTTCGCTCGGCGCCGCCTGCACGCGCCAGCGGGTGAAGGCGGCCGATCCTTGCCCCTGCACGGCGGGGTCCGATGCACGGCGAAGCACAAACGCAGTCACCCCGGACGACTCCGCCGCAAGCTGGAGACGCTTGGAGGCTGTCGTGCCGATCTTGCCGATCTCGCCGACGACGCCCGCCAGCCCCGGCTGGCGCAAGCACTCCTCCATCGCGATGAGCACATTGGTATCGCTGCCCGCCTCGACCCAGATCACACGGTCGGGATGAAGTCCGACGAGATCGAGCGCCGGAGCGAACAGGTCGCGCCAGCGCAGGCACCAGAAGACCGGGCCGTCCAGCCGGGCAAGGACGCCGGCAAGGAAGATCGTAGCGGCCGCTTCGTCGCACAGCGCGCGGCTGCCGGCGATCTCATGCAAAGCGCCCGTCGCCAATCCCGCGCCCGGCAGATAATCGTCGATATCCGCGATACCGAAGGGCAGCGCATCGTGACGCGGTCCGACATGCTCGATGCCGGCGACGCGCGCGCGCAGTTCCTCGATGACGGCCTCATGCCTCATTCGTCCCAAGACTCGGATCAGTGTGAATCGTTCCTCCTTTGTTCTCCTCGATGGGGGCGGGAGTCAAGCCGGCCGCGCGTCTATTTGTTCTAATTTTGTTCTATGTTAGATTGGGCGCCGGTCGAGTCTCAGCGAGAGGTTTGCACGATGTCGAGGCTGCACACGGTTCGCGCGAGCGTTGCCGACATCGCGCGGCATTTCGACGCCGAAGCCCCGTCCGACCTGATCGTGCCTGATGAGACCAAGGAAGGGCTCCCCGGACTCGTCATCATCGAAAGGGAGGGCCGTCGCTTCTTGCGGTCGATGGATTGGGGCTTTCCGCGTTCCACTGAGGAAAGCAGGGCGCGCGATGAGCCGCCCGGTCGCGTCGGCATGGTCGCCGATCTGACCAACCCGATGTGGAGCAAGCTCGTCGTCGACCCACGCTATCGCTGCCTGATCGTCCTTACCCACTTCGCCAACCCGCTCGGGGTGCCGCGCATGAAGACCCGCGCATGGTTCTCGGTGCGTGGCGAGCCCATCCTGGCATGGGCAGGGTTCTGCCGGACGCTTCCGGACTTCGGACCCGTCTATGCCGGCATGACGATGGATGCGAACACCGCGATCCCGCCGACCAACGACCGGATGCCCGCGCTGCTCGATCGGCACGAATATGATCGCTGGCTGACCTGCTCGATCAAGGACGTCATCTGGTTTCAGAGACGCCTCCCCTTCGACGCCGAGCGCATGAAGGTGGACTATACCGAAGACCTCTGGAACAGCGGCGCCGCCCCGCCCGCGACGGAGTGGCAATTCGCGCTGCTCTAGTCGAGCTTGAGCGCCGGACGACCGAAATGATCGCGGATCACCTCGCGCAAAGCATCGAGCGCGAGACCCTCCCCCTTGATGAGATGGAACACCTGTTTCGCTTCGGCGAACCGTCCCTCGCCGGCGAACAGGGCGGCGGATCGAGCGACGATCTTGGCCTCGGTCATCGCCGCCATCGTGCCCTTGCAGTTCTTGCCGCCCAGACTGAACCACAAATCGGAAAAGCTCTGGTTGAGACCTCCGATCGGATCGTTGCCCGACGCGAGAGCGTGGTCGGCGCCATGCAGTCCGGCGCCGATGATGTATCCGAGGATACGGGCCGGCGTGCGCGGCGTGGTTGATGCCTCGACGCAGTTCGATCGATTGAGGCTGCAAAAGGAAGGGTGATGCTTGACGAACCCCAGCTCCAGGCAGCCGCTCAGCGGAATGTCGCCGTCGATCATGACCTCGACCACGATGTCTCGGCGTCGATACCAATCGCCGGCGACGGTCTGGAGCGGGCCGTCATCGACCGCCGGATCATATGGGACCAAGCCGAGAGCCGACCAGTCTGCGGGCTTGTCCGTCAACAGGAAGCGCGCGGTCTGAAGTCCGTACTTGATCGGTTCGACCCACATCAACGAACGAGTGCCTATCAGCGGCAGCCAATCGAAGGCGAACTCGACGCTTCCATAGCGTGCGCCGTCCCCCCAAGTGTTCGGACTAACCCAGACCACCCTGCGCCGGGTCGTGGCGAGGCAGCCCTCTCCGACAAGGCCGGGAGCGATTGTAACATCCTCGATGATCCGGCGGGCCAGTGTGACGTGCGTGACGTGCTGGACGCGATCGAGGGGCGACCAACGCGGATCGAACGGCTTGGGCGGGGCGGCCAATTTGCCACCGAACGGAGACCAGACAGGCATGGCGCCGTTGTGATGGCTTGCCGCCCCCCGTCAACCAGAGCGGCCGCATCGGGGACTCGGCGAGGTGATGCCGCCATGTTAGCTTTCGCCCATGTGTAATCTCTACACCGAGCGCAAAAGCACCGCCGAAGTCGCCGCCCATTTCGGCGTCGACGATCCGATGGACACCAATGCCGGCGAGGAGGTCTATCCCGGCGCACCTGGCCTGGTGGTGCGCGAGGAGGAGGGTCGGCGCGTTCTCCAATCGATGTCATGGGGCTGGCCTGTGCGGCTGAAGTTCATGAAGCCCGATTCGAAACCGAAGGCGATCAACAACTGCGCGGACATCCGCAAATCAATGTGGATCGGCTTCGCGCGCAAGACGCAATGGCGCTGCCTCATCCCTCTCACCGCCTTTGCCGAGGCCGAAGGTCCCAAGGGCGCGATGACCCGGACGTGGTTCACGCTCAAGGATCAGCCCATCTTTGCGTGGGCAGGCCTCTGGCGGCCGAGCGATGAATGGGGCCCGGTCTATTCCGGCGTCATGACCAACGCCAACGCAGCGATCGCCCCGGTCCATGACCGGATGCCGGTGCTGCTCATGCCGCACGAATACGAGCAGTGGCTCCACGGCAGCTTCGACGAGGCTCTGGCCTTTCAGGAGCGGGTATTCCCTGACGAGCTGATCGAGATCACCCGGACGACGGAGCTGTGGTCGCGGACAAGCAAGGCTGCCGAGGCCCAAGCGACCCTGGCACTCTGACGCCTTGACCAACCTTCACATCACCGTCGCGACCGCCGCCGAGCAGGCCAATATCTGGAAGGACTACGTGCTTCCGGTCGGCACCACGCTCTTGGCGGTCGCCTGCGGCTACATACCGGCGAGCCATCTCGCCCGGCGCGGAACCAAGGAATTACTCGCGCGGGACGAGAAGGCGCGACGCGATTCAGAGGCGAGAGCCGCGCGGCTCGGCTTCGTCAAACTCACCATCCTCGTGAATACGATCCTGACCTATCATCAGCAGGTCGAGCAGATGATCGCCAAGGCCGACACAGACGGCAACGGTGACATGGGAATTGCCGACCGCCTGTCGATCTTCCCAGGACTGGATCGCGACCCCGCCATCACCTTCGCAGCCGACGAGCTGGAAGTGTTCATCGCCGCGAAGCGTGCCGACTATGTCGATGACCTCGTGCTGCTATCTCGGCGTTACAGCGCCGTCCTGACCAATCTGGACCAGTTCGGCCGGCTCAAGACCGAGCTGCACTATGAGGCGGCAAAACGAGGCGTGACGAGCCGCGACATCAACCTCGTCAGCACCACCCGCCTCCATCTGACGCCGAGCGACGCCAACTACTTCCGCGTCAAGATCGACGAGCTGGAGCAGTTCGCCCGTCCAATGCGCAAGCTTCTTACCGAGACGGCGGACTTCGCCACGAAGGTCGCCGAACAGTATGAGCCGATCACCAAGGCCTATCTCGGCGCGGATGCCACGATCGGCTTCTCGCTTCCCGATCGCGAAGCTGCGAATCCATGAATCCCGAACATCAGCGCTGGGCCGAGGCGCTGCAGATCGAACGGCAGCACGGCGATGCAGCGCCGGACATCATCGCGTCGCGCGTGCAAGAGCTGGCCCTCGCCGGCGACGAAGCTGGCGTGCAACGCTGGATTGGCATCGCAACCCGATATGACTTGCTTCATCAGGATGACGGCGAGAGGCACTGACGCCTTGGCCGCGCGCCCCTCGCTCTAGAAACAGCCGCCCGCCCGCTGTAGGGCGTCGCCATGCAAAGACCGAAGTCCAAATGGCGGGCCGATCGCGGCGCGCGTGCGCTTAAAACCGTCAGCAGCATCGAGGCCTCGATCGCCCGGCTCGGCGCTGAGGATTTGCTCGATCTGCATGACATCTTCGCAGGCGATCCGGGGTCGCCCCTCGACACGATGGCCGTGGCCGAGATGCGAAAGCGCGAGCTGGCGATACCCTGATTGTCGCTGCCGAAACCCGGCCGCGCGTCCTCAATCGAACAGGCTGTGGAGGAAGCCCCGGCGCTTGCCGCGATGGCCGCCACCATGACCACCGCCATGTTCTTCCCGGCTACCATGACCGCCGAAGAAGTCGCCGCCGAAGCCCTGCGACGTGGGAGCGGATGCGGGCTGATCGGCCATGCTGCGCTCGATGATCTTGTCGAGTTCACCCCGATCAAGCCAAACGCCCCGGCATTGCGGGCAATAGTCGATTTCGATCCCCTGCCGTTCGCTCATCACGAGGTCGACCTGACAGTGCGGGCACAACATGCCGCCTTTCCTGGTTTCGTCGGTCATCATCCTTCTCCTTCCATTCTGGTCTAGTTCAGTTCCGCTCGACGATCAGTCGAGGCCGTGGGGAAGCCGCTGCGACTTCGGGAGCTTCTGAAGATCGGCGCGGGTCGCCAAGGCGCAGCTCGTCGTCGACCCGCACCGCGCGTCTTTGGCGATCGCGCGCTGGAGCCGCTTCGCAGCATCGCAGTTCATGCCTGGCGATCGCAGAAGCACCACCGATGCGCGAGGCTTGCCCTGTCCGAGATCGGCCAGGGTATGTTCGGTGTCGGCCCAGCTCCGATGCACGCCGCTCCATTTGGCGCCGTCGGCTTCGGGTTCGACGAAATAGATCGGATGGGTCGCAGGCAGCCCCTGCACGCCGGACTGCCAGCCCGGACCGCTCGGTAGCCGGCATTGAGGCGCTGCGCTTGCCGATGTCGCCCAGGCGGGCGCGACCAGCGCAAGCCCGATGCACGCGATACGCTTCATCATATCCTGTCCTTCCACGCTTCTGCGCGGCCGTGGATTGCGCGAATTGCCAGATCCCGCGCTTAAGGTGGCGTCGATGCTGGATTTCAGGACCATCCAAGCCGTCCTCTCATTGACTGCATGGCATGGACTATGAACCCTGAAGCTACTATAGGGTCAAGCATGAAGATCGGCGATCTTTCGAGGCTGACCAGCACACGGGTCGAGACCATCCGCTTCTATGAGAAGGAAGGTCTCATCCCGCCTCCCGGTCGCACGCACAGCAATTACCGCGTTTACGAGACATCGCATCTCAACCGACTGTCCTTCATCCGGCGCTCCCGCGATCTCGGCTTCACGCTCGACGAAGTGCGGAAGCTGCTTGCCCTTGCCGACGATCGCGAGGCGCCGTGCGCGGACGTCGACGCCCTTGCTGCCGAGCACATCAAGGAGATCGACAAGAAGGTGCGAGATCTGATGGCGCTCCGTGACCAGCTCGCGCGCAAGCTCAGCGATTGCGACGGTGCCTCGATCGCCGAATGCCGCATCATCGAAGCACTGGCGCCGGCGCCTGATCTTGCGGCTTGACGACGCTTGACCCTGAAGTGGCTTCAGGGTCCATAGAGCTTGCAACGTCGAGTCGGGAGAGACCGCTATGGACGATTGCTGTTCACGGAAAAGCGAGGCGCTGAATACGCTCGCCCAGAGTGAGCAGCGTCGCGTCCTCATCGTCGTCATGATCTTGAACCTCGCCATGTTCGTGGCGGAGTTCGGTGCAGGACTGGTGGCTCAATCGACAGCATTGATGGCCGACTCGGTCGATATGCTCGGTGACGCCATCGTCTATGCCCTGAGTCTCTATGCGATTGCTCGCGGCTCCCGCTGGGAGGCGGGCGCAGCTCTCGCCAAGGGCGGCCTGATCCTCGCCTTCGGGATTGTCATCATCGCGCAGAGCCTGCTGAAGATCAGCACCGGCGGCGCTCCGTCGAGCACGATCATGCTCGCCTTCAGCGGCATCGCGCTCGCCGTCAATCTTGCGTGCCTCGCTCTGCTCTGGCGCTTCCGCAACACCAACGTGAACATGTCGAGCACCTTTGAATGCTCGCGCAACGACGTTGTTGCCAATCTGGGCGTCTTCGTGGCGGGCGGTCTGATCGCGTTCACCAACTCGCCCTGGCCCGATATTGTGGTCGGGCTCGCGATCGCAGCCCTTTTCGTGCGCTCGGCGGTGCGTGTCCTTCGATCGGCTTGGCCCGTCTGGCGGCACGAGAGCCGCTCGACTAAAGTCGTGCTTCGATGAGCGCAGCACTTTCCTTCTTCGGTAACCAAAGCCGTGCTAAGCAGCGTACCGTGAAGCGCCTGCTCGCCATCTTTCTATCCCTGTTCCTCGCTGTGAACCTTGCTTACGGCACGGTGGCGCACGCGATGGAGCCGGCGGTGAGCATGGACAACAGCGTCGCCTTTGCGATGGGTCATACGCCAGGCGACGCCGATCAGGTGCCTGCCGATAGCGACAAGGGCTATCCCCATCATCATGCTGGATGCCACGGCCATCAGATCGGTGAGCCTGCGCGCGATTATGCGTCTCCTGTGGCCTGCGTCGTGAAGGTTACCCTCATGCCGGCGGCGAACGACAAGGTCGCTCCGGTGAGATCCACGCCCGAGAACCGGCCTCCCATCGCCTGACGATCCCCTGAATCCGTCGCCAGCCTGCGACGGACTTCCCTGGATTTCGTCAGGAGTCTTCCATGCATCGTGTCCTCGCGGCCCTTATGGCCGTGGCGTCATGCGCTTCGATAGCGCAGGCGCAGTCGTTGGCGTCTCAGCCAGCGGCGACTACCGAGAATGTCGTTACCCTCAATCAGGCGCTCGCCCTTGCGGGCACCGTCTCGCCGTCCCTCGATAGTGCGGCGGCTGGCGTGCGCGCCGCGCAGGAGGCCCGAACCGTCGCGGGTTTGCGGCCGAATCCGTCGATCGTCGTCGAGAGCGAGAATCTCGTTGGCACCGGCCAGTATCGCGGCGCACGCAGCGCCGAGACGACCGCCGGGGTGGCGCTTCCGATCGAGCTGGGCGGCAAGCGCTCGGCCCGCATCGGGGTCGCCAACTCGCAGCGGAACCGCGCCGACATCAACTCGGCGATCGCGATGGCGGACCTTCGCCTTCGCGTCACCCAAGCCTATGTCGAAGCCGCTGCAGCAGAGCAGCGCCTCGTCATAGCTCGCGACCAGACCGCTATTGCCGAGAACGCTCTCAAGGCGGCCCGAACGCGGGTGACGGCCGGTGCTGGGGCGCCGATCGACGAGCAGCGCGCCGATGTGCTGCGCGTCAATGCCGGCGTTGCCGAACAGAAGGCCCGCCTTGCGCTCGATGTCGCGCGGGGCAATCTAGTCCGGTTGATCGGCAAGCCGATCGACGGCGCTCTCGACCTCGGCTGGTTTCGCAGTGTGCGCGAGGGCGCCTACGGGCCACAGATGCCGGTGAGAGCGGACGGCACGCTCGCGCTCGCGGCAGCTCGGGCCGACGTGGATACGGCATCGGCCCAGGTCCGGCTTGCCCGGTCCCAGCGGGTGCCGGACGTGACGATCAGCGCCAGCGCGCGGCGCCTCGCCGCCACCAACGACACGGCGGCGGTCGTCGGTCTCTCCATCCCCTTCCCGCTGTTCAACAACGGCGCGGCGGCGGAGCGTCAGGCGCAAGCTCAGCGCGACCAGGCCGACGCGGAACGGCGTCTCGCCAATCTCAACGTCGAGCAGGACATTGCCGGCGCCCAGGCCGACCTCCAGAGCGCGGCTGCCTCGGCACGGGCGGCAGGGGGACCGGCTCTGACCGCGGCGGCCGAGGCGGCCCGCATCGCCCGGATCGGTTATGCCCAGGGCAAGTTCAGCCAGCTCGACCTGCTACAGGCCGAACAGTCGCTCGCCGAGACCCGCGCCGGGTACACCGACGCGCTCTCGGCCTATCACGACGCTGAGGCTCGGCTCGCGCGGCTGACCTCCACCCCTTCGGACGTCGCACCATGACGCCCGCCCTTCTCGCCGATGCGCCGCGCCTTCGCGCGATGCCGCTCGTCCCTCATATCCGGAGCTTCTCATGATCGAAGACAAGCGTCTGCTCGGCGGCGTTGCCGCTGCCGTGCTGGTCGCAGCGCTTGGCGGCTTCAGCGTCGCCCGTTGCACCTCAACTCCAGCCACTACCACCCAGGCGACCGAAGCGAAGGGCGGAGACGAAAAGCCTACTGCGCCGGCCGACACGGTCTTGATGACTGCACAGGCTATCAAGGAGGCCGGGATTTCGACCGAGACGATCGCGCAAGGGGGTCTCGGCTCGGAGATCGTTGCCCAGGCTTCAGTCACCGCCTCGCCAACCGGACAGGCCATCGTCACCGCACGCGCGGGCGGGGCGGTGACGCGCGTGTTCAAGCGCCTCGGCGATCCCGTCCGCGCGGGCGAGCCGCTGGCGATCGTCGTCAGTCGAGATGCCGCGCAGATCGCGGCCGATCGCTCGGCCGCAGCCGCCAAGGCGGTGCTCGCCAACAAGAACCTCGCGCGCGAGCGTTACCTCTACGATCAGAAGGTGTCTGCGCGGGTCGACTATGATTCCGCGCAGGCCGAGGCTGCCGCAGCCGCAGCGGAGGCGCGCCGCGCTCGTGTCGCCGCTGGTGCCGCGAATGTCACCGCCGATGGCAGTGGCGTGGTGGTCGCCAGCCCGATCAGTGGGCGCGTGACGGCGCAGACGGCCAATCTCGGCTCTTTCGTTCAGCCGGAGACCGAGCTGTTCCGCGTCGCCGACCCCAAGCAAATCCAGATCGAGGCCGCGATCCTGCCGGGCGATGCCCAGCGCATCGTTTCGGGCGATCGCGCCGTCATCGAGCTGCCGGAAGGCGGCACCGTCGAGGCGAAGGTTCGATCGGTCACGCCGGCGCTCAACTCCGAGACCAGGCAGGCGACCGCCGTACTCGATGTGACGGGTGGAACGCTGCAGCCGGGCCTCGGCGTGCGCGTGCGGATCAGCCCCAGCAAAGGCGAGGCGACCAACGCCATCGTCGTGCCCGAGGACGCGCTCCAGACCGTCGAGGGCAAGGACGCCGTGTTCGTGCGGACCGCACAGGGCTTCAAGGCTGCCTTCGTGACCATCGGCCAGCGCAGCGCCGGCCGCGTCGAGATCGTGAAGGGCCTGCAGCCCGGCCAGACCGTCGCGACGGCCCAGGCATTCCTGCTCAAGGCCGAACTCGGCAAGGGCGCGGGCGAGGAGGAATAAGCCATGATCGCGAAGCTCATGGCCCTCTCCGTGCGCGCGAGATGGGCAATCCTCTTCATCTTCCTTGCCGTCGGCGGTCTCGGCGTCTGGCAGCTCACCAAGCTGCCGATCGATGCCGTTCCCGACATCACCAACAAGCAGGTCCAGATCAACACGGTCAGCAAAGGCCTCTCGCCCGTCGAGATGGAGAAGCTGGTCACCTATCCAGTCGAGACGGCGCTCGCCGGCATCCCCGGCCTGCAAACCACGAGGTCGCTGTCGCGCAACGGCTTCAGCCAGGTGACCGCGATCTTCTCAGACAAGACCGATCTCTACTTCGCCCGCCAGCAGGTCGGCGAGCGGCTCACCGCCGCGCAGGAGACGCTGCCGAGCGGGGTTCAGCCGCAGATCGGGCCGGTGACGACGGGTCTCGGCGAGATCCTGATGTATACGGTCAACTACGTGAACCCGGAGGGCAAGGGCGCGAAGAAGGTCGACGGCCAACCCGGCTGGCAGACCGACGGCAGCTTCCTGACGCCCGAAGGTGACCGGCTGGTCGGGGAGGTCGCCCAATCGGGCTATCTGCGCACCGTGCAGGACTGGATCATTCGGCCACAGCTCCGCAACGTCCCCGGCGTCGCCGGCGTCGATTCGATCGGCGGCTATGCCAAGACGTTCGTGGTCGAGCCCGATCCGGCGAAGCTCACCAACTACGGCATCTCCTATTCCGAGCTTGGACAGGCGCTGGAGGCGGCGAACCTTTCGGTCGGCGCCAACTACTTCAACCGGGGCGGCGACGCCTATCTGGTCCGTGGCGATGCCCGCATCCGGTCCGTCGAGCAGATCACCAATGCCGTCGTAGCGACGCGCGGCGGTGTGCCGATCACGGTCGGCGCCGTCGCCAACGTCAAGATTGGTGGTGACCTGCGCACCGGCGCCGGCAGCATGAACGGCAGCGAGGCCGTCATCGGCACCACGCTGATGCTCATCGGCGAGAATAGCCGCGTCGTTGCCAAGGCGGCCGGCGACAAGCTCCAGCAGATCGCCAAGACCCTGCCGCCCGGCGTCGAGGTCGAGGTGGTGCTCGATCGCGCCAAGCTCGTGTCGGCGACCGTCGGCACGGTGGAACGGAACCTGACCGAGGGCGCCATCCTGGTGGCGATCTCGCTCTTCGTCCTGCTCGGCAACTGGCGCGCGGCGATCATCGCCGTGCTCGTGATCCCCTTCTCCTTCCTGATGATGGCGACCGGAATGAACGTCTTCGGCGTTCCCGGAAATCTGATGAGCCTGGGCGCGCTCGACTTTGGCCTGATCGTCGATGGTGCCGTTATCATCATCGAGAACTGCCTCGCACGGCTTGCGCATCGGCAGGAACGCGAAGGCCGCTTGCTGTCGCTCCGTGAGCGGCTGGAGGAGACGATGAAGGCGTCTCAGGAGATGATCCGCCCGACCGTGTTCGGGCAAGCCATCATCCTGCTCGCCTTTGCGCCTTTGCTCACCTTCACCGGCGTCGAAGGCAAAACCTTCTCGCCGATGGCGATCACCATCATGCTCGCCCTGGTCGCAGCGTTCATCCTCGCGATCACGCTGGTTCCGGCGCTCGTCGCGATCCTGATCCGGGGCAAGGTGTCGGAAAAGGAAGTCTGGCTCATCGCCAAGACCAAGGATCGCTATTTGCCGCTGCTCGGCAAGGCGGTCGCAAAGCCCTGGCCCTTCATCATCGCGGGCGTCGCCTTCTTCCTCGCCTGCGTGCCGGCGTTCGGCCTGCTGGGACAGGAGTTCATCCCCCAGCTCGACGAGAAGAACATCGCGCTGGCCTCGACCCGCGTGCCCTCCACCTCGCTCGAACAATCGCTGCTGATGCAGCGCAAGGTCGAGGCGGCGGTGAAGACGCTACCCGAGGTGGAGACGGCCTTCTCGAAGACCGGCACCGCCGAGGTGGCGACTGACCCGATGCCGCCAAACATCTCGGATGGCTTCGTGATCCTGAAGCCGCAGGACGAATGGCCGAAGGGTGAGACCAAGGCACAGTTCCTGGAGAAGCTCGACAAGGTGACCAGCGGCCAGCTCGGCAACCTCTACGAGGTCAGCCAGCCGATCCAGCTTCGCTTCAACGAGCTGATCGCGGGCGTTCGCGGTGATGTCGCGATCAAGCTCTATGGTGACGACCTCGACAAGATGTCGGCATCGGCGAACGAGATCGTGCGTGTGCTCCAGGGCATCCCCGGTGCGGCCAGCGTCAAGGCCGATCAGACCGGCGGTGCGCCGACGCTCGACGTGCGCTTCGATCGCGCCGCCATCGCCCGCTACGGGCTCACCGTGCAAGAGGTTGCGGACACGGTCTCGGCGGCGATGGGCGGTCGCGAGTCCGGCCTGCTGTTCGAGGGCGATCGCCGCTTCGACATCATGGTCCGCGTGCCCGACCAGACCCGTGTCGATCTCGACGCGGTGAAGGTGCTGCCGGTGATGCTACCGGCGGTCGAGGGCCAGAAGCGCCAGTCGGTGCCACTGGCGGCGGTCGCGCAGTTCCGATTCACCGACGGTCTCAACCAGATCAGCCGCGAAAACGGTAAGCGCCGCGTCGTCATCCAGGCGAACATCCGGGGTCGTGACGCCGGCTCGTTCGTCGCCGAAGCCATGACCAAGGTCGACAAGCTCAAGCTGCCGGCCGGATACTATCTGGAGTGGGGCGGCCAATTCCAGAACCTTCAGGCGGCCTCAAAGCGCCTGTCGGTCGTCGTGCCGCTTTGCTTCCTCGGCATCTTCGGCCTGCTGTTCATGGCGCTGGGCACCCTGGGGCGGGCCGCATCCGTCTTCCTCGCCGTGCCGCTCGGTCTCGCCGGTGGCGTGTTCACGCTCGCCATGACCGGGATCGCCTTCTCGGTTTCGGCCGCCGTCGGCTTCATCTGTCTCGCCGGCGTCGCTGTGCTCAACGGCCTCGTGGTGATGACCGCGATCCGCGAGCGACTGGATGCCGGGATCGAGCTGGGCGAAGCGATCATCGAGGGTTGCCGGGAGAAGATGCGGGCCGTCGTCATGACCGGCTTCGTGCCGGCGATCGGCTTCGTGCCGATGGCGCTCGCGCACGGCACCGGCGCCGAGGTGCAGAAGCCGCTGGCGGTCACCGTCATCGGCGGCCTGATCGCGGCGACGATCCTGACGCTGCTGGTGCTGCCCGCAATCGCGAAGGTCGTGCTGGGCATGGGTCAGCGTTTGGCGCGCCGGCCCGATGTCGGCGAGGCCGATGCCCAATCGGCCGAAGCATAAGGGAGAGGAACGATGACAACATCCAAATTGCTTCGCATCTACACCGACGAGGCTGCCTACTTCGGAGACCGCAAGGTTTTCGAGGTGGTCGCCTCCCGAGCGCGAGACGGGAAGCTCGCTGGTGTGACGGTCCTCGAGGCCCTGCTTGGCTTCGGGAGATCAGCGCACGTCCATCGGCGCCACGTCCTCGAGAGCGATCGCGCGGTCGTGATCGAGATCGTTGACGAGGAGACCAGGCTACGCGGGTTTGCCGACGGCCTCGGCGATGTTCCCGGACTCGGCCTCGTCACGCTCGAAGCGGTCGAGATCCTTCGTTCCGGCGGCGGCCGAACCGATCGGGGCGGAGACGCAGCATGACGCCGGGCTCCGCGCGCAATGAGCCGTTCCGCCTCGCGCGCGGAGCCCGAGCCAATCGGACATCGCACCATGTCTACCATCCTCGAAACAAGTATTCACCTCACCGTGCCGCTTGCGCGCGTATGGCGCGTGATTGCGGACCTCGAAGCCTACAAATCCTGGCATCCCTTCGTGGCGCTCAACGGCCACCCAGTTGCAGGCTCGCGGATCACACTTCACTTTCGATCAGCGGCGGACGGGAAAATTATGTCGTCGAACAAGGCGGTCGTCCTACACGTCGATCGCCTGCGTGCCTTCACATGGCGTTTCGTGGCCGGCCCCTTCCTCCGGTTGGAAGAAGGCTTCGCGATTCAGAAGGCGGGGCATGGCACGTTCCTGCTGCACCACATCCGTTTCACGGGGCCGTTCGCCTTCGTCTTCACGCTGCTTTTTCGACGTCGGCTGATGAAGGCGCTCGAAGTGACCAACCGGGCGATGGCTGCCTATCTCGTCAAACCGGGGACGGCATCGCGCTACTCGCCGCGAGGAACACGCTGACCAGCGGCGATCGGGTGGAACGCGAGGCACGCCGATCCTTCACCGCGCTCGCCGACCGTTTGATCAAGATGCCCCTCTCCATCCTGTCCAAGAAGCCGGAGTAAGCCGATGCCCCACAGTCATTCAGAACCGTCCGGAAGCGGAGCCGTACCCGGAAAGATGGGGCACGATCACGATCACGATCGCGATCATGGGCATGGACATGGCCACGATCATGGGCACGGGCATGGACATAGCCACGGTCATGGACATGGACATAGCCATGCTCCGGCAAGCTTCGGGACCGCGTTTGCGATCGGCACCACGCTTAATCTCGGCTTCGTGCTCGTCGAGGTGATCTACGGGATCGCGGCCGGATCAGTCGCGCTGCTCGCCGACGCAGGGCACAATTTGAGCGACGTGCTGGGCCTCCTGATCGCGTGGGTCGCGGCAGTGCTGGCGAAGCGGAGTCCCAAGGGCCGTTATACCTACGGGCTGCGAAGCAGCTCGATCCTCGCGGCCTTCCTCAACGCGATCATGCTTCTGGTCGCGACCACCATCATCGCCGTCGAGGCCATCGAGCGGATCGCCCGGCCCGAGCCGGTGCATGGCACCACCGTCATGATCGTCGCAGCCGTCGGCATCCTCATCAATGGCGCGACCGCCTTGCTCTTCATGAGCGGGCGCAAGGGCGACCTCAATGTCCGGGCCGCCTTCCTTCACATGGCGGCCGATGCCGGCCTCGCGGCCGGCGTCGTCGTCGCCGGTCTGCTCATCAATCTGACGGGCTGGACCTGGATCGATCCGGTAACGAGCCTCATTATCGTCCTCGTCATCGCCATCGGCACCTGGGGCCTGCTCCGGGACTCGGTCAACATGGCGCTCCAGGCCGCCCCTCCGGGCATGGACCCCGAAGTGATCGGGGGTTTCCTGCGCGAGCACGAGAAGGTCGAGGCGATCCACGACCTCCATATCTGGCCGATGAGCACCACCGAAACGGCGCTCACCGTCCATTTGGTCGTGCCGTCGGGCTATCCAGGCGACGACTTCGCCGCCGGCATTGCAACCGAGCTGCTGGAGCGATTCAGCATCCACCACTCGACGATCCAGATCGAGACCAACCCCGATTTGCATTGCACGCTCGCGTCGGACGCAACCGTGTGACCGAAGCGCCCGTCAGCCAGCGCCGACGCCCCTGGTCGGAGGAGCATATTGCGCGCCTGCGCGAGCTAGCGGCCGAAGGGCGACCGGCCGAGGACATCGCACGCCTGCTGGATCGGACTCGCGAGGGCGTGAGGGGTCGTGCGCAGGCTCTCGGGATTCGCATCGCATCGTCAAGGCGGCGTTTGAAGCCTTGGTATGCCCCGACCCGCGCCACCACGGAGGAATAGGCGATGCAGGCTCTCACCTACACGATCATCCCGCTCGTCGCGATCATAGTCGGCGCCGCCATCGCCGTCGCTCGTACTCCGAAGCCGGGCTTCGTCAGCGCCATGCAGCATCTCGCTGCCGGCGTCGTCTTCGCGGCTGCGGCTGCCGAGATCCTGCCCCAGGTGATGCACCAGAACTCACCGAGCGCCACGCTGATTGGTGGGGCCGCGGGCGTTGCCCTGATGCTCACGCTGAAGGCGTTGGAAGGCCGCGCAAAAGGGCCGGTCGTCCTGCTCGGTGCCATCGCGATCGACATTCTGGTCGATGGCCTGGTTCTCGGTCTGGGTTTCATCGCCGGCGCCAAGGCCGGGCTCCTGCTCACCGTGGCGCTGACGCTGGAGGTGTTGTTCTTCGGCCTCACGGTCACGACCGAGCTGGGCGAGACGATCACATCGAAGTGGAAGATCGTCGGTGTGACTGCCTTGATCGGTTTGCTCCTTCCGATCGGCGCCGTCATTGCGACCCCCGTCGCCACCCTCTCGGGCGTCTGGATCGCGGGCTTCCTGAGCTTCGGCCTCATGGCGCTGCTCTACCTCGTCACCGAGGAGCTTTTGACCGAGGCGCACGAGCATCCGGACAATCCTCTGATCAGCGCCATGTTCTTCGTCGGCTTTCTCGGCCTGCTCCTGCTGGAGGAGCTGACGGGATGATGCGTGCGTGGTTGCCCCGATGGATGGCTATTGCGTTCGGCGGCCTCGCGCTGCCCGGCTGCATCGCCGGGCCTGCCCTGCCCATCGCCGCGCATGTCGCCCCCGATACCCGGCTGCGCATCTCGTCGGTGCATGCCTACCGTTCGGCCAAAGGCGTCACCGTCGTCGGCCTGGTAGGGCGCCGACCTCTCATCATCACCCCGATCTGGGGGCATCTTCATATGACGGCCTACCGAACAGGGTCGGCTATCCCGACGGTGCGCGACGCCGGACTTGGCGCGCTTGCCAAGTCCGGGGCGCCGACCGTGTTCAGCGCCTCGATCCCGCTGGCGACCGGCGAGGCGCTGGAGCGTCTCGACGTCGAGTATCGCGCGCGCCCCGACGACAAGGAGCCGACATGATCGGCCGGACGCGCTCGGCGGCGATCGCGATAATGTTGGCGGCCCCCACGATGCTGCTGATGTCGGGCTGCGCGAGCAGTCGTCGCCCGGCTGACACGGCGCTTTGCCGGATAGAGACCAGGCCGACGGGGCTGCCCGGCCATGACGGCAAGGGCGAACCCGGCCGGCACGCGATGCGTCAATGGGATGTCCCTCTCGATGCCGGTTGGGATACGGCGGTCGAGCCCAAGACCGACGGCTACGCGCGCTTTCGGAAATCTATCCAAAATGGACCTAATGCGGAGGTGCAGGGTCATCTGCTCAGCGCACGCGGCGACTATAATGCCAGCCTCGTGTCGATGGCGGGCAAGGAATATGTGAAGCCTGCCTCATGCTTCGAGCGTGCCATCTACGGTGATTTCATGACCGAGGCGGTGCG
Source organism: Sphingomonas oryzagri (assembly GCF_029906645.1). Lineage (NCBI taxonomy): Bacteria > Pseudomonadati > Pseudomonadota > Alphaproteobacteria > Sphingomonadales > Sphingomonadaceae > Sphingomonas > Sphingomonas oryzagri. The sequence continues at coordinate 430,651 of NZ_JARYGZ010000002.1, forward strand.
CGACACGAAGGTCAACGGTTTCGACGGCTACGTGCTGGAGAACCCGACGACGCGAATGGTCCGGGCGCTTTACGAGCTGACGCCGACCGAGGATGCCAACGGGCCGGACCCGATTGACGTGGTGGTGGCCGAGCAACGGCGCGCCGGCTGGTCGCTCCTCTTCGAGATTCACGCCCATCCCGTCTCACGCGATGCGGCCACCAATCGCAGCGGCGCCGTCGCGCCGACCGTGAAGGACGCCGCCTATGAGGCCCGCCTCAAATCGGAAATGGGCCTCCGCGAAGCCCGGATCACCAACGGCGTCGTCACCGCCCGCATCCCGGCGGACGCCTTCCATTATTTCCAGTCGGACGAGTGACCATGACCCGGCGCCGACTGAACACCACACCTGGTTGATCACAAGGAGGGAGTTGAGGATGCACGACCATGCCGAGGGCGGGCACGCCCACGACCACACTGCCGGCGCCAACGCGACCATGCTCAAATGGGCGCTGGCGCTGACCTCGACCTACCTCGTCGCCGAGGTGATCGGCGGCTTCTACTTCAACAGCCTCGCGCTGCTGTCCGACGCGGCCCACATGCTCACCGATGTCGCCGCGCTCATCATCGCGCTCATGGCGATCCGCTTCGGCCGTCAAAAGCCGGATGCGAAGCGGACCTTCGGCTACAAGCGTGCCGAGATCCTCGCCGCGGCCTTCAATGCGGTCTTGCTCTTCGCGATCGCGATCTACGTGCTGGTTGAAGCGATCAAGCGTTTTTCGAGCCCCGAGCCGATCCAGTCGATGGGAATGCTGATCGTCGCCGCGATCGGCCTCATCGTGAACATCGCCTCGATGAGGCTCTTGATGGCGGGCAAGGACGCGAGCTTCAACGTCAAGGGCGCCTATCTGGAGGTGTGGGCCGACATGATCGGATCGGTTGGCGTCATTCTCGGCGCCCTCGCGATCAAATTCACGGGCTGGACCTGGGTCGATCCTCTGGTGGCTGTAGGCATTGGCCTGTGGGTGCTGCCCCGAACGTGGGTGCTGCTTCGGGACACGACCAACGTGCTGCTCGAAGGCGTGCCCAACAATCTCAATCTGGATGACATCCGGTCCGCGATCGCGTCGATCGATCACGTCACTAACGTCCATGACCTCCACATCTGGTCGATGAGCAACGATGACGTGTCCTGTACGGTCCATATCGTCGTCGCGGACAGCGAAGCGCTTTTCGTTGCCAGGCGCGGCGTCGCCCGGCTGCTCGCCGATCGCTTTCATATCGAACACGTCACGATCCAAGTGGACCAGCCTGGCGATCGCTGTGCCGCCGATCCGATCCATCCCTGACCTATCTGAATCGACCCCCGCAAGCTGCACTCCCGGCTTGTGAGAAGGGTCGCGCCGTGGGCGCCGCCCCCTAGACCCCGAAAGGCGCCCACGGCGACAAATCCGTGAGCCAGGTATCGAACCGCATGATGGCGCCTCCCGGCGAAGCCGGGATCGCGCTCTATGGCTCGCCCGCTCGCCACCGAGCCCTGCGGTCTCGGCCTGACGGTTACGATCGCTGGCGCTTGGCCGGCCTTTAGGCCGGCATGGTGACGCTGCTGGCGCGGCGGTGTTGATAGGGCCTCTCCCGTGGTCAGCGGGGTTTGGCCGGCGCTCCCTGCTAGGCCCGCCACGGCGGGCGGCAAGCCTTGGCTTCGCCCGGCTGCTCCACTTCGTTGCGCCCCTTGCGGGTGCCGCCCGCCGCTCGAAGCGGGCCTCTTCGGTCGCCTCGCCGCCCACCCCCCGCTTCCGGGGGAGGCCCGTGTGCTTGGGTTGGCGAGGAGGATACGCATGGGTTCCGTCAGCAAGCGTCGCGCGCGGGGAGAGGTGGCAGAGGCTTCCGCCGAGCCGCGCACCAACATCTATGATGATGTCACCGCCAAGATCATCGCCGAGCTGGAGGCAGGCCGCTTCCCGTGGGTGCAGCCTTGGGGGAAGGCGGGCACCGCCACCACCGGCCTACCCCGCAACGCGCTCACCGGCCGCAGCTATTCGGGGGTCAATGTCCTGATCCTGTGGGGCGCCGTCATCGGCAACGCCTTCCCCTCTCAATGCTGGCTTACCTTCCGCCAAGCGCAGGACGCAGGCGGATGCGTCCGCAAGGGTGAGAAGGGAACCACCGTTGTCTATGCCGATCGCTTCGTTCCCAAGGGCGAAGCCGAGCGCGCCCAGCGGGCCGACGAGGAAGCCCGCGCCGTTCCCTTCCTCAAACGCTTTACGGTGTTCAACGTCTCGCAGTGCGAAGGACTGCGCGCCGGTCTGGCGCCCGATCCGGTTCCCCTGCCCGAACGCGAGATCGTGCCGATTGCCGAGGCGCTCATCAAAGCCTCAAATGCGGATTTCCGTATGCGATCGGGCCGGAGGCGGAGCGACGAGCGGACGAGATCGGAAAGCGTTGCGACACCGTCCTTGGTGCGGAGTGCGACGAGGTTGGAAGTTGCGCATTGCAGCTCGCGCGTGTCCTCGATCAGAACCACGCGATCCGACGTCTTCGCGACCTCGGCCAGCAGCGCGTTGGTGAGCGTCGTCTTGCCGGTCGAGGTGCCTCCGGCGACGAGAATGTTGGCCCTGTCCGCGACGCCACGGCGAAGTGCTGCCGCCTGCATCCGGGACATGATTCCCCGATCGACGTAATCATCGAGGGTGAAGATCGCGACGGCGGGCTTTCGGATTGCGAAGGCCGGGCCAGTGACCACGGGGGGAAGCAGGCCCTCGAATCGCTCGCCGGTTTCGGGCAGTTCGGCGGAGATACGCGGCGCGCGAGCATGAACTTCGGCACCAACATGGTGGGCGACTAACCGAATGATGCGTTCGCCATCGGCGGCCGACATCGTCTTTCCGGTATCGACAAGACCTTCGCCAAGCCGATCGACCCACAAGCGGCCGTCGGGATTGAGCATGACTTCAACGATCGAGGCTTCACTGAGGAAGGCGATGATCGCCGGACCGAGCGCCGTGCGGAGCATCCGAGCACCGCGCTGGACAGCTTCGGAACGGATGGGTTCGACTGACACGATAGGCGCCCTCGCATCGGGCGGCCGAACATCGACCGCGACCGAGGGCACCTAAAGAAGGCGATCGGAGCCGCGCTTCAACAAGCGATTCGCGGCGGAGTGCCGTAGCGTAGAAAGACAGGGGATCGGCGGGCCATCGCACTACGACGTGCGCGACCACCGCAATAAATTGGTGCGGCGAAGACAGGCCGATCGCCGACCGAGCACCCTATTAAGTGCTGGCCGAGTTCGCTTTGACGGCGACGTTGTTGTTAGCCACCTTCCCTTTCGCTACTTTCGCCTTGGAGTCCGTCCCAGCCAGGGCGGCGGCAATCTTTCTCGCCACGCGGTTGGCGGCCTTGCGGGCAGGATCGTTCTCGACGTGCGCGTAGATCATTGTCGAGCGCATGTTCGCGTGGCCGAGGATCGCCCCGGTAAGAGCCAGCGCCTCGCCGGTCGATGTCGCGGTCGCGCCCATCGTGTGACGGAGCGTGTGGGGCGTGACGCCAGGCAGCTTCGCTTTCTTGATGATATCCGGCCAGACTTTCTTGGTGCCCTGGAAGTGGGCATCTTCGGTCCGGTCCGATGGGAACACATAGTCACTCGATTTGGAGCGCTCGAGCCCGCGCAGCAGAGCGACCGCCGCCAGCGCCAGCGGCCGAAGCGATTTTCCGGTTTTGGTGTCGTCGAGGATCAGAAGGCCGCGTTCGAGATCGACCTCGGTCCACTTAAGGGCAGCAATCTCATCCCGGCGACATCCGGTAAGCGCCCAAAGGCGGGTGATATTCAGCGCCTTCGCGTTGACGCCCTCCGCTTCCAGATCGTCACACGCCCTCCCGAGTTGGGTGACCTCCGCAAGAGTAAGGAAGCGATCCCGGCGGTTATCCGTTTTCTGGACGACCGCTTTCTCGCAAGGGTTCGATTCCACAATTTCCCTCCGGCAAGCGAAGCTGAACACCGCCGATAGGTCGCGGAACACCTTGCGGGCCGCACCGTCTCCGCCGCGAACGACAATGCGCTTCCGTGGTCCAATCTTCTCGTCGCATGCCGTCTTGCCCGCCGATACGTCACGGAAGAACCGTTCGATCTCGCCGGTGCCTACCTCGCTAACGCGCTTATGACCGAGCAGCGGGACGACGTGATGCTTGAGGCGTGCAACCGTGTATTGCTTCGTCAGGGGCTTCATCGGCATCCCCTGTCGCTTCCCGCGCTGTATGAAACAGCCTTCCTCTTCGTACAGCTCGATCAGCGCATCCATTCGCATCTCGCGCCGCTTCGTCTGGCGATCGCCGGCAGGATCGTCGCCGACCGTTGCAGCCGCTAGGAGCTGGCGAGCCTTCTTCCGGGCGTCATCGACGGTCAGGGTGCCGAAGCGCCCAACCGTCATGAACCGGCGCGGCGCGTTCCGCCCACCGCCTTCAGCCCGGTATCGAATGATAAAGGTCTTGCGGCCACTCTTCTCCACACGCAGCCCGAAGCCCGCCAAGCGGCCATCCCAAATGTCGTAGCGATCGTCGCGCGGCTGAGCTTCATCGATGACCGTCTTGGTCAAGATGGTGGTCGACGCCTTGCCCATAGTCTGCCTCGCTCGGACCCTATATGGTGTCCACATGATGTCCACCACGACCGGAAATGGCCGGGTGTCCTTTGGCGGGTTCTAGCGTAAAATGGCGCAGAAAGCCACGGAAATCAGGGACTTTCTAGCGAAGCCTAGCGTAGGCACGGATAGTATGGGAAAGAGCCTTGCCAACTTTGCCAAGGTTGGGGTCGAGGGTTCGAATCCCTTCGCCCGCTCCAGCGATCTTCCTACATTTTGCCTTCGGGTTCCACCAGGGAGCGGATCGCATCGCGATCGGCATCGGTGGCGGGCGTGTAGACGACCATGCCCAGATCCGGCCGTCCGTCGATCGCGAAGGACGAATATTCGAGCGCGATCGTGCCCAGCACCGGGTGGCGCATCCGTTTGACCCCGTCACCGTGCAGCTGGACGTCGTTCTCGCGCCACATCCGCGCGAAATCCGGGCTGCGCGCGCACAATTCCTCGACCAGCGGCGCCACCTCGCGATCGGCCCCGGCGCGCGCCGCATCGACGCGGAAGGCGGCGACCACGCCGCGCGCCACGCTCTCCCAGTCGAACTGGATCTCGCGGACGCGCGGGTTGAGGAAGATCATGCGCAGGATGTTGCGCTGCCCCGGCGGCAGCGTTTCGTAGTCGGTGAGCACCGCCGCCGCCGCGCGATTCCATGCCACGACCTCCCATGTCGCGGTGCGGACGATGGCGGGGCTGTAGGGGATCGCGTCGAGCAGCCGCTGCAGGCGCGGGGTGAAGCCGTCGCCGCCGCGATAATGGACCTCCGGCGGTCGCCCCAACCCGATCAGGAAGAGATGTTCGCGCTCCACCTCGGTCAGCATCAGCGCGCGGGCGATGCGATCGAGCACGTCGGCCGAGGCATTGCCGCCCCTGCCCTGCTCCAGCCAGGTATACCAGGTCGGGCTGATATTGGCGCGCTGGGCGACCTCCTCGCGCCGCAGCCCCGGCGTGCGACGCCGCTGCGTGGGGAAGCCCAGGGAGGCGGGGTCGAGCTTCGTCCGCCGCGTCCTCAGATAATCGCCGAGCCGGTTCGCTTCCGTTGCCATGCTGTCAGCCTGTTAGATCTTATACCAGGATAAAGTCACTACTGTAACAGGATGATGCCAGCCCCTACCTCGCCGCGCAACACGATCGAGGAGAAAGATCATGCGTGTATTCGTGACGGGCGCCACCGGCTGGGTCGGTTCGGCGGTGGTGCGGGATCTGATCGCCCACGGGCATCGGGTGATCGGCCTCAGCCGGTCCGAAGAGAAGGCCGCGGCACTTGCGGCGGACGGTGCCGAGGTGCTGCGCGGCGAGATCGGCGACCTCGATCTGCTGCGGAAGGGGGCGAGCGAGGCCGATGCGGTGATCCACACCGCCTTCAACCACGATTTCTCGCGCTTCGCCGCCAATGCGGCGGAGGATCGCGCCGCGATCGAGGCGATGGGAGCGATGCTGAAGGGCAGCGACCGGCCGATCATCGCCACATCCGGCTTCGCCTGGCTCACCGACGGCCGTCCGGCCACCGAGGAGGACAAGGCGCCGCCGGTTTCGGCCAGCTATCCGCGCGGATCGGAAGCGGCGATCGACGCGCTTGCCGAGAGCGGCGTGCGCGCGGCGGTGGTCCGGCTGGCGCCGTCGGTGCACGGGGATGGCGATCATGGCTTCGTCCCTATCCTCATCGGCATCGCGCGCGAGAAGGGCGCCGCCGCTTATATCGGCGACGGGGCCAACCGCTGGCCGGGCGTGCATCGCATCGATGCGGCGCGGGTCTATCGCCGCGCGCTCGAAACCGGCGTGACGCAGCGGCGCTATCATGCCGCCGACGAGGAGGGCGTGCCCTTCCGCGAGATCGCGGGCGTAATCGGCAATCGGCTCGGCCTGCCGGTCGTGTCGAAGGCACCCGAGGACGCGGCCGATCATTTCGGCTGGTTCACGATGTTCGCCGGCGCCAACATTCCGGCATCGAGCGCGCGGACCCGTGACGCGCTCGATTGGGCGCCGACCGGCCCCGGCTTCCTCAAGGATATCGGTGGAGACTATTACTACCGTTGACCGAGCGGAGCGCCGTCAGGCGACGAGACGTCCCTGGCGGCTCTCCAGCCCGAGCAGATATTCCTTCGCCTTCAGCCCGCCTGCGAAGCCGGTGAGCGTGCCGTTGCTGCCGATCACCCGATGGCACGGCGCGATGATCGAGATGGGATTGCGGCCGTTGGCGGCGCCCACCGCGCGCGTCGCGGTCGGGCGGCCGATCTGTCGGGCGATCTCGGCATAGCTGCGCGTCTCGCCGAATGGGATGGTGAGCAGCGCCTGCCACACCGATCGCTGGAAATCGGTGCCGCGCATGTCGAGCGGCACGGAGAAGGTCGTGCGGCGCCGGGCGAAGTAATCACCGAGTTCGCGCTCCGCCTGCACCAGATGCCGATGATCGGGCGTGTCGGTGAGCGTGCCGAGCCGCACCCGGTCCGGCGCGTCGTCCTCCCACAGCACGGCGACCAGTCCGTCGTCCGAGGCGACCAAAGTCAGCTCGCCAACGGGCGAGGCGATCGTCTTGCGGTGCAGGGTCATCGTATCATCTCCGACTGTCCGCACCCTATGTAGGCGATCGCCCGCGCCGTCACGCCCCGCGGTTTGCTCTCAAAGCGAGAGCTTCACGCCGGCGAAGCCACCGTAGTCGTTGCCCTCCGGCCGCGAGAAGCTGGTGTGGGCGGTCGCCTCGATCGCGAGGTGGCTGCCGATCCGCGCCGAGACGCCGCCGGAGACGTCGCCATAGGCGCGGTCCGACGCGCTCAGGATCTGGAAGCGGTTTATCACGCCGGGCGCGGCCGCCTGCGCGTAGAGCACGTCGCGGGTGTCGCCATGGACGCTCTTCTCGGCGGTGGCGCGCAGCCAGGGCGAGATGGCGTCGCCCAGTTCGGGCCGCCATTCGAGGCCGGCCGAGGCGATCACCGTATCGAACTTCTGGCTGCTGACGTTCAGCTCGGCGGCCGGATCGCCTGCCTCGTTGTAGCTGTCGAGCTTGGCATGGGCGTAGGCGATGCCGGCGATCGGCCCGATCCGGCCCATGGCGGTCGGCACCAGCCAGCCGGCGCGCGCGCCCGCCGAGATGCTGTTGGCGTGCGGCGAGGCGGTCAGCGGATCGGCGACGCCGGTGCGGCGGATATCGACATGGTGCCAGCCATAGCCGCCATAGACTTGCGCGAAGAGGCTGCCGGTGTCGTAGGCCGCATAGCCGCCGACCTGGTAGCTCTTGGCATGGGCGCTGTCGTCGGCGACGCTGCTGCTGTCGGCATGCGACTTGGACCAGCTGAACAGCGCGCCGGCGGCGAGGCCGGCCTGCCTCCACTCGACTCCGCCGGTCGCGCCCCATGACGTCGTGCGATAGCCATCGGAGGTTTCGTCCATGCCGTAACGGTCATGGCTGCCCTGACCCTGCAGATAGAAGGAGAAGCCGTCCGGCCCCTTGCCGCCACGCGCCAGATCGGCGCGGCCGTTGAGCGTCCGCCCGAAATCCTGCGCTGCGCGGTTCACCAGGTCGCCATTGGCGCGGAAGCTGTAGGGCGCCTCGATCTGGTTGATGGCATATTGGCCGACCAGCGCGAAGGCGGCCGACGTCAGGTGGATGCCGTCGACATAGAAGAAATACTGGCTCTGCAGCGCGCTGTTGCCGATGCAGGTTAGCGGGCAGGCGGAAGTCACGTTGGTGAAGCCGAACCGCGTCGGGTCGGCGCGCACGACATTGCCGATCGTGGTGATGTCGACATAGGCGATCTGTACGCCGTTATTGGCGATCGGTGCGAGCAGCGCCTGCATCTTGGCATTGTAGGCGTTGCTGAACGCGGTGCCGATCGCAGCACTCGGTTGGCCCACGGCCTCGGGAAGCTGGCCCGCGTCACCCGCGATCCACACGATATGCTTGGCGCCCTTGCCGACCAGCTGGCGCACGCCGCTGATCGCGTCGGTCGCGGTCTGGGTGGTCGCGGCGTCGACGCCCGCCAGCGTACCGCCGCCGATGCGATAGGCGCGCGCGTCGTTGCCGCCCACCGACATGGCGAGCAGATCGTTGGAGGCGAAGGTGCCCGGCGCCGTCGTCTCGAACAGCTGCACTTCCTGCGCGAAGCCCGGCAGCAGCGGCGAGGCGATGTTCGCCGATCCCGCCTGCGCACCGCCGAACGCGAAGTTCGCCTCCGGCACGTTGTAATAGTTGGCGAGCGTATCGACGAAGTTGGTGCCGCCGGAGAAGCGCCCGGTCGGATACACCGTGAAGTTGAACAGGCCGGGCGCGAGCGCCGCGACGTTACCGATATCGGCGTAGGAATCGCCAAAGGCGACGACGCGATCGAAATCGCGGGCCTCGGCCGGCGCGATCACCGCGCATGAAGCGAGCATGGCGGCCGCAGCCGTCTTCCAGATCCTCTGCAATGCAACCTCCCTGTGGGTCGGGCGCTGTTGTCGCGCTTGCCCTATTGGTAAACCTTCTCACGCATGGGTGACAAGCCGGAACGGCGACGACGTGAAAGTGACGAAAACGCCGTCGCTTCGTCTTGCGGTGTCGCTGTGTGCATGGTCTAAGACACCCCCTTCGCAAGGCGCTCAACGCGCCGGTCTGCCAAGGGGTTTCTCGTCCATGCGTATCCTTTCGCTCGTCTCCTGCCTGTCCCTGCTCGTGGCGCTCGGAGCGCCGGCGCACGCCGCCGACAAGGAGAAGGGGGGCGATGCGAAGGAAGCGACCAAGGATGCCGCCAAGCCGGACAGTGACCTGCCGCTCTTCCCTGCGCCCAAATCGGTCAAGCAGACCGCGATCATCGGCGGCAAGCGGGTCGATTACGTTGCCACCGTCGGCGCGATCCAGATCAAGGATGACAAGGGCAAGGTGACGGGCGAGGTGGTCTACACCGCCTATACCGTTCCGGGCCGTGGGGCCTCGCGCCCCGTCACCTTCGCCTTCAACGGCGGCCCCGGTGCGGCCTCGGTCTACCTCAATCTCGGCGCGATCGGGCCGAAGAAGGTGGCGTTCGGCGCGCAGGGCGATGCGCCGTCCGATCCCGCCGTGCTGCGCGACAACCCCAACAGCTGGCTCGATTTCACCGACCTCGTCTTCATCGATCCGATCGGCACCGGTTTCTCGCGCAGCCGGGTGGACGACGATCAGACCAAGAAGCTCTTCTTCAAGTCGGACGAGGACATCCACTACCTCAGCCGCGTCGTCTACGACTGGCTGCTCCAGAACGACCGGCTGACCAGCCGCAAATATCTCGTCGGCGAAAGCTATGGCGGCTATCGCGTGCCGCGCCTGGCCTATTACCTCCAGACCCAGCTCGGCGTCGGCATTTCGGGCATGACGATGGTGTCGCCCTATCTCGATCCGCCGGCGATCGGCGAGGACGACGCGCTCTCCCCGCTGCCGTGGATGATCAACCTGACGGCGATGGCCGCCGGCAATTTCGAGCGGCAGGGCAAGACCCTGAACGCGGAGACGATGGCGCCGGTCGAGCAATATGACCGCACCCAGTTCGTGCAGGATTTCCTCGCCGGCACCCGCGACAAGGAAGCGACCGATCGCCTCTCCGCCAAGGTCGCCGAACTGACCGGTCTCGACCCGACGCTGGTCCGCCGCATGGACGGCCGCGTCGACATCGGCACCTATCTGCGCGAGATCCGGCGGTCGCAGGGGATGATCGGATCGGTCTACGATTCGAACTTCACCGCCTACGATCCCTTCCCGGCCAGCGCGGACGCCAAGTATGAGGACCCGCTGCTCACCACGTTGATCGCGCCGACCACCTCGGCGATGGTCGATTTCGTGACCAATCAGGTCGGCTGGAAGGTCGACGGCCGCTTCTACGCGCTGTCGTTCGACGTGAACCGCAAGTGGGATCGCGACGACAGCGACAGCCCGGTCACCGATCTGCGCAAGGCGATCGCGATCGATCCCAAGATGGCGGTGAACATCGTCCATGGTTGGGACGATCTCTCCTGCCCCTATTTCGGATCGAAGCTGATCATCGCGCAAATGCCGACCTATGGTGTTCCGAACCGCGTGCAGCTGCACATGTATCCGGGCGGCCACATGTTCTACGCGCGGCCGGACAGCGGTGCGGCGCTGCGCCGCGACATCATGGCCTCCTACGGGGCGATGTGAGGTGAGGGCCTTTCTTCTTGCCGCTGCCGCCCTCCCCCTCTTCGTCGCGGCGGCGCCCGCGCCGGTTACCCCGGCCGAGCTTTCCGCGACGGTCAAGGAAATCGCTTCGGACGCCTATCAGGGGCGCGCGCCGGGCACGCCGGGCGAGACCAAGACGATCGATTATCTGGTCGGCCGACTGAAGGCGCTCGGCCTGCAGCCGGCGGGTCCAGGCGGGCAGTGGACGCAACTGGTCCCGATGATCCATGACGTCGCCGGTGCCCCGACCAAGCTCGCCGTGAGCGTCGGCGGCAGCGATCTGGTGCCGGTGGTCGGCACCGACATCGCGCCGGGCACCACGCGGGCGACCGACCGGGTGGAGATCGCCGGCGCGCCTTTGGTGTTCGTCGGCTACGGCGTCTCGGCGCCGGAACGCGGCTGGGACGACTTCAAGGGCGTCGACCTGCACGGCAAGGTCGCCGTCTTCCTCGTCAACGATCCCGATTTCGAGGCCCAGCCCGGCGACGCCGCGTTCGGGAAGTTCGGCGGCAAGGCGATGACCTATTATGGCCGCTGGACCTACAAATATGAGGAAGCGGCCCGGCGCGGCGCGATCGCGGCGTTGATCGTCCATGAGGACGGGCCGGCGGGTTACGGCTGGAACGTCGCGGGCAATACGGTGGGCGGCACCTATGCGCTGCCGGTGGCGGCAGGCCAGCCCCAGCCGGTCGCGCTCCAGAGCTGGATCGCGCGGCCCTTCGCGGAGAAGCTGTTCAAGGCGGCCGGACTCGATCTGGAGACACTGAAGAAGCAGGCGCGGCAGGCGGATTTCCACCCCGTCGAGTTGAAGGGCGCGTCGCTCACCGTCGACATGCCGGTGAAGTCCGATCGGATCGAGAGCCACAACGTCCTCGCCAAGATCGCCGGCAAGACCCACCCGGACGAGACCGTGATGTTCGGCGCTCACTGGGATGCCTATGGAGTCGGCTCCCCCGATGCGCAGGGCCGGACCATCCGGCCGGGCGCCAACGACGACGGCCTCGGCGTCGCCGGCCTGCTCGCGCTCGCCAAGGCGTTCAAGGCCGGGCCGGCTCCGCAACGTACGATCGCGTTCGGTTTCTGGACGGCGGAGGAGCGCGGGCTGCTCGGTTCCGAATATTATGCGCAGAACCCGGTCTTCCCGGTGGCCAAGACGGTCGGCGTGATGACCATCGACATCCTCCAGACCGCCGGCGCCGCCAAGGACGTGGTGCTGATCGGTGCGGGCCAGGACAGCCTGGAGAAGGATCTCGCCACCGTCGCCGCGACTCAGGGGCGCACGATCACGCCGGACAGCAAGCCCGAGCGCGGCCTGTTCTACCGCGCCGATCACTTCTCGCTCGCCAAGCGCGGCGTGCCGACCCTTTTGCTGATGGGCGCGGGCGGCGGTGCGGATCTGGTGAAGGGCGGCCGAGCGGCGGGAGACCAGTGGGTCACCGATTACACCGCGCATTGCTACCACCAGACCTGCGACACCTGGTCGGCGGACTGGGATCTCACCGGCGCGGCGGCGGACGTGAACCTGTTCTACGATCTCGGCAAGCGCCTCGCCTGGTCGCGCGAGTGGCCGACATGGAATGCGGGGTCCGAATTCCGGGCCTTGCGCGAAAAGACGGCGGCGGAGCGCCGGCCATGACCCGATCCTCCCCCTCGCGGGGGAGGATTTCCACCGTCCGGCCTAGCGGCACGGCCCCGTACCGACTATCTGCGCGGACATGACCGACGCCGCTATCTCCATCCAGAACCTCCAGAAGACCTATGCCGGCGGCAAGACCGCGCTGCATGGCGTCAGCTTCGACGTGCCGAGGGGCCAGATCTTCGGCCTGCTGGGGCCGAACGGCGCGGGCAAGTCGACGCTGATCAACATCCTCGCGGGGCTGGTCAACAAGACGGGCGGCAACGCGTCGATCTGGGGCTTCGACATCGACGAGCATCCGCGCAACGCCAAGCGCGCGATCGGCATCGTGCCGCAGGAAATCCTGTTCGATCCCTTCTTCACCCCGTCCGAGGCGCTGGAGATCCAGGCGGGCCTCTACGGCATCCCCAAGGCCGAACGGAAGACGATGGAGCTGCTTCGCGCGGTCCATCTGGAAGACAAGGCCAACGCTTACTCCCGTACGCTGTCGGGCGGCATGAAGCGGCGGTTGCTGGTGGCGAAGGCGATGGTCCACACGCCGCCGGTGCTGGTACTCGACGAGCCGACCGCCGGCGTCGATATCGAGCTTCGCCAGCAGCTCTGGGCCTATGTGCGCGAACTGAACGAGCGCGGCGTCACGGTGGTGCTGACCACGCACTATCTCGAGGAAGCGCAGGAGCTGTGCGATCGCATCGCGATCATCAATCACGGCCGCCTGATCGCCAACGAGCCGACCTCCGAGCTGCTGTCCAAGGCGCAGGAGAAGGTGGTCGAGGTGACGCTGGATCGCGACATCGCGACCGCACCCGACTCGCCGATCTTCGAGAAGGCCGAGTTGAAGGGGGATCGCGTGATCGCCATCACCTACCACAAGGACAAGGTGAATGCCGGCGAGGTGCTGACCGCGCTCAACACGGCCGGCTACAGCGTCGTCGACGTCTCCACCCGCGAGGCCGATCTGGAGGACGTGTTCCTCAGCCTCACCTCGGACAAGGCGGCCGCCTGAGATGGCGACGCGGCCGTTCGACGTCGTCATCGTCGGATCGGGCGCGGCGGGGCTGACCGCCGCGCTGTCGCTGGCCGAGCGCTTCAAGGTGGCGGTGCTCGCCAAGGGCGGGCTTTCCGAAGGATCGACCAACTGGGCGCAGGGCGGCATCGCCGCCGTGCTCGACGAGGGCGACAGCTTCGAGAACCATATCGAGGACACGATGGTCGCGGGCGCGGGCCTCAACAACCGCGCCACCGTCGAGCTGGTGATCGAAGGTGCGCCCAAGGCGATCCAGCGGCTCGTCGATCTCGGCGTGCCATTCAACCAGGAGGGCAATGCGCTCCACCTCACCCGCGAAGGCGGGCACAGCCATCGCCGGGTCGCCCATGTCGACGATGCGACCGGCCATGCCGTACAGGTCGCGCTGGAGACGGCGGCGGTCGCGCATCCCAACATCACGCTGATCCCCGACATGGCGGCGATCGACCTCGCCACATCGCGCCATGGCGAGCGCTATCTGGGCGACGGCCATGTCTGGGGCGTCTACGCGCTCAACCGGCGCACCGGTGAGGTCGAACTCTACACCGGCAAGGCGACGATCCTGGCGACCGGCGGCGCGGGCCGCACCTATCTCTATTCCACCGCCCCGCGCGGCGCGACCGGCGACGGCATCGCCATGGCGTGGCGTGCGGGCGCGCGCGTCTCCAACATGGAGATGATGCAGTTCCACCCGACGTGCCTGTGGAACCTCGAGGTCAAGAATTTCCTGATCACCGAGGCGATGCGCGGCGAGGGCGGACATCTCAAGTTGCCGCCGGGCGTGCCGGGTGCGGGCCACCGCTTCATGCCCGATTTCGATCCCCGCGAGGAACTGGCGCCGCGCGACATCGTGGCGCGCGCGATCGACCATGAGATCAAGCGGCTCGGCCTCGATTACGTCCACCTCGACATCAGCCACCAGCCGCCCGAGTTCGTGAAGCACCACTTCCCGACCATCTACGCGAAGCTGCTGACGCTAGGCATCGACATCACCACCCAGCCGATCCCGGTCGTTCCCGCGCAGCATTATACCTGCGGCGGCATCATCGTGGACCTGAAGGGGCGGACCGACCTGCCCGGCCTCTACGCGGCGGGCGAGTGCACCCAGTCGGGCCTGCACGGCGCCAACCGTCTGGCGTCCAATTCGCTGCTCGAATGCTTCGTGTTCGGCGAGGCGGCGGCGGGGCACATCACCCGCCATTTCGACGAGATGCCCTCCCCGCCCCCGATCCGGCCGTGGGACGAAAGCCGCGTCACCGATTCGGATGAGGAGGTCATCGTCCAGCACAATTGGCGCGAGATCCGCCGCTTCATGTGGGACTATGTCGGCATCGTGCGCACCACCAAGCGGCTGGAGCGTGCGCAGCATCGCATCAAGCTGCTCCGCCGCGAGGTTGAGGATTATTACGGCAATTTCCGCGTCACGCCCGATCTGATCGAGCTGCGCAACCTGGTGGAAGTCGCCGACCTGATCATCCGCTGCGCGCTCGCCCGCAAGGAGAGCCGGGGTCTGCACTACACGCTGGATTATCCCGAGACGATGACCGAGGCGCGGGACACGATCCTCGTCCCCTAAAGATCCTCCCCACGCTACGCGTAGGGAGGATGGGTCAGCGCCGGTGCCGGCGGTGCTGCACCGGCCCGGCGGTCAGCACCGTACCCAGCATCCGGCGGTAGCGCGCCTCGACCTGCTTCTGGCTGAGCTCCATCAGCACGTCGCCGCTGTCGACATCGACGATATACGCCGCGAAGCTGCCGCGATCGACGCAGCTCGACCGGCGCGGCACCTGGGCCGCGACGATCAGCCGCTGGCCGCTGGTGAAGCCGATCGCGCCGATGTTCGGCTCCTCGTCCTCCTCGCAATCCATGTGCGGCTTGAACAGTTTTGCGACGCGATCGGTGATGTCGGTCTCGCGCCAGTGGCGGCCCTTCTCCGGCTTGACCATGATCGAGGTCTCGTACTGGCCATCGATCGCGCCATTGTCGGAAGTGACGGCGATCGCGGTCGAATCGGGCGCCCATAGCAGTTCGCCATTGGGGCCGCCGGAGAAATCATGATCGTCGCCGCCGATGAACACCGAAAGGTGCCCGTCTTCCGAATCGCTGCCGGTGAAATCGGAGAAGCGCGCGATCGCCCGCGTCCGTCCGTTGGGCGCCGTCACCGTCATCGGGCGGGGCGAGCCGTGGATGTCGGCCACGCTCACCGCCTGCTTGCCGAACAGGCCGGCAGACACCGGCTGCGCGGAAAGCAGGGCGGCGCCCAGCAACGCGATCGATCGAACCATGCGCGCCAGGCCCTTACTTCACCACCGCGCAGGCGACGCGGGCGCCCGCTCCACCGATCGGCTGGGTGGAATAATCGTCGGGTGAGGCGTGGATCACCACCGCCGAACCATCCGCATCGAGCAGGTTCGCGCGGCCTTTCACGGCCTTGAGCGCGGCGTAGGGCGAATACAGGTCGGCCATCGCCTTGCCGTCGGCACCGGCATAGATGTTGGGCAGGTCGCCCTGGTCGTTGGCCTTGGGGTTGAGCAGGCCGTGCACCACCGGCGTCATGGTGTGGACATGGCCGCCCGACATCTTGAACGCGGCGTCCGAGCAATCGCCCTTCTCGTGGAAATGGATGCCGTGCCAGCCCGGCGTCAGCCCGCTCGCCTCGACGCGCACCAGCACGCCCTTGGGTGCGTCGGTGATCGTCACCGTTCCGATGTCGGCGCCCTTGCCGTCCTTCAGCGTCGCGGTCCTGGTGAGCGGCGGCGTATCCGCCGTGGTCTGGGCCATCGCGGCACTGGCGAGGAGGAGGGCGGCAAGGCCGGTCATGATGCGCATCGAAACACTCCCTTCATTTCCCCGCAATGACAGTTTCGCCACAGCTTGCCCATCAAGTGCAAGCCCTGTCGCCATCGTCTCCGGCGCTTGCTAAGCGGGAGCGGTCATGGCGTCCAATCATCTCTATCTCGTCGACGGCTCGGGCTACATCTTCCGCGCCTATCACCAGCTGCCGCCGCTCACCAACCGCCATGGGCTGAATGTCGGCGCGGTCTACGGCTACACCGCGATGCTGTGGAAGCTGGCCGACGCGCTCCACAAGGCCGACGGGCCGAGCCACCTGGCGGTCGTGCTGGACAAAGGCAGCCACACCTTCCGCAACGACATGTACGATCAGTACAAGGCGCACCGGCCCCCGCCGCCGGAGGATCTGGTCCCGCAATTCCCGCTGATCCGCACCGCGACCAAGGCCTTCTCGCTGCCCTGCATCGAAGAAGAGGGGTTCGAGGCGGACGACATCATCGCCACCTACACCTGCCGCGCGGTGGAGGCGGGGTGGAACGTCACCATCGTCAGTTCCGACAAGGATCTGGCGCAGCTGATCATCCCCGGCCAGGTCGACATGCTCGACACGATGAAGAACGAGCGGCGCTCCTCGCAGTACGTGATCGACAAGTTCGGCGTCGGGCCGGAGCGGCTGGGCGACGTGCTGGCGCTGATGGGCGACAGCGTCGACAACGTGCCGGGCGTGCCGGGCATCGGCCCCAAGACCGCCTCCAAGCTGATCAACGAGCATGGCGATCTGGAAGGCGTACTGGCGGCGATCCCGTCGATGAAGCCCTCCAAGATGCGCGAGAATCTCGAAAACAATGTCGAGATGGCGCGGCTTTCGCGCAAGCTGGTGGCGCTCCATTGCGACATGCCGCTGCGGCAGGATCTCGATTCGCTGAAGCTGGACGGCATCCCGCCGGAGCCGCTGCGCGAGTTCCTCGAGGATCAGGGCTTCAAGACCCTGCTCTCGCGGCTGACCGGCGAGCGGCCGATGCCGCGTGTCGATCTCCACGCGACCCCTGTGACCGATGCGACCGCTCCGGCGGCCGAGGTGGAGGCGCGCACGGGGATGCCGGCGCTGCCCGAGCTGCCGCCGATCGACTGCACCGCCTATACGACGATCACCGACGAGGCCGCGCTCGATGCGATCATCGCCGAGGCCTATGCCGGCGGCCTGCTGGCCATCGACACCGAGACCGATGCGCTCGACAGCGTCGCCTCCGGCCTCGTCGGCATCAGCCTCGCGACGGCACCGGGCCGCGCCGCATACGTGCCGGTCGGCCACGTCTCCAGCGACGACATGTTCGGGGAGAAGCCGCCGCAGCTACCCTTGAGCGTCGTGGTGGACAAATTGCTGCCGGTGCTGAGCGATCCGGCGGTGCTCAAGATCGGGCACAACATCAAATATGACATCAACGTGCTGGCCCGGCATGGCCTCGTCATCGCGCCATACGACGACACGATGGTGATCTCCTTCGATCTCGACAGCGGCAAGATGCTGGGCGGGCACGGCATGGACGTCGCGGCGTCCACCCACCTCGCCCACACCTGCACCAGCTTCAAGGATGTGACCGGCACCGGCAAGAAGCAGATCAGCTTCGCCCATGTGACGCTCGATCGCGCCACCGCTTATGCCGCAGAAGATGCCGACGTCACCTTCCGCCTGTGGACCCGCCTCAAGCCCCGCCTCGCGCACGAAGCGGCGACGCGCGTCTACGAGCGGGTCGATCGCCCGCTGATCCCGGTGGTGGCGGGGATGGAGCGCGCCGGCATCAAGGTCGATCGCCACAAGCTCGCGCAGCTTTCCAGCCAGTTCACGCAGGAGATGGCGCGGCTGGAGGAGGAGATCTACGCCGAGGCCGGCCATCCCTTCACCATCGGATCGCCGCAGCAGCTGGGCGTCGTGCTGTTCGACGAAAAGGGCCTCAAGGGCGGCAAGAAGGGTAAGTCCGGCGCCTACTCCACCGACGTGACGGTGCTGGAGAAGCTGGCGGCCGAGGGCAATGCCATCTGCCGGCTGGTGCTCGATTGGCGGCAGGTCGCCAAGCTGAAATCCACCTATACCGAGGCGCTGCAGGCGCAGATCAACCCGGTGACGGGCCGCGTCCATACCAGCTACTCGCTGACCGGCGCGCAGACCGGGCGCCTCTCCTCGACCGATCCCAATCTCCAGAACATCCCGATCCGCACCGAGACCGGCCGCCAGATCCGCGACGCCTTCGTCGCCGAGCCGGGCCACGTCATCCTCGCCGCCGACTACAGCCAGATCGAGCTGCGCCTCGCCGCCCACATGGCGGACGTGCCGGCGCTCAAGGAGGCGTTCGCGGCCGGGGAGGACGTCCACGCCCGCACCGCGATGGAGCTGTTCGGCGAGGTCAACCGGGATACCAGAGGCCGCGCCAAGACGATCAACTTCGCGATCCTCTACGGCATCTCGCGCTGGGGCCTCGCCGGCCGGCTGGAGATCAGCGCGGACGAGGCGCAGGCGATGATCGCCCGCTATTTCGAGCGCTTCCCCGGCATCAGCGCCTATATCAACGAGACGACCGAACACGCGAGAGCCAAGGGCTTCACCGAGACGCTGTTCGGCCGCAAGACGTGGTTCCCGCAGATCACCAACTCGATCCAGCATAGCCGCCAGGGCGCCGAGCGCGCCGCGATCAACGCCCCGATCCAGGGCACCAGCGCCGACATCATCAAGCGCGCGATGGTCCGCATGGGGCCGGCGCTCGCCGAGGCCGGGTTGCCGAACGTGAAGATGCTCCTGCAGGTCCACGACGAACTGGTGTTCGAGCTGCCCGAGGGCGATGTCGAGGCCGCGAAGCCCGTGATCGAACGCGTGATGGCCCACGCCGCCGAGCCGATCGTCCACCTTTCGGTGCCGCTCGGCATCGAGATCGGCACCGGCCCGAGCTGGGGCGCGGCGCATTGAGCGATTCCAAGGATAAGGACGGCCCCGGAGACATCGCCGCGCTCGCCAAGGGAGGCCGGACCAACTTCCTCGGCTTCCTGCTCCGGCTGGCCGCGCGGCTGCCGTTCCTGTTCATTGCCGGGCGCTGGTATGGCGCGGCGGTGCTGGGGCGGTTCGCCTATGCCACGATCATCGTCGAGTTCGCCGCGCAGCTCGCCACTCTGGGCCTCAAGCGCGGCCTCGCGCAGCAGCTTTCCACCACCAAGCGGCCGCACGTCCATGTGATCTGGGACGGCATCCTCGTCGGCTTCATCGTCTCGATCGTCGCGTCGGGCGTGCTGATGATGTGGCCGGTGCTGCTCTTCCCCAATTCCGAGGTGAACGGGTTCGACTGGCTGCTGCCCTTGACCGTCTTCGCCTGGACGGGATCGGACATCGCGCTCGCCGGCCTCGCCTATCGCGGCAATATCGGCGCGACCGTCACCGCGCGCTCGCTGATCGAGCCGTGGGCGATCAGCATCGCCGCCTTCGGTTTCGCTTTCTATTCGCTGCGCGACGGCCTGATCCTGTCCTATGCCATCTCGGCCATCGCCGCGCTCGCCGCCTCGATCTGGCCGCTGATGCGCGAATATGGCCCGCCGCGCGGTTGGGCGCCCGAGCCGTCGCAGATCCTGAAGATGATGAAGAAGAACCTGCCGCTGGCGGGGGCCGACGCGATCGAATGGGGCTCGCGGCGGCTCGACATCGCGCTGCTCGGCCTGTTCTTCTCGCCGGCGATCGTCGGCATCTATTATGTCGCGCAGCAGGTCGCGAGCCTGCCGCAGAAGCTCAAGACCAGCTTCGATCCGATCCTCGGCCCGGTGATCACCCAGAACCTCGCCGAGGACAACAAGGCGGCGGTGGCCAAGCAGGTGCGGCAGGTCGGCTTCTGGATCATCGCCGCGCAGGTCGGCATCGCGCTGGCGCTGGGCATACCGGGCGAGGCGGTGATGGGGCTGGTCGGGCCGAAGTTCGTCGGCGGCACCGGCGCGCTCGCGGTGCTGCTGGCGGCGGAAGCCATCGCGGCGACCGCCGTGGTGAGCGAGGCGGCGCTGATCTACATCGCGGCGAAGCGGAATCTCGCCATCTCGGTGGCGATGATCGTCGGACAGACGATCCTGTCGGTGATCCTCGTCCACCTGTTCCGCCACGCGCTGCCGCCGCTGGTCGATTGGGGTTGGCTGGCGCCGCGCCCCGATCTGAAAGACGACGCCATCGCTGCCGCCGGGCCTGCCATCGCGCTGATGGTGATGCTGGGGGTGGCATCGATCGCCAAGTCCAACCTGCTGGCGAAGCTGCTCGGCCATCGCGTGTCGGGCTGGCGATGGGCGCTCCTGCCTGCGGTGGCGGCGGGAACGGTGGTGGGCGTGGCCTTCACCTGGACGCCGGAGTGGGTGGAACTCGCGATCGGCGTCGCCGCGATCCTCGCCGCTTATGGCGCGGTGATTTGGTATCGCGGCTTCGGCCCGGAGGACCGGATGTTGTTCAGCCTGAAACCGGGCGAGGAAGCACCGGCGGCGGCCTGACTCTTCCCCTCCCTGGAAGGGAGGGGATCGAGGGGTGGGTGGAGGCCTGGCGATACAGACGCCAAGTCGCACGACCCAGCCGTATCGCGCGCCAAGACCCACCCCCTCCCTTTCAGGGAGGGGGAACGAGGTTAGTGCCGGAAGTGCCGCATCCCGGTGAACACCATCGCCAGCCCGGCCTCGTCGGCAGCCGCGATCACCTCTTCGTCGCGGATCGATCCACCCGGCTGGATCACCGCCGTGGCGCCCGCCTCCACCGCCGCCAGCAGGCCGTCGGCGAAGGGGAAGAAGGCGTCCGAGGCGACCGCCGAGCCGATCGTGCGCGGCTCCGCCCAGCCTGCCTTCTCGGCGGCGTCCTTGGCCTTCCACGCGGCGATGCGCGCGGATTCGAGGCGGTTCATCTGGCCCGCGCCGACGCCGGCGGTGGAACCGCCCTTGGCATAGACGATAGCGTTGGACTTGACGTGCTTGGCCACCGTCCAGGCGAAGAGGCAATCTTCCAGTTCCTGGGGCGTCGGCTCGCGCTTGGTCACCACCTTGAGGTCGTCGCGGCCGATGCGGCCATTGTCGCGCGACTGGACGAGCATGCCGCCCGCGATCGTCTTCATCGTCAGGCCGGGGCGCGCCGGATCGGGCAGGTCGCCGGTGAGCAGCAGGCGGAGATTCTTCTTCTTGGCGAACACCGCCTTGGCGGCATCGTCGGCCGACGGCGCGGCGACCACCTCGGTGAAGATACCGGAGATCGCCTCGGCCGTCGGCCCGTCGAGCGGGCGGTTGACCGCGATGATGCCACCGAAGGCCGACACGCTGTCGCAGGCGAGCGCGGCCTCATAAGCCTCCACCAGCGTGGCGCCGGTGGCGACGCCGCAGGGGTTGGCGTGCTTGACGATCACCACGGTCGGCGGGCCGTCGCGGAACTCACTGACCAGTTCCAGCGCGGCGTCGGCGTCGTTGTAATTGTTGTAGCTGAGTTCCTTGCCCTGCACCTGCTCGGCCTGCGCGATGCCGCGCGCCGAGGGTCCGAGCGGCAGGTAGAGCGCGGCCTTCTGGTGCGGGTTCTCGCCGTAGCGCAGCTCCGTGCCCTTCTTGATCGGTACCGACAGCGACGCCGGAAAGCCCTCGCCCTGATCGGCGAACGCGAACCATGAAGAGATCATCGCGTCATAAGCGGCCGTCGCAGCGAACGCCTTGGCGGCGAGCCTGCGGCGCAGATCTAGCGTGGTGGCGCCCCCGTTGGCGTCCAGCTCCGCGATGATCGTGGCGTAATCGGCCGGATCGGTCGCGATCGCCACGTAATGATGGTTCTTGGCAGCAGAGCGCACCATCGAGGGGCCACCGATGTCGATATTCTCGATGATCTCGTCGCGCGCGGCCCCCTTCGCGACCGTCTGGGCGAAGGGATAGAGGTTCACCACCACCAGATCGATCGGGGCGATATTGTGCTCGACCATCGCCTGCGCGTGCGCCGCATCGTCGCGCACCGCCAGCAGGCCGCCATGGACCATCGGGTGCAGCGTCTTGACGCGGCCGTCCATCATCTCCGGGAAGCCGGTATGCTCGGACACGTCCTTCACGCTCAGCCCCGCATCGCGCAGCGCCTTGGCGGTGCCGCCGGTGGACAGCAGCTCGACGCCGTGGCGGGCGAGCGCCTGGCCCAGCTCGACGAGTCCGGCCTTGTCGGATACCGACAACAGCGCACGGGTGATTTTCACGTTCGACATGATGTGTTCCTCGAAGCCTTTGGACGCGCCTCTAGCGGCAACACTTCGTCATTGCGAGCGCAGCGAAGCAATCTCGATCTGCTGGCGCGGCGCCGATGGATTGCCGCGTCGCTGCGCTCGTCGCAATGACGATCGGAGTGTCAGCTCGCGCGCTTCAGCGCCCAGGAGATGCTGGTGCCGCCGGCCGGCGTCTCGCCGGTGACGACGAGCTGGCTGGTGGAGGCGGGGCGGCCATCGCCGTCGATCCAGATGCTTTCCTCGATGGAGAGCGCGCCGCCGCGGCAGCGGAATTGCCAGAGCGGGCCGCCATCGACGCGCAGCAAGGCGCCGAGGCCATCGGCGGTGGCGGTCGGCTCGACGCCGGGCGCGAGGTGGAAGCGCAGCGCGAAGGTGACGAGGCCGTTCGACTTGCGCGATCCGGCGGGCAGCAGCACGTCCTCGCCACCCAGTTCGCGCCCGTCGGCGGCAAGCGCCAGCTTGCGGCGGTGCTGGAGGCCCAGGCGGCGGACATAGCCGTCGTGCGTGCCCTCGATGCGGCTCGCCGTCTCCTCCTCCCGGCGATCGAGTTCGACGAGCGTCACGCCCTTGCCGAGCGAGCCGTCGGCGTGGATCGCGGTGGAGTTGGTATCGGCCAGCACCAGCGTCGAGTGCGCGGCGCTGGTGCGTAGCGCCTCGGTGATCGCGTGGGGCAGCGCCGCCCACGGTTTGTCGCCGCCGCAATTGACGATGATCCGCTGCGGCCCATCCGAAAGTTCGAAGGCGAGGGTCGAGGCGCAGCCGCCGCGTGCCAGCCGCGAGGCTGGCGGCGGTGCGCAATCGGCCACCACCACAGTCGCACCGCCCGAGAGCCGCTGGAAACCCCATTCGCGCGACTGGCGCAGCGGCCGGGTGCGGATGCCCGAGGCCGCCACCGCCCGCGCGACCCGCTCCGGCGTCAGCCCGCAGCCGCCCTGCCAGCTGGACAGCGCGCCGTCGCCCATCGTCACGCCGAGTAGCACCGGCACCGCCTTGGCGAGCGCGTTGACCACCGGCGTCGGCGGCTCGCGGCGGCGCTCCTCATAAACCGCCAGCAACTGCGCCAGCAGCTCGATCAGCTCGATCATCTCCACCGGCGAGCGGCTGACGATGCCGCCGTCGGGGTGGACGCCCTGCCCAAGAGCCTTGGCGATGCCCTGTTCGCCATGGATCAGGCGCGGATCGCCGCCGGGGATCAGCAGGCCGGCCGCGATGGTGCCGGCATAGGCGGCAATGCGGGGCAGGCCGATCGGCGCCTTGTCGGCGGTGCGATCGAGATGCCGTGCGCCCCGCGCCAGCGTGTTGAGCACCGCCGAGCGATACACGAGGTCCGACGAGGACAGGATCAGCGGCGCGTGAGCCGCCCAGTTGAGGATGCGCTTGCCCCACAGGTCCGCGCGCCAGCCCGACTCATCCACCGCCTCGCCATGGCGCGCCAGCCAGCGGCGCATCAGGCCTTCGGCATAAGGTGCGCTGTCGAGCCGGGTGCCGGCGGCGGCGAGATCGCGCAGCCAGGCGAAGCTCTGCAGATGATCGGCGAAGCCCGCCGGGCGACCGGGCGCGGCGAAATCGAGCGTGGCGGTGTCGGCGCGCTGGCGGCCGAGCGTCACCTCGCCGTCCATGATGTCCAGCCCCGCCTCGCGATCGCCGGGGATCGGATCTTTCGGCACGCCGAGCAGCTTCAACGGGAAGCGCCCGCGCAGGCGGAAGCTGTGGAAAGGCGTGTTCCAGGTCAGCCGGTTGAAGTGGGCGGCCAGCCGCTCGGCGAGGCTCTGGCCCTTGTCGTCGCCGACGCGGATCAGCCGGCGGCCCGGCTCGATGCCATCCTCGGCCGGGAGCGGCTCGTTGGCCTTCTCGATCCGGCGGGCGACGACCATTCTATAGACCCCTCAGCGCGCGGATGTTGGCGGCGTAGCGATCCGGCCCGCCCTTGAAGGTGGCGCTGCCGGCGACCAGCGCGTCGGCCCCCGCCTCGATGCAGAGCTTCGCCGTCTCGGCATCCACGCCGCCGTCGACCTCCAGATCGATGTTGCGGCCGGTGGCGTCGATCATCGCGCGGATGCGCTCGATCTTCTTCAACTGCGAATGGATGAAGCTCTGTCCGCCGAAGCCCGGATTGACGGACATCACCAGCACCAGGTCGATCGTGTCGAGCAGATAGTCGAGCACATCCTCGTTGGTGGCCGGGCACAGCACCACGCCCGCATGCTTGCCCAGCGCCTTGATCGTCTGGACGGTGCGGTGAATGTGCGGCCCGGCCTCGGGATGCACGGTGATGTGATCGGCGCCCGCCTCGGCGAAGGCTTCCAGATACGGATCGATCGGTTCGATCATCAGATGGACGTCGAACGGCTTGGTGGTGTGCGGACGCAGCGCCTTTACCACCGCCGGGCCGATCGTGATGTTGGGCACGAAATGGCCGTCCATGACGTCGACATGGATCCAGTCGGCGCCGGCCGCATCGATCGCGCGCACCTCCTCGCCCAGCCGGGCGAAGTCGGCGGACAATATGGACGGCGCGATACGGACTGGTTTCACCACGGTTAAAGCGCGTAGCCGGAAGCGGGGTTGCGCTTCAAGAGTCTCGACGCCAGCGGGCGATGAAGAAACCGTCACACCCGCCGACTTGCGCCAGCGAACCGGGCGGGATGCGGACGAAGCCTTGATCGTTGGGTGCGAGACCGACGGGCAATTCCTCGGGGCATACGGGATCGATTGCGAAGCCGGGCGCGGTGAAGGCGGAGGCGACATCCTCCCCCTCCTGCGGCTCCAGCGAGCAGACGGCGTAGACCAGATGGCCGCCGGGCTTCACCCATTGCGCGGCGCGGGCCAGCATCGCCCGCTGCACCTCGGCCAGATCGGCGACGGCGCGCGGGCGGACGCGGTGGAGCACGTCCGGGTGGCGGCGGAAGATGCCGGTCGCCGAGCAGGGTGCGTCGAGCAGCACCGCATCGGCGGGTTCCTGCGGTTCCCAGCGCATCACGTCGGCCTCGACCAGATCGGCCGAGAGATTCACGCGCGCGAGATTGTCGGAAAGTCGTGCGAGACGCTTGGCGGCCATTTCCACCGCCGTCACCTGCCAGCCGGCTGCCGCGAGCTGCATCGTCTTGCCGCCGGGCGCCGCGCACAGATCGAGCGCCGTCCCCTCGCCTCGCCCGATCAGCCGCGCGGGCAGCGAGGCGGAGACGTCCTGCACCCACCACGCGCCCTCCTCGAAGCCTGGCAGGCTGGTGACGTCGGCATTGTCGAGGCGAAGGTGGCCCGGCATAAGGCTCGTCGCGCCGAGCTTCTCGGCCCATTCCGCAGTGGCGGAAGGATCAGCCAGCGTCAGGTCGAGCGGCGGACGATCGGAGAAATTCGCGCGCGCAGCTTCGGCCGCTTCTTCGCCCCACGCCTTCGACCAGCGCTCCGCCACCTCGGGCAACAGATGCGGCGGTTCGGCCAAAGTCGCGCCGCTGCGCATCAGCGTCCCGAACACACCGTGGACCAGGCGGCGCGGGCCGCCATCGACCAAAGGCAGCGCGGTCGCAATCGCCGCGTGCGGCGGCGTACCCAGCGCCAGCGCCTGCACCAGCGCGATGCGCAGCGCGAAGCGGGCCTTGGCGTCGTCCGGCAGCACGCGATCGGTGGTCTCGTCGATCAGCGCGTCGAGATCGGGCAGGCGCCGCAGCACTTCCGACGCGATGGCGCGCGCCAGCCCGCGATCGGACGGGTTGGGCAGGCCGTTGGCCGCCCCGAGCGCGGCCTCCAGCGGAAGGCCCTGCCGCAGCACCGCATCAAGCAGCTTGAGCGCCGCGCGGCGCGCGGGCGTGCCGGGCGGATCGGGTTCGGCTTGCGCTTTGGCCGGCGGGGGTCGATTGGGTTTCCTCATGACGACACGCCAACCCGGTGAGCGCCCTGCGCATGTGAAGGCGCCAGCGCATCTTTCGCCCAGTCCGCCCGTGCCCGAGCCACGCGAGGTCGCGCCGCCACCGCCCGAAGGCACCGGCGAGCGCCGCGAACCCACCCGCTACGGCGACTGGGAGAAGAAGGGCATCGCGATCGATTTCTGATCATGCACGGACCTCGGCGCTCAGCGGGCGGGTGAGCAGGCGTTCGACCACGGCGCCGACCTCCGCCTCGCCGGAGAGCAGCGCGCACACCGCCTCGGCGATCGGCATGTCGACTCCGGCCGCCCTCGCCGCCTCGACGAGAACGGGTGCGGTCGCAGCGCCCTCGGCCACGGTGCGGCGATCGGAAAGGAGGTCTCGGGCAGACTTGCCCTGCCCCAGCCCGACGCCAAGACTGAAATTGCGCGAACTGGTGGACGAGCAGGTGAGCACCAGATCGCCCAGCCCTGAAAGCCCTGCCAGCGTCTCCGGCCGCGCGCCGCGCGCCATGCCGAAGCGGGTCATCTCCGCGAAGCCGCGCGCGATCAGCGCGGCGCGGGCGTTCTGCCCGAGGCCCGCCCCCTCGACGACACCGCAGGCGATCGCCAGCACGTTCTTTACCGCCCCGCCGATCTCGGCTCCGGCAAGGTCGGTCGAGACATAGGGCCGGAAGGTCGGCCGGGCGATCAGCGCGGCGAGCGCCTTCGCCTGCGCCTCGTCCCCCGCCGCCAGCGTGATCGCGGTCGGCAGGCCCGCCGCGACCTCGTGCGCGAAGGTCGGGCCGGACAATACCGCGATCGGGGAGTCGGGATGCTCCTCGTGCGCGACGTCATGCAGCAGCTTGAGCGTGCCCGCCTCGATCCCCTTGGCACAGAGGATCAGCGCTTGCCCCGTCGGCGCCAAGCCGCGCAGGACCGAGCGCATGTGCTGGGCCGGCGTCACCACCAGCACCGCCTCGGCGCCTGCGATCTCGCCGAGATCGGATGTCGCGCGGATCAACGGGGAGAGAGGGATCTTCGGGAGGAACAGCGGATTCTCGTGCGCACCGTTGACCGCCTCCACCACCTCGGACTCGCGCGCCCAGAGCGTCACGGGGCGATCCCCGCTGGCGATCACCTGCGCCAGTGCCGTGCCCCAGGCGCCGCCTCCCAGTACCGCGATCGTCATGCCTTCACTCCTGCTCCACGCGCCTTTTCGGCATTCGGGTCGAGCGGCCAGCGCGCCCGCGCCGGCGTGTCGAGCGGGTCGTTGGCGCCCGCCTGAAACCGCTCCAGCCCGGCCCAGGCGATCATCGCCGCATTGTCCGTGCAGAGCCAGAGCGGGGGCGCCGAGAACGGCAGACCATATTGCGACGCCAGAGCCTCCAGCGCACCGCGCACCGCCTTGTTGGCCGCGACGCCGCCGGCCACGACCAGCGCGGTGGCGCCATCGATCGAATCGAGCGCGCGCCTGGTGCGATCGACGAGGCAATCGACCACTGCCTGCTGGAAGGAGGCGGCGATATCCTCCGGCTTGTGGATGCCGGCGTCGCGCGCGCGCAGCACCGCGCTCTTGAGGCCGGCGAAGGAGAAATGCGGCTCCGCGGTGCCGACCAGCGGGCGCGGCAGCGGCACCGCCTTGGGATCGCCGGAGAGCGCCGCCCGCTCCACCGCCGGGCCACCGGGGAAGCCGAGGCCGAGCAGCTTGGCGGTCTTGTCGAAGGCCTCGCCCGCCGCATCGTCGATCGTCGTGGCGAGGCGACGGTACTGCCCGACCCCCTCCACGAAGAGCAGCTGGCAATGGCCGCCCGAGGTCAGCAGCAGCAGATAGGGGAATTGCAGCGCCCCGTCGGCGAGGCGCGGCGAGAGCGCGTGCCCCTCCAGATGATTGACCGCGATCAAGGGCTTGCCCGCCGAAAGCGCGATGCCCTTGGCCATGAGCAGCCCCACCATGACGCCACCGATCAGCCCCGGCCCCGCTGTCGCGGCGATCGCGTCGACATCGGCGAGCGTCTTGCCCGCATCGGCCAGCGCCGCCTCGATCAGCGGCCCGAGCGCCTCGACATGGGCGCGCGCCGCAATCTCCGGCACCACGCCGCCGAAGGGCGCGTGCTGGGCCTCCTGCCCCGCAAGGCGGTGGGCGAGAATAGTCCGGTCACCGTCGACGAGCGCGGCGGCCGTCTCGTCGCAGGAGGATTCGAGTCCGAGGATCAGGGGCATCGCGCGCTTCCCTGCACCGCTTCGACCCATTAGGGCAACTTTTCGATGATACGCACCCGTCCCCTGCGCCTCGGCACCCGTGGTTCGCCTCTTGCTCTGGTCCAGGCGAACATGGTCGCCGCAGCGCTTCGCACCGCCCATGGCTGGGACGAATCCGCCGTCGAGATCGTGCCCGTAAAGACCACCGGCGACCGCGTGCAGGATCGTCCGCTGGCCGAGATCGGCGGCAAGGCGCTGTGGACAAAGGAACTGGATCGCGCGCTGCTCGATGGCGATATCCACTTCGCGGTCCATTCGATGAAGGATGTCGAGACGATCCGGCCGGAGGCGATCCGCATCGTCGCCATGTTGCCGCGCGCCGATGTGCGTGACCGGCTGATCGGGGCGGAGAGCATCACGGCCCTGCCCCACCGCGCCCGCATCGGCACCTCCTCGCCGCGACGCGCCGCCCAGTTGCGGCATCTGCGGCCGGACGTGTCGATCGTGCCGTTCCGCGGCAATGTCGATACCCGCCTACGCAAGCTGGCCGATGGCGAGGCCGATGCCACGCTGCTCGCCGCCGCCGGGCTGGAGCGTCTGGAGCGGCCGGATATCGGCGTCGCGATCCCGCTCGACGTCATGCTGCCGGCGCCTGCGCAGGGTGCCGTCGGCATCGAGGCGCGGGCCGACGACAGCGAGACGCAGGCCCTCCTCGCCGCCATCGATCATGGCGAGACGCACGCCTGCGTCGCCACCGAGCGCGCCTTCCTCGCGGCACTCGGTGCGGACTGCCACTCGCCGGTCGCGGCACTGGCGACGACCGGCGGCGGGTTGCGCGGCGAACTGCTGAGCGAGGATGGCGCCTACCACGTCACCGGCCATAGGACTTCGGCCGACCCGGCGGCGGCGGCCGAACTGGCCGACTGGCTGCTCGGCCAGGCGCCGCCGGCGATCGCGCGCCTCTTCGCGGGCCGATGATCCGTCCGCTGCTCGTGCTGCGGCCCGAGCCGGGCGCTTCGGCGACGGTCGTCCAAGCGCGGGCGCTGGGGCTGGAGGCCGTGGCGGCGCCTCTCTTCACGATCCGGCCGCTGGATTGGGATCTGCCGGACCGACTCCCCGACGCGGTGCTGCTCACGAGCGCCAATGCCGCTCGCCATGGCGGGACGGGTCTGTCCAGGCTCACCGATCTGCCGGCCTATGCTGTCGGCGCGGCCACCGCCGGGGCTGCGCGCGAGGCCGGTTTCGGCCGGGTTGTGGCGGGGGATGGCGATGCGGAGGCGATCCTCGCATGTGCCCGCCGTGACGGCGTGCGCGCGATCCTTCATCTCGCCGGCCGCGAGCATCGTGAAGTCATGCCGGACGACATCGCCATCGATCGCCGCATGGTCTACGCCGCCGAAGCCGTGGAGAACCTGCCCGAAGCGGCGCGTGCAGCCTTGCCGGACGCCGTCGCCCTCCTCCACTCGCCTCGCGCCGCACGTCTTTTCGCGCGCCTCGTCGATCCCGCCCGCATCGCCATCGCTGCGATCAGCCCGGCCGCGCTCGCCGCCGCAGGCCCCGGCTGGCGGATCGCCGAGGCGGCCGAGCGGCCGACCGACGCCTCGCTGCTGGCGGTCGCGGCCAAGCTGTGCAATCAACGGCGCTGATGCAGACGGGTTCGGGCATGGACAGCGACGACTATCCGGAGGAGCGCCGCTCGCGCGCCTGGTTGTGGGTGCTGCTGTCGCTGGTCGTCGCCTTCGCGGGCGGCATGGCGCTGATGGGCTATGTCCTCACCCACGATCCGCGCACGGCGGGCTGGCTTCACCTCGAAACGATCGAGCAGGCGCAGGCGGAAAAGGCGCTCGCCCAGCGCATCGTCGTCCAGCAGGTGCAGAAGCGCGCCGCCCTGCAGCCGGCGGCACCCGCCCCCCTGCCCTCGCAGGCGCAGATGGCCGATCGCGTCACCACGCTGGAGGGCAAGGTCGACGACATCCAGGCGCAGGCGACCGAGGCGACCGGCGATGCCAGCCGTGCTGAAGGCCTGCTGGTCGCCTTCGCGGCTAGGCGCGCGCTCGATCGCGGGGTGGAACTGGGTTATATCGAGGGTCTGCTGCGCCAGCGCTTCGGCGGCACCCAGCCGCAGGCGGTCGCCACCATCCTGTCCGCCTCTCACCAGCCGGTGACGCTGGCCGACCTGCAGAACGGCCTCGACGCGATTGCGCCGACGCTTTCGGCGGGCGGGACCGCGCAGAAAAGCTGGTGGCAGTCCTTCCGCAACGGCCTGGCCGGCATGGTCGTCGTGCGCCGCGCCGACGAGCCTTCCACGCAACCCGCCGATCGCGTGTCGCGCGCGCAGCGGATGCTGGAAGCCGGACAGGTCGATACCGCGCTGGCCGAGGTGGTGCGCTTGCCCGATCATAGCGCCGCCGACAAATGGATCGTCGCGGCGCGTCGTTACATCGCCGGTCGCGGCGCGCTCGATCTGATCGAGACGGCGGCCCTGCTCGATCCGGCGACCTCGCAGGGCGCACCCTGGCCGGCACCCACCAGGCCGCAACCGGCCGCCAGTGCGCCTGCCACCACACCCCCCGCCAAGGCGCCGGCTGTGATGCCCGTTAGCCCGGAAGTCGCCAAAGCGGTGCATTGATTAGACCATTTCGGATTCGACTCGGTTTTTCAGACCGATAAGGTGACGGTTCTCGACAGGGGGCTGTCCGGGTGTCGTTCGATCCGATTATCGCATTGGGGGAGTGCGCGCGCGAACTGGCGCTGTTCGCGGCCGCCGGCTTTCTGATCGGCGGACTCGACGATCTCGTCATCGATCTGATCTGGCTGGCGCGGCGGCTGTGGCGCAGGCTTGCGATCTACAGTCGCCATGCGCGCGCGAACGCTGCCAGCCTGATGCCGCCGGCAAACCCCGGCCGCCTCGCCATCTTCGTCGCTGCCTGGCAGGAATCGGCGGTGATCGGTGCGATGGTCGAAACCGCGCTGGCGCGGCTCCATCATCCCGACTGGCGGCTTTATATCGGCTGTTACCCCAACGATCCGGACACGGTTTCCGCGATCGAACGCACGGCGCGGGGCGATCCCCATGTCCGCATCGTCGTCGGCGACGAACCGGGGCCGACCACCAAGGCGGGCTGCCTCAACTGGATCTGGCAGGCGATGTTGACCGATGAGGCCGGTATTATGTAGCAAACGCACCAAGCCTCTGGCGAACGTCATCGCCCATGATGGCGTCGGTCCGCGTTTGGGAGGCGGAGCGTGATTAGCATGGCACTAGCCTTGTGGGCGATGAGCCACAGTGCGGTTGATCTCGGCAAGCCAGTAACCAGCCTCAAGGGGGTAGAATACGCCGCTAAAGCTCAAGTCAGCCTTACCCATTGGCGTGGTGTAGGAGAGAAGTCCGTCGAAAGTAGTTTCGCCTTCTTCCGATCGTTCAACCGAGAATTTTATAGGCAAATCGCGAGTTTTTCCAGATTCAATGGCTTCATCGGCGTGGACAACTTCCATACCCAGCTTTATCAGAAGGATAACAGCGACAGATCGGCCAAGATTGGCTATGCTAATTTTGAACGTGAATTTTCCGGACCTTCGATCAAACCTCGTTTCTCTACATTTAATTTGCAGAGCGGCTCCTTCAAGATTTCGGAACGCCCACAAGTTCTCTTCCGCAATGTCGGCACTTCGTTTGGTGTGGTAGGAAGCGCTCCACGCGAAAACGGCTGCTGCGACGGCGGCGGCGAGAGTAAGCAATCCCACAGCGAATTGCGGCCAGAGCAGCGCAGTCCCTTTGTCCGCATCTCTGGCCTGATCGACCGACGCCTTGGCAGCGATACCGTCGCAGGAAACCCCTGGCTCGCTACCGGGGTAACATGGCTGTTCTGTCTGTTGGGCGGGTGGGGCGTGTGGCGCTTGTGGAACCACCGCTGGCTGACTGGCGCTGCGTTGGTGGCCGTGATGCTGATCGGGCCTCTTGCCCTGTTCAGCGTTCCCTAGGATCAGGCATCCGAGACACGCAAGGATGATGCGCCAATAGCTTCGAGGCATTGGACCAGAAACACCGCTGTGAATTTACCCCGAGCGAGCTTGTTCCTTATATTCGGCTCCGAGTCCATCACGCCGATGTCGGCGAGCTTCCCGACTAGCTGGGCGTAGGTCACGCCGCGTTTCTTCAGCTCGCCCTTCAGCAAGCCCTTCACCAGCTCTTCCCATTCCTTGTCGGTGCGGGCTTCCTGCATCTGTATCTCCATAGACAGCAAATGCCATCATACGCGATGCTTTTGCCGTTGACAACGATACGTCATGCCATCATATGAAGTGCATAAGCACTGGAAATGATGACATGCAGCACTTCCTTCTCTCCGCCGCCGCCCGCTCGATCAGCCTCAAGGCTGTTTTCAAGATGGGCGAGGACAAGGCGTATGAGACGTTCTGCCAGCTTCGTTGGCCGGAGACGGAAGGCGAGGCGGTTTGCCCGTCGTGCGGCTGCACCGAAGTTTACAACATCACGACCCGCCGCCGCTTCAAGTGCGTTGCCTGTCACAAGCAGTTCAGCGTCACCAGCGGCACGATCTTTGCCAGCCGGAAACTCTCGTTCACCGATCTGCTCGCTGCCATTGTGATCTTCGTGAACGGCGCCAAGGGCGTCTCTGCCCTGCAGGTCAGCCGCGATCTGGACGTGCAGTATAAGACGGCGTTCGTCCTCTCTCACAAGCTGCGCGAGGCGATGGCCCGCGAGCAGGCGGAAGCGGGCAAGTTGACTGGCGTGGTCGAGACGGACGGCGCCTATTTCGGCGGGTACGTGAAGCCCGCGAACCGCAAGGCCGATCGCAAGGACCGTCGCTTCCTCGTCAACCAGAACGGCAAGCGCCAGTCCGTCATCGTCATGCGCGAGCGTGGCGGCGACACCCTGACCTTCGTGGGCAAGAGCGAGGCCGCTGGCGTTGCCCTGGTGCGCCAGCACGTTGAGGCGGGCGCCGTGGTCCATGCGGACGAGGCTTCGCATTGGGATGCCCTGCACGGCGCTTTCGACGCGCGCCGGATCAATCATAGCGAGGCTTACAGCACGGCCGACGCCTGCACCAATCAGGCGGAGTCGTTCTTCTCCCGCCTGCGTCGCGCTGAGATCGGTACGCACCACCACGTCGCGGGTCCGTATCTCGCTGCCTATGCTACCGAAATGGCTTGGCGCGAGGATAACCGCCGCGTGTCGAATGGCGGGCAGGCCGCGATGGTGGCGGAAGCCGCTATGGCTGCTCCGCAGTCGCGGGCTTGGGCGGGGTATTGGCAGCGCGAAGCGTGAACAGTGGTGGAACGCCAAGAGGCCGACGCCGACATAAGGAATCCCTTATATGGCTGTGCGGATAAAATGGCCTCAAAAATCGCCTACGGAGGCCGTACAGCGCGATTAACTATCCCAGGGGTGTCACACCCTATCCGCAATCAAAAATCGACTCAGGAGGCGATTTTGGCGGAATCAACTTGCAACTGACTCTAAAAGCACGCAAAACAAAACCCGTGACGTTGGCGCGTCACGGGTTTTGCGTTTGGATGATAACCGCGATAGGGCGCGGTTGAATTTGCTGCAGCGACGCCATTT
This sequence comes from Sphingomonas oryzagri, assembly GCF_029906645.1. Lineage (NCBI taxonomy): Bacteria > Pseudomonadati > Pseudomonadota > Alphaproteobacteria > Sphingomonadales > Sphingomonadaceae > Sphingomonas > Sphingomonas oryzagri. The sequence goes on from NZ_JARYGZ010000002.1 coordinate 464,728, forward strand.
CTGGGCGTCAAAGCCGGGAATGTCAACTGCGTTCTATCGCCTTGCACTAAGGCATAGAACACATGGATCGTAAGAGTTCCCCTCCGATCAGCCCGGAAATGGCTGCCCATATCCGCTTCCTCATTAAGGATCGCGGTCTTTTTCAGCATCAAGCCGCAGCGCTCTGCGGCGTGAATCAGGGTCGCGTATCAGAAGTGATGCGCGGCTATCGCCATCCGGACGTGCCGCCTGCTCAGGGGGCGTTTCCGTTCTGAGGCTGGATCGAGTCTAGGCGTTTGAGGGTGGAGGCTCAGGAGCCTCCACCCTGTTATGCCGCGACGGACTCTCTTGGTAATGTCGAATAAAGGCGACGTGCGACTTTCTGCACCGTAGCCTCATCCGGTGACTTGCCCAACTGCTTAGAAAGCACATTTCGAGCGACCTCTTCGGCTCCTGCCTTAGCTTTCTGCTGCCTGGTCATTTTCGACTCCTTAGTTGATATCGTCCCAAACTCGTTCGAGAATGAGATTTGTGAAATATTTAGGCCAATATTGTTGTTTGAGTTTTTTCTGACTTAAGAACGTCTGCAGGTTTTTGTTTACCTCGACAACGCCGACCAACGACTTAGCCACGTCATCATGACGAACGATCGCGCCAGCAGGAAAGTTGCCTTTTAGGTAATCCAGTAGCTCCTTGGCGGACGCCTCAAACACGGCGCGATTGTTGTTAAAATATGTGATGAGGCCGGCCTTCTCAAGCCGCTGCTCCTCTTGCTGAGTAAGCGCCATTAGTCGATATCCCCAACCGTCAGCATGCCCAATGCGGCGATCAGAGCGAGGGCTACGACGAGAAGCCCTCCCGCTATAGCGGCCGCCCATGCCATTTCAAAAATTTCTGCGCCCAGCGCGGTTAGCGCCGAAAATAGGCAAGCGTAAAAGACTGAGAACGCAAACCACGCCCGCCGCCGGTAAACGGGTCTGACGTCTGATTGATCTGCGGAATTTCCGTAACTGTCATAGCTGGTGGCGGTGTTCCCAAGGAACACCAGAGTTAGTCCGCCAAGCGCTGTCGCTGCGGCGAGAATGTCAGGCGCCGACTCTACCAGCTTCACCTTGCCCCTCCGTTTGCCCCAATCCGAAGCGTGATTCATTTGGGAACGACAGGCAAGAGATACATCGCCGACTTAGACCATTTAGGATGCCAACCACCACCGCAGCATTCCGCTCGGATCGTCCTTCTCCGACCGCACATGCCCGTTCTGGCGGAGCTTCAAGAGGCTATGCCCTGTCCGCTTGTGGATGAGCCGCAGCGCCCGCTTGTCGGTCGGGTCCATCGCCCGATCGGCCATAATCGCCAGCGTCAATTCGTGCGTGGTGAGGCCGTGCGGGGCTTGGCGTAGCTGCCCGAGGAAGAACCGGGCCATTTCGCCCCGGAACGCCGCGTAGGCGGGCGGGATGCGGTTCTGAGGTAGCGCCTCAACATCCATGTCCGGATCGAACAGCCGCAGCGTGGTTTCGAGCGCGCGTAAGTCTGCCACCTTCTGCGCGGTCTGCTGCTGTAGGGCCTGTATCTCTGCCACCAACGACGCTCGCTTGCGGATCAATCCGGCCTTGGTCTGGTCGTAGCCGTCGCCGGTTTCGGTGAGGTGTTTGGTGATGTCCTTCATACGATGACACTACGCATCGCAGGCGATTACGTCTGTACGCGTGTTGGTGCATCTGCTACATAATACCGGATGAGGCGGAGACCGGCGTTCCGGTGAAGGCGGTGGTGCTGCATGATGCCGAGGACATCGTCCATGCCGACGAACTGACCGTCTACGATGCGCTGATCGAGCGGTTCGCGCTGGTGCAGATACCGGTCCATGCCGTGCCGGTGCGCGGCTTCGGGCGCTGGGCGGAACTCGTGTCCGGTCATTATTGCGGAGAGTTCGCCGAGGCGCACGGCAAGCAGGTGGTGGTGCGCGAGGCGGTCGGCGCGGCGGTGCCCTCCGCCGGGGTCGGCTGCGCGATTGGAAGAAACTGGCTGGAGCGCATCGCCGAGCGTGGCCGCGGCCCGTTCGATCCGGACAGCCTCACCGAGGATTACGAGCTGGGCCTGCGGATCGGCGCGATGGGCGGTCGCGGTGCCTTCGTGCGCCTGCCGGCAGGCGATAAGGCCGGGCTGGTCGCGGTGCACGCATGCTTCCCGCACAGCCTCATGGCATCGGTGCGACAGAAATCCCGCTGGATCACGGGCATCTCGCTCGCCGGGTGGGATCGGCTGGGATGGCAAGGTGGTCTCGCCGAGCGCTGGATGCGATTGCGCGACCGGCGCGCGCTGCTCGCCGCGCTGGTGCTGGCGGCGGCCTATGCGGCGTTGCCGGTGTGGGGCGTCGCTTCGGCCGCGTCATGGTTCGCCGGCCAGCCGGTGGATGTGACCATCCCGCCCCCGCTGGTAATCGCCAATCTCGCCCTGCTGGGGTGGCGGGTCGCGATGCGTATGGCGATCACGGCGCGCGCCTACGGCTGGCGCATGGCCCTGCTGACGCCGGTGCATCTGGTGATCGGCAATGTCGTGGCGATGATGGCGGCATGGCGCGCGCTTGGTCTTTATGCCGGACTGGTCCGCCACGGCCTGCTGCGCTGGGACAAAACGGCGCACGTGTTTCCCGCCACCGGGCCGGCTGCCCCTTGAGCGGATCGCTGGCCCGCGCCGCGCCGGTCCGCTTCCTGATCGGGGTGGGGTTGGTGTGGACGATGGGACGCGGTCTCGCGGTGGTCGGCTGGAGCGCGCCGTCGCCTGCGTCTCCGACGGCAGCACCGACCCGGTCGAATCGTTCGCCGCCGGTGCCGCCCTTGCTGGCCGAGAGGGCGATGCCGTCTGGCCGGCAGACGATCGGGCCGCTGGGGCTGTTGCGGCTGGCATCGTTCGATCCGCAGCGCATTCCGTCGCGGGGCCTAGTGCGAACCTCGCCCCGACCGCTGGGCTGGCCTGACGACGACCGCTATGGCGCAACGCAATCGCTGATACCGACGGCCTATGGGGGCGGTTCGGCGGAGGTCTACCGGCGATCGAGCGGCCTTGCCGAGACCGCCGTCAGCGCTGGACAGCCGGCGAACACGCGCTGGTCGGGATCGGCCTGGGCGTTGTTGCGTGGCGGCGGGCGCGCCACCGCGCTTTCACCGGGGCAGGTCGGCGGCGGGCAGGCCGGCGCGCGCATCCTCTATCGGATCGACCGGCATCTCTCGGCGGCGGCCCGGATTTCCACCGCGATCGGCGGCGCGCGACAGACCGAGGCGGCGCTGGGGATCGACTGGAAGCCGGTCGATGCGCTGCCCGTCCACCTGATGGCGGAACGGCGCATCGCGATCGATCGGGGCGGGCGCAACGCCTGGACACTGGGCGCGGCCGGGGGCGTGTATGACGTCCATGTCGCGACAGGCTGGCGGCTTGATGCCTATGGCGAGGCCGGTGTGGTCGGCGTGCATCGACGGGATCTCTACGCCGACGGCGCGGCACGGATCGCGCGGGCGATCGATATGGGCGGGGGCACGTCGCTGGCGATCGGTGGAGGCCTGTGGGCCGCCGCCCAGCCTGGCGCCTCCCGGCTCGACATCGGGCCGTCGGTCGTGCTGCGCCTGCCCGTCGAGCATCGCGCCGTCGCCGTTGCGCTCGACTGGCGCGAGCGGGTGCTGGGCCATGCCCGGCCCGGATCGGGGCTGGCGCTCACCATAGCCTCCGACTTCTAACGGTCGCGTCTGGCTCTGGGCGCCTCGATCGGTTAGCCCTGTCCCATGCACATCTACCTGCCCATCGCCGGTCTTTCGGTGAACATGCTGGTGATCGTGCTGCTCGGCGCCGGCGTCGGCCTGCTGTCGGGCATGTTCGGGGTCGGCGGCGGTTTTCTGACGACGCCGCTGCTGATCTTCTACGGCATCCCGCCGACCGTCGCCGTTGCCTCCTCCGCCACGCAGATCACCGGCGCGAGCGTATCGGGCGTGCTCGCGCAGATGCGGCGCGGCGGGGTCGATTTCCAGATGGGCGGCGTCATGGTCGCGGGCGGTATCGTCGGATCGGGGCTGGGCGCGCTACTGTTCCGGTTGCTGCAGCGGCTCGGCCAGATCGATACGGTGATCGCACTCGTCTATGTGCTGATGCTGGGTTCGATCGGCGGACTGATGGCACGGGAATCGATCGCGACCATTCTGGCGCAGCGGCAGGGGCGCAAGCCGGTACGCAAGCCGCGTCGCCACAATCCGCTGATAGCCGCCCTACCCGGCCGCTACCGCTTCTACCGGTCCGGTCTCTACATCTCGCCGCTCGCGCCCTTCCTGCTCGGCGTTTTGACAGGCGTGCTCACCGTGAGCCTCGGCGTCGGCGGCGGCTTCGTGATGGTGCCGGCGATGATCTACCTGCTCGGCATGGCGGCGCAGGTGGTGGTGGGCACCAGCCTGTTCCAGATCCTGTTCGTCACCGCTGCGACCACGCTCATCCACGCCGTCACCACCGAAGCGGTGGACCTCGTACTCGCCGTCCTGCTGCTGATCGGCTCGGCGACGGGCGCGCAGATCGGCAGCCGCTTCGCGATGACGATGAAGCCCGAATATCTCCGCCTGATGCTGGCGCTGATCGTGCTGGCGGTGGCGGTACGGATGGCGATCGGGCTGACCTGGCGGCCGGGCGAACTTTACAGCGTCGAGCTGGGATGAGGCGCCTCGCAGCGTTTGCGGCCCTCCTCTGCATGGGCGCGGCCAAGCCGGTGCTGGTGCCCGACGTGTCGGACAACGAGGTGCAGATCGTCTACAGCTTCACCGGTGCGGAGCTGCTGCTGTTCGGCGCGATCCTCTATCCGCACGGCCGCCAGCCCGATCATCCGGCCGACATCGCGGTGGTGCTGAAAGGGCCGACCCAGTCGATCCTGGTGCGCGAGAAGCAGAAGGTCGCGGGGATGTGGCTGAACGCGGACAGCGCGCGCTTCCGTTCCGCCCCCAGCTTCTATGCGGTCGCCAGTTCGCGCCCGCTGGGCGAACTGATCGACGCGCGCACCGCCGCCATCTACGAACTGGGTCTCGACAGCCTGCAGATGTCGCCGGCATCGGGCGCGCCGCCGGCCGAACAGGCGCGGTTCGAGAACGGTCTCGTCGATCTCAAGCGGCGATCGGGCCTCTATGTGGAGGATGCGCACGGCGTCTCGATCCGCGACGGGGCGCTCTACCGCGCGCAGATCGCGATCCCCGCGCGCGTGCCGGTCGGCCGCTACGTCGCCGAGACCTTTCTGATTCAGGACGGCAAGGTGGTGGCCGGCGCGGTGCGTGAGGTCGATATCGGCAAGCAGGGATTCGAGCGCTTCGTGACGCTTGCCGCGCACCGCTGGCCGTTCACATACGGCCTCGTCGCGGTGGCGGTGTCGCTGGCCATCGGCTGGGGCGCGGGCGCGCTGTTTCGGCGCAATTAACCGCGTTCTCAGTCAATTCTTTACCCATGGCGCGCTAGGAGCGGCGGCTCAGGGGAAAGGAATGCGCACGTGGACGGACTGGGCTGGCGGGGGTTTGCCGAAGAGAGTTCCACTCCGGTGGCGCCCGAGCCGCGCCGCGACTCGCCGCTGACCGAGATCGGCTTCGTCCTCGACGTCGGCGGCGGCTCCGCCCGCGTGGTGTTCGACGCGCGCGCCATCCAGCGCCTGCATGACGGCGCCGAGACCGGCGGCGGCGTCGCGCTCGCCGGCGAGGTCGGCAGCCAGATCAAGATGCGCTGCGGCGATCTTTGGCTGGCCGCCAACGTCCGCTCGCTCAGTCTCGAGCGCGGTGACGGCGATCGTATCGCCGCCGACATCGATTTTCTCGGTGAGGGCCGGGCTTGCCCTACCACCGGGCGGATGCTGGAATTCCGCCGTGGCGTGACGCGCTATCCGATGCCGGGCGTCTCGGTCTATCCGGCCGGGCATTCGGACATGATGCAGATTTTCGCCGCCGAGGATCGCGCCCATATCGAGATCGGCACGGTCTACCCGACGTCGGACGTGCGCGGCTCGCTCTATGTCGATTCGCTGCTCGGTCGCCATTTCGCGCTGGTCGGTTCCACCGGCACCGGCAAGTCGACCAGCCTCGCGCTGATCCTGCACCGCATCTGCGAGATGGCGCCGCAGGGCCATGTCGTGATGATCGATCCGCACGGCGAATATCCTGCCGCGTTCGACGGCTATGGCGAACTGTTCGACGTCGAGAATCTCCAGCTCCCCTACTGGCTGCTCACCTTCGAGGAGCATACCGAGGTGCTGATCGGCACCGAGGGCGCCGAGCGCCAGCGCGACATGGACGTGCTCGCCAAGTGCCTGCTCGCCGCGCGCCAGAAGAGCCGCGCGGCGGAGGGCATCGCCAAGGTCACCGTCGACAGCCCGATCCCCTATCTGCTGTCCGACCTGCTGAACTTCATCGTCACCGACATGGGCAAGCTCGATCGCGCCGGCGACACCAGCTCGCACATGCGGCTGAAGACCAAGATCGAGGAACTGCGCGCCGATCCGCGCTACGGCTTCATGTTCTCCGGTATGCTGGTGGCGGACACGATGGCAGCGACGATCGCGCGGCTGTTCCGCCTGCCGACCCACGGCAAGCCGATCTCGATCATCGACGTGTCGGGCGTGCCGTCCGAGATCACCTCGGTGGTGGTGGCTTTGCTCAGCCGCCTGGTGTTCGATTACGCGATCTGGTCGCGCCACGAGACGCCGCGCCCGATCCTGCTCGTCTGCGAGGAGGCGCACCGCTACATTCCGTCGGATCGCATCCCCGGCCAGTCCGCCGTGCGCCGCGTGCTCGAACGGATCGCCAAGGAAGGCCGTAAATATGGTGTTTCGCTGGGGCTGATCACGCAGCGGCCGTCGGATCTGGCCGAGGGCGTGCTTTCCCAGTGCGGTACGATCATCGCGATGCGCCTCAACAACGAGCGCGACCAGGCGCATGTGAAGGCGGCGATGCCCGAAGGCGCGCGCGGCTTCATGGAAACCATCCCGGCGCTGCGCAATCGCGAATGCGTGGTGTGCGGCGAGGGCGCCTCGATCCCGATGCGCATTTCCTTCGACAATCTCGAAGAGAACAAGCGCCCGGCATCCGGCGATCCGCTCTTCTCGGTGCTGTGGAAGAACCAGGGCGGCGAAGCGGAGATGATCAACCGCGTGATCGCACGGTGGCGCAAGGGGAAGTAATCTCCCCTCTGGTCATTGCGCGCGTAACGGAGCAATCTAGCAGCCGGAATGGATCGCCACGGCGCTTCGCGATGACGATGGAAATCAGCCCTTGGCCGGCACTGTCTGCGCGCCGCCGACCGGCAAGCCCGTCCACCGCGCCATCATCGCCTTGAACTTCGCGAGCGCCCCGCCGCCGATCCGCTCGGTGCGCTCGAAGCTGGCGCTCGCCGGATCGATCGCCTGCCCGCCGCGATAGACCTCGAAATGGCAATGCGGCCCGGTCGAAAGCCCGGTCGATCCGACATAGCCGATCAGCTCGCCCTGTTGGACGGTCTCACCCGGCCGCACGATGATGCGGCTCATATGGCCGTAGCCGGTGCCCATCCCGCCATCGTGCGCGATCTGGACGAAATTGCCGTGGCCGCCATGCCAGCCGGCGAAACGCACCACGCCGTCCGCCGCCGCGACGATCGGCGTGCCGTAAGGGGCTGCGAGATCGACGCCCTGGTGCATCCGGCTGAAGCCGAGGATGGGGTGGAAGCGCATCCCGAAGCCCGAGGACATGCGCGCGCCGGAGACCGGCATGGTGAAGCCGTCGCGCGTCTCGCCCGCGCCGGACGCATCGAACCATTGCTCGCGCCCGCCGAGCGTCCAGCGGGCAAGGCGGAGCGTTTCGCCCTCATGCACGATACCGGCATAGAGCAGCCGCCCGGTCTGCACCTCGCCGGTGGCGGCGCGCTTGTGCTCGAACACCATGTCGAAGCGGTCCGACGCCATGATGTCGTCGATGGCCACGCGCTTCGCGATCGCCTTGATGTAGTCGGCCACCACGGAGGGCGGCGCCCCGGCGTTGCGCTCGGCTTCGTAGAGGCTGCCGCCGATCGCACCGGTGAGCCGCATCGGCGTGGCATCCACCGCGATCGGCAGGCGCTGCAGCGTGAGCTCACCGTTCACGCGAGTGAGGTTGAGCGCGAGATCGAAGCGCGCGCGGAAGCTGAGCGCGTCGATCGGGCGGTCCACCCTACGGCTCGGGCGGCGGCCGAGCGTGATGGCGAGCTTCGTCCCGGCCGCGATGTCCGACAGCGGCACCGCGCTCGCCACGAGGCTCGCGGCCTTGACGGCATCGTCATGCGCGGCGCCCTCGCGCTCCAGCACGCGGGCGAGGCCGTCGCCGAAGCCGAGTGTAGACTGGATGTCGATCTGGGGCCGTTCGGGGGTGGAACTGAGCGGCCGGGCGCGATCGGTGGGGGCGAGGCGGCGGCCTGTGTCGGCGCCGTAAGCGGTCGGCGCGATGGCGAGCGAGCGCATCTCGTCATATTGCGCGGGCGCCATGGCGGCTGGCGCCGGGATCGTGATCGGCTTGATGCCGGGCGCCAGCCAGATCGTCGTGCCGATCATCGCCGCCAGCGTCGCGAGGCCGCGAAACCATTCGCCCGTGCCGATGCGCGAGCCGAGGTCGACGACGAGATCGATGTCGGCCAGGCTGCGGCGAGGTCTGTGGAACGATCCGGCACGGCCGAAACCGGCGGAGCTGGCGGCGATCGCGCCCGCGCCGCCGGCCGTCCCGAACCCGTGCTCCTCGCGCTGGTACAAAGCGCCCATCCCCTTTTTGCGAAGGGGCGACTCTGCCCCAACAGGGTTAAGGTCAAGTTGACCGGGGGTGGCCTGCGCCGAACGATTCCGCAGATGCGACGAAGCGAATCGCTTTGACTCCCAAGGACTCTTGCCTTCGCACGCGCGAGATACCACCTTGCATTTCGGGATGGGTGGCTTTGTCAACGAGCGGCTGATCGCCGTGTTGGGCCCGACGAATACGGGCAAGACCCACTATGCGATCGAGCGTATGGTGGCCCACTCCTCCGGCTGCATGGGCTTCCCGCTCCGCCTGCTCGCCCGCGAGGTCTATGACCGGGTCGTCGCGATCAAGGGCAAGGACCAGGTCGCGCTGCTGACCGGCGAGGAGAAGATCCTGCCGCCGGGCGCCCGCTACTTCCTGTGCACCGCGGAATCGATGCCGACCGACCGCGATTTCGCCTTCGTCGCTTTGGATGAGGCGCAGCTGGCGGCCGATCCCGAACGTGGCCACGTCTTCACCGATCGCCTGCTGCGCGCGCGGGGCCGCGAGGAAACGCTGATCCTCGGCTCCGAGACGCTGCGGCCGATGCTGCGCGCGCTGACGCCGGATGCCGAGATCATCGGCCGGCCGCGTTTCTCGACCCTGTCCTATGCCGGCCCGAAGAAGATTTCGCGCCTGCCCAAGCGTTCGGTGGTCGTCGCCTTCTCGGCCGAGGAGGTCTACGCCGTCGCCGAAATGCTGCGCCGGCTGCGCGGCGGCGCGGCGGTGGTGATGGGCGCGCTTTCGCCCCGCACCCGCAACGCGCAGGTCGCAATGTATCAGGCGGGCGAGGTGGATTATCTGGTCGCGACAGACGCGATCGGCATGGGCCTCAACATGGACGTCGCCCACGTCGCCTTCGCCTCGCTGCGCAAGTTCGACGGCAAGCGCGCGCGCCGCCTCACGATCCCCGAAATGGCGCAGATCGCCGGCCGCGCGGGCCGCCACCAGCGCGACGGGACGTTCGGGACGCTCGGCTCCGAAGGATCGGGTGCGAGCTTCGATCCCGAGGAAGTGCTGGCGATCGAGGGCCACCACTTCAAGCCGCTCGACCATCTCTACTGGCGCAACGGCACGCCGGATTTCTCGTCCGTCGGCAAGCTGATCGCCAGCCTCGAGGCCCGCCCCGACCGCGACGGCCTCCGCGCCGCGCCCGAGGCGATCGATCTCTCCGTCCTCAAGCGCCTCGCCGCCGAGCCCGACATCGCCCACCGCGCGCGGGGCCAGGCGATGACTGAGCGGCTGTGGGCGGCGTGCGGCCTCCCCGATTTCCGCAAGACCGGCAGCGAGGCGCATGCCCGGCTGGTGGCGCGCGTCTTCCAGCATCTCTCCGAGGGCGACCGCAAGCTCCCCGCCCAATGGTTTGCCGACGAGATCGCGCGGCTCGATACCGTGCAGGGCGACGTCGAGACGATCGCCGACCGCATCGCCTCCGCTCGCACCTGGGCCTATATCGCCCACCGTGCCGACTGGCTGGCCGAGCCGGCGCTGTGGGCCGAGCGCACCCGCCAGCTGGAGGAGAAACTCTCCGACGCGCTGCACGATCGCCTCACCCAGCGCTTCGTCGATCGCCGCACCTCGGTGCTGCTGCGCGATCTCGACAGGAAGGGCGCCGAGATGCTGCCCGTCACGATCGGCGCCGATGGCGAGGTGAGCGTCGCCGACGAGCCGATCGGCCATCTCACCGGCTTCCGCTTCGTCGCCGACGCCAACGCCCGCCACGCCGACATGAAGCGGCTGATGGCCGCCGCCGAACGCCGATTGGGCGACGAACTGGCGCGGAGGGCTAAAGCCCTCGCGGGCGATCCCGACAAGGCCTTCACGCTCGCCACCGACATCGGTCGCCCGGTGGCGATCTTCTGGCGCGGCGACGTCGTGGCGCGTCTCTCCAAGGGCCGGTCGCTCGCCGAGCCGCGCCTGACCCTCCACCGCACGCTCGATCCGCTGTCGGCCGATCACAAGGCGAAGGTGATCGAGCGGCTGGAGCGCTGGTTGCACGCCTCGATCGGCCGCCACCTCGCCCCGCTCGCGGCGATCGCGACCGCCGCGAGCGACAAGGCGACCGCGCCGGTGCTGCGCGGCCTGCTCGCCCCGGTCGCCGAGGCGGGCGGTATCGTCGCGCGCGAGACGGTCGCGGCCTCGCTCCCGGCGCTGGATCGCGACCAGCGGCGCGTCGCCGCCCATCTCGGCCTCAAGATCGGCACGCTCGATCTGTTCGTGCCCGCGCTGCTCAAGCCCGAGCCGATGCGCTGGCGCCTCGCTTTGCTGGCGGCGCGGGCCAATGCCACCATGCCGCCGGTACCGGCGCCCGGCGCGGCGATGATCGGCAATCCGGACCCGCTGCTCCGCGCCGCCGCAGTGCGAGCGGGTTTCCGCGATCTCGGCGACCAGATGCTGCGTGTCGATCTGGTCGAGCGGCTCGCCCGTCATGCGCATGACGCACGACAGGGGCATCGTCCGTTCGTGCCCGATCCGTCGCTGTCCACATCGCTGGGCCTCAAGCCGCCCGCCGTTGCGCGGCTGATGCGCACGCTCGGCTTCGCGCAGCACCGGCGCGGCGAGGGGCCAAAGGAAGGAGACGCGCCGATCGCCTGGCTGTGGCGCGGCCGTCGCCCCGATCGCGTCGATGCGCCGCGTGCCCGGCCGGGCAACGCATTCGGCGCGCTCGCCCGACTTCTTCCACCCCAAGCCCAAGGTGCCCATGGCTGACACGACGCTGCGTCTCGACCAGTTTCTCTGTTTCGCCCGCTTCGCCAAGACGCGAAGCCTCGCCCAGGCCCTGATCGGGGAAGGGCATATCCGCCTCGACGGGCGGGCCATCCACAAATCATCGGCCCAGGTGAAGGTCGGCTCGGTGCTGGGCCTGCCGGTCGGCGGGCAGGTGCGGGTGGTCCGGGTCGAGGCTATCCCGCTGCGACGCGGGCCAGCGCCGGAGGCGCAGTCCTGCTACACGGATCTGGTGTAGCTCGCCCCTTTCCCCGTTCGGGGCTGAGCCTGTCGAAGCCCTGCCCTTCTTCTTGTCGCGCGGGCAGAAGGAAGGACAGCCCTTCGACAAGCTCAGGGCGAACGGGATGCAATTCCCCTGACAATCGTTCGCAAAGACATTCGTTGACGACGGACGGCAGGCGGGCCTAGCAGGGCGCGTTCGTCACCCGTTCGGAAGATCGAAAGAAGAGACATGACCTACGTCGTCACCGATGCCTGCATCCGCTGCAAGTATATGGACTGCGTGGAGGTGTGCCCCGTGGATTGTTTCTACGAAGGCGACAACATGCTCGTGATCAACCCGAACGAGTGCATCGATTGCGGCGTGTGCGAGCCGGAATGTCCGGCCGAGGCGATCCTGCCCGATACCGAGGGCGGCCTTGAGAAGTGGCAGGAACTGAACGCCACTTTCTCCGCCCAGTGGCCCAACATCACCCGCAAGCGCGAGGCACCCGCCGACGCCGACGAGTTCAAGGGCCAGGACGGGAAGTACGACAAGTATTTCTCCGCAGAGCCCGGCCAGGGCGACTGATCCGGAGCGGTTCGCCGCAAGTTCCGGCGCGAATCCCTACACATTTCGGGAAAACTGTGTTACAAGCTGCTCCCGTGGGGGGCGGCTTGTGATCGCTTGAAGATCATGAAGCGCGCCCCCACTTCATCAATGTGGGTGGTCATCGGATCGCCAGCGGCTGCGGGACTAGGGGTGGAGTGCTGCGGACCGTGAGGGCCGAACGACCGGAACTTTACCGGAAAGGTACGAAATGGCTGCAAAGGCGTTGAGCTTCGACGTCGGCGACTATGTCGTCTACCCCAAGCACGGCGTGGGCCGCGTGATCGAGTTGCAGAGCCAGGAGATCGCTGGCGCCAAGCTCGAACTGTACGTGCTGCGTTTCGAAAAGGAGCGGATGACGCTCCGCGTGCCGACCAACAAGGCCGAGTCCGTCGGGATGCGTAAGCTCTCCTCGTCGGTGACGCTCAAGGAAGCGCTCGAGACGCTGAAGGGCAAGCCCAAGGTGAAGCGCACCATGTGGTCGCGCCGCGCGCAGGAATATGAAGCGAAGATCAACTCGGGCGACCTCGTGTCGATCGCCGAGGTGGTGCGCGACCTGTTCCGCGCCGAGGACCAGCCCGAGCAGAGCTATTCCGAGCGCCAGATCTTCGAGGCCGCGACCAGCCGGCTCGCCCGCGAACTGGCCGCGATGGAAGAGACCGATGAACCCCGCGCGCAGCAGAAGATCATCGAGATCCTCCGCGAAGCCGCGGTGGCGCTCGCGAAATAAGGCTGTTTGTTCAGCCTTGAGAGGGAAGGGCGGCTTCGGCCGCCCTTTTCTTTTGCGTCTTTGCCTTCGACGATGGCGATCGGAAAAAAGGCGTTGTGATCTTCGCGCGTCATTGCGAGGCGCAACCCGCCGTGGCGATCCACCCGCCACCGCATCTGGATTGATTCGCTCCGCTCGCAATGACGGGAAGCGGTGGGTAGCGATACCCGCCGCCCATCGTCACCCCGGAGTTGATCCGGGGTCCATAAGCCCGGCGCCCGATTCTGAAACGCAGCGCATATGGATTCCCGCGTTCGCGGGAATGACGGGAGGTGGTGGAAAGCGGCCGTTGAAGGCCGCCGAAAGAAAGTGTATTATCCTCCTATAACACGATGGCGTCGCCTGTTTAGACTTCTGTGGAATCCGGCGATCGATCGACCTCAAAATCGCTGGATGGTGAACGTCGCAGTCGGAATAGCGATCACCCCCGCTGCTATGCTTTTCCCATTCACAATCTTGTTCTTCGTCCATCCGCTTTGGATGTTTGACGGCTCCTCAACGTTCGCCCTCTTTGTGGGCTTCTATGTCATTCCATGGGCGGTTGCCGGATCGCTGTTCTATCTCGCAGCAACCCACGGCCCGTCCGCAGAGAGCATCGAAAACAGGTAGCAGTCGGCAGCGACTAGAACCCGCAGTTCCGCCACTGGGGCGTCAGTTGCCATAACCAACAAGCCGCGAACCGAGATCGGTCTTTTTGATCGGAAACCTGCCGAGAGGCGCAAGCAGCGGTTCGATGTCGGCTTCCACTTCGAGCCATTCGATCGACCGGAGTTCCGTCGGGCCAAACTCTATCGTGTCCATATATGCCAGCGGGCAGGCCAAGCTCGGCGGAAACCGCATCCTTTTCGGCTCATCGACATCGATAAACTTCACAAGCATTTCGCGAACGCCAACGGGCGCTTCCGCAATGGCTCGAAAGGCCTTCCGCCATTTGGTGTCAGACATAAATGCAGCGGAGAATCGCGCCCTAGCGGCACGACCATCGGCAGCTGGATCAAGCTGATTCAAGTGGTCCATCATGCGAGCATGACAAGCGGCGGGAATGTCCGCAACTGGGGCGATGTCCGCTCCTTCCCACGTAGGATTTCGTCTGTCACGGTCGCCGCACCGGACTACCGGGGCCGTTCTTTCTCATCGCCGATCCGCCTGTAGAAATGTCGTCTTTCGGCCGTCATGACTGTCAATGTTGTCAATTTCACCGGCCGCGACGGGCGGTAGGGATCACCCCGCCTTCGGATCGAACATGCCGTAGCGCGCCCGCCAGGCGGCGACCTCCTCGCGCCGATGCGGCGGCGGCATCGTATCGGCGATGACATGGCTGGCGACATCGCTTTCGGGATGGAGCAGCACCTTGCTCGATCCGTCGTGCAGCCACACCGGCACGAGGCCGTCGCACAGCAGATCGACCATCTCCTCCGCCAGATCGGTGCGGAACGCAGCGCCGCCATCGAGCGAGCGGACCACGATCGCCACGCCTTCCAGGCAGTTGCGCGGTTCGCGCATGATATCGAGCGAGACCATCAGGCCGCTGCGATCGGGCCGCGCGGCATCGGGCATGGCGGCGTTGCGGCGCCATCCGCAGAACCAGGCGCGGCAGATGTCCGGCCGCGTCGCGTGGATCGCGCAGCCTTCGGCCACCTGATTCACGCACGGGATGCCTGCGGGCTTGCGCAGATCGGGCGTGTCGATTCTGAGCACCTCGCAGCAGACCGCGCAGCCGCCGCAGTCGCGTCCTGCCACCACCTCGCCCAGCAGGGCGGTTTCCAGATCAACGTTCGCCACGGCGCGGGACTGCGCTCGCGGCGCGCCGAACGCAAGCGGCGAAGGCGCTTGCGCCGGTCGTTCCGTGCTGTATTATCACAACAATACAGTTGAGAGGCCGTGATGCGTATTTCCGCTTTGATTCTCGCCGCGCTTGCCGTCACTCCCGCCGCTGCGGCGACGCGCGATTTCCCGGCGCGCGGCTTCGACAGGGTCGAGCTGAAGTCGGCCGCCACCGTCGCGATCACGGCCGGCCCGCGCTTCGCCGTCCACGCGGAGGGCGATCCCGAACTGGTCCGCCGCCTGACCGCCGACGTGCGCGGCGATACGCTGGTGCTCGGCTGGCTAGAGGGCGGCAGCGTGCGCGGGCATAACGATCTGCGTGTCTCGATCACCATGCCGCGCGTCGCGGGTGCCGCGATTTCCGGCGCCGGCACGATGACGATCGATCGTGTGGACGGGCCGCAATTCGATGGCTCGGTGGGTGGCGCGGGTTCGATCCGCATCGCCCAGCTGCGCGCGCCGCGTACCTCGCTCGCGATGGGCGGCACCGGCACCATCGTCGCGGCCGGCCGCACCGCGCGGCTGGAGGCGAAAGTGTCGGGCGTCGGATCGATCGACGTCGCCAACCTCGCCGCCAACGCCGGCAATTTCGCGATGTCCGGCACCGGCCGGATCAGCGCGCGGGTCAACGGCCCGGCGGCCATCAGCCTGTCCGGCATGGGCAGCGTGGTGGTGGCGGGCAACGCGCAATGCGCTATCCAGAAGAGCGGCCTCGGCAGCGTTCGCTGCGGCCAGTGAGGAGACCGATCATGCCCCGTATCGCCGCCCCCTGGCTCCGTGGCGCCGCCTTGCTCGCGCTGCCGCTCGCCGCCTGCACCACCTCTGCGGAGGCCGCGACGCAGAATTACGGTGTCTCCGGCTTCAGCAAGATGCGGATCGCCGGCCCGTTCGACGTGCATGTCCACGTCGGCGGATCGCCGTCCGCGCGTGCGACCGGGCCGAAGGAGGCGCTCGATCGCCTCTCGGTCGAGCAGAACGGCGATACTCTGGTGGTGAAGACGCTGCCGGGTGGCTGGGGCGGCTGGCCGGGCGGATCGCAGGGCAAGGTGGTGGTCGAGGTGAACGCGCCGGGGCTGGAGGCGGTGGCGGTCACCGGATCGGGCGACGTGACGGTGGACCGGGTGCAGGGTGACGCGCTCGATCTCGCGCTGTCGGGATCGGGTGATCTCTCTGTCGGCACGGTCGACGTTGGGGCGCTGTCGGCGGTGATGACCGGATCGGGCGACATGAGCCTCGCCGGCAAGGCACGCACCGCCAACGCGACCGTCACCGGATCGGGCGACCTGAAGGCGGATGCACTGGTCAGCGACGATGCGCAGGCCAAGCTGGTCGGATCGGGCGATCTCGCGCTCGGCGCGCGGCGGACGGCCAAGGTGGTCCTGGCCGGATCGGGCGACGTGACCATCGCCGGCCCGGCCGCCTGCACCGTCAACCGTACCGGCTCGGGCGACGTCCATTGCGCGCGCGAGGCGAAGGACTGACGCGTCAGATCAGGGCGAGCGCCGCCAGTTCGGCGGCCATCGCGCCGGGGAGCGCCGACAGCCCCTCCGCCTCGGCACCGCCGAGATCGGGTGGGGCATCGGCGGCGGGCAGATAGCGCCAGCCCTGATGCGCGCGCTTGGGGTGGGCGCGGACGGGACGCAGATCGACGGAAAGCAGGATGCGGCAGCGCTTGCCATCCGGATCTTCCGCGAAACCGAGTATCTCCTGCCGCGCCACCAGCCGGTGCTTGATGATCCAGTAGACCGACCCGCCGACCAGCTCGCTCTCACGCTTCGGGCGGAAGCGGGTGATCAGATACGTCTCGCCATCGCTGGCGCGCGATTCCATTCGCTCGCGCAGCGTATCCAATTCGGTGCAACCGACCGCGACCTTGGTGATGTGCAGCGTCATCAGCCCCCGAAGATGGTGGCGGGTGCGCGCTCCGGCAACGTCACGAGACGTTGAAGGCGGTGGCGAGGCCGAGCAGCGCGAAGAAGCCCATACAGTCCGTCATCGTCGTCACGAACACGGTGGAGGTGACGGCGGGATCGATCTTGAGCTTCTCCAGCCCCAGCGGGATGAGCACGCCGGCAAGGCCCGCATTGATGCTGTTGATCACCATCGCGGCGAACAGGATCGCGGAGAGGCCGGTGTCATGGTAATAAACTTGGCAGCCGATCGTCATCAGCGCGCCCAGGCCGACGCCGTTGGCGACCGAGATCCACCATTCACGGCCGATCATGCGCCATGTGTTGGACGAGGTCAGCTGGTTGGTGGCGAGCGCGCGCACCGTCACGGCCATCGTCTGCGTCGCGGCGTTGCCGCCCATGCCCGACACGATCGTCATCAGCGCGGACAGAGCCACCAGCTTCTCGATCGCGCCCGAGAAAGCGCCGATCACCGAGGCGGCAAGGATCGCAGTGCCGAGGTTGATCAGCAGCCACAGCATGCGCGAGCGAATCGTACGGCGCAGCGGCTCGTTGATGTCGCCGTCGCCGGCGCCCGACATGGCGAGGATGTCCTCGCCGGCTTCCTGCTGGATGATGTGGAGGACGTCGTCGACCGTGATCATGCCGACCAGCCGCCCGGCGGCATCCACGACGGCCGCCGAGATTAGTGCGTATTTCTGGAAGCGGAGGGCGACCTCCTCCTGATCCATGTCGACCGGGATCAGGGTCTGCTCGCGTTGCATCACGTCGGCGATGGCGATGCTGCGGGGCGTGCGCAGCACCCAGCTCAGCTTGCAGGTGCCGACCGGGTGGTGGGCGTGATCGGTGACGTAGATTTCCCAGAAATCGGTCGTCAGATCCTCGTTGCGGCGCAGGTAATCGAGGACGTCGCCGACGGTCCAATGCTCGGGCACCGCAATCAGGTCGCGCTGCATCAGGCGGCCGGCGGATTCCTCCGGATAGCTGAGCGCTTCCTCGATCGCGGCGCGATCGTCCGGATCCAGCGCGCGCAGAACCTCGCGCTGGTCCTCGAGGTCCATGTCCTCGATGATCGCGACGGCGTCGTCGGTATCGAGTTCGGTGGCGAGGGCGGCGACCTGTCGTGCGGACAGTGCCTGCAGCACCTCGTCGCGCACCCAGTCGTTCATCTCGGCGAGAACGTCGCCGTCGAGCAGCTCGGCCAGCGCGGAGGCGAGCGGTGCGCGGGCATCGGCCGGCGCCAACTCGAACAGATCGGCGATGTCGGCGGGGTGGAGTGGGCGGACGAGGGCGCGCGCCTCCTCATTCTCGTCCTGCTCGACATGCTCGACGACGGTATCGACGAAATCGCGGGTGAGGCGGTTGTCCTCGTCGTGGCTCGGTTCGGGGCTTGCCTCGACGGTGTCGATTTCGGTCGGCTCGGGGGCCTCGAGGTCGGTGTCGCTCATAGGCCGCCTCCTTTTTCCTGACCGAAACAAACGCCTTTTGGCGCCTTAGACGCGTGCTGACGTGATGTCAGCCCTTTCATCGGGCGGATGCGACCCTAGATGGTCTCGCATGAACGCTCCCTATCGCCTGTCGGTGCTCGACCAGTCGCCGATCGCCGCCGGCTCCACCGCAACCCAGGCCTTGCAGAACACGCTCGATCTCGCGAGACTCTGCGACGATCTCGGCTATCACCGCTACTGGATGGCCGAGCATCATGCGACGCCCGCGCTGGCCGGCGCCGCGCCCGAGGCGCTGATCGGGCCGGTGTCGCAGGTGACCAAGCGGATGCGGATCGGCTCGGGCGGGATCATGCTGCCGCATTATTCGCCCTTCAAGGTCGCCGAGACCTTCAAGATGCTGGCCGCCCTCGCACCCGATCGCATCGACCTGGGGCTGGGCAGGGCGCCCGGCAGCGACCAGCGCACCGCGCTCGCCATGCGGCAGGACCGCTCACGCGGCTTCGGCGCCGAGGATTTCCCGGCGGCGCTGAACGAACTGCTCGCCTATCTCGACGATCGAACGGAGGAGGGGGCGGGGCTTCCCGACGATCATGTCTTCGCGCCGCTGCGCGCGACGCTGCCGAGCGGGGGCGGGGCTGTCCCGGTCTGGCTGCTCGGCTCCTCGCCGGACAGCGCGGTGCTCGCCGGGCGGCTCGGGCTGCCCTATGCGATCGCCGATTTCATCAATCCTGATGGCGTCGAGCTGGCGAAGCTCTACCGCGACATGTTCGTGCCCTCGCGCCACCTCGACGCGCCGCAAGTGCTTGCCACCGTCTGGGCGATCGCGGCCGATACGGCCGAGGAGGCGCAGCGCCTTTCCGCGCCCTCCGCGATGATGTTCGCGCATCTGACGCGCGGCGTCCTGATCCCGGTGCCGAGCATCGAGGAGGCGGTCGACTGGCTGGCGAGCACGCCGGCCGCGCTGTCGATGCGCCGCCGCCGGGTGATTACCGGCACCCCGGCCGAGGTGCGCGCCGGCATCGATCGGGTCGCCGAACTTTACGGCGCGCACGAGATGATGGTCGTCAACATCATGCCCGATCACGCCGCGCGGCGTCGCTGCTACGAGCTGCTGGCGGCCGAATATAAGCTGGCGGCGGCACCCATCCCCGCCTAGAGCGCGATCCATTCATTTCCAAAGGAGAGACGCATGTCCGATCCCGAGAACACCCTGACCTTCACCCTCGATGCCGGCGACGGCAAGGGTGGCGACGTGGTGATCCAGCTTCGCCCCGATCTCGCGCCCGGCCATGTCGAGCGCATCAAGGAGCTCGCCAGCGAAGGCTTCTACGACGGCGTGGTGTTCCACCGCGTGATCCCCGGCTTCATGGCGCAGGGCGGCGATCCGACCGGCACTGGCATGGGCGGTTCCAAGAAGCCCGACCTCAAGGCCGAGTTCAACGCCGAGCCGCACGTTCGTGGGGTCTGCTCGATGGCGCGCTCTTCCAACCCGAACTCGGCCAACAGCCAGTTCTTCATCTGCTTCGACGACGCCCGATTCCTCGATCGCCAGTATACGGTGTGGGGTGTTGTCACCTCGGGCATGGAGCATGTCGACGCGCTGCCCAAGGGCGAGCCGCCGCGTGCGCCCGGCAAGATCGTGAAGGCGACCGTCGGGGCCTGAACCGGACAGGCCCTCTCCCGCCCGCGCGGGAGGGGGCTATTGCCCGTCGCCCACCAGCCAGTCGTGGAACAGCCGTACCGGGCGGCGCGACAGGGCAGGCCGGCGGCAGACGAACCAATATTGCGATTCCGCCTCCGCCTCTTCGGCGAACAGCTTGACCAGGCGGGGGTCGCTCGCGCCTTCCAGATGGAAGTCGAGCATGAAGGCGACGCCGAGACCTTCGGCCGCCGATTCGAGGATGAGCTGGCCCGAATCGAACATGTCGATCGCGCGCGGCTCCAGCCCCGGCATCCCGATCGCCTGCCGCCACAGAACGAAATTGTCCTGCATGTCGCGGTGGAGCAGGATCGTCTCCTTGGCGAGTTCGGTCGGGTCGGTGAGCGGGTTCGGCCCTTCCTGCCGCGCGCGATTGCCGATCGCGACGATGCGGTTGCGCCCGAGCTTGCGGCCGTAGAGCGGCGGCTCGATCTCACGCGCCAGCACGATCGCGGCGTCCAGCCCGTCGCCGAGCCGCGTCAAGGCGTGGGCGCCGGTATCGATGTCGATGTGGAGATGCGGGTAGCGCGCCCGCAGGTCCGGCAGGCGGTGGATGAGCTGGCGTGAGGCGTAAAGCGGCAGCACGCCCAGTTTCAGGCGCATCAGCTCGGCTTCACCGGTCACCTGCTCGATCGCTTCACCCAGTGCATCGAGCGCTGGTGCGATGCGGCTGAGCAGCATCTCGCCGTCACCATTGAGCAGCATCGCCTGATGACGCCGCGCGAACAGGGGCCGCCCGATGAAGCGCTCCATGGCCTGCACGCGACGGCTAAGTGCCGGAGAAGACAGGGCCAGTTCTTCGGCGGCGGCCTTAACCGAGCCCAGGCGGGCAACCTGAACGAAGGCCTCGACGGCGGTCAGTGGTGGCAATCGTCGCATCGGCAGCCTCGCTTCGGACCCATTTTGGCGGCGCCTGTTGTGCATCGCAAATACGATAAATCTTTCAGCGTTGCAACGCACGCACGCCAAAACGACGTGGAAAGGCGATTGATGGTTGCGCAGTTTGCATCCGTATACCGTTCTTTTCGCACTTGCACAAAACACTGAGCAAGTGCACAAAGAGCGTGCCTTTCAGGCATCCTCTCCTAAAACTTCAGGCCGTCCTTCGGGGCGGCCTTTTTTTTGATCGCCGACTGCCACTCGCAGAGCGCACGTGCGTTGCCTATCTTTCCGGGGCCTCCAGACCATAACGGAGCGGGAACGATGGCAGACGCCGATACACTCGATCAAACCAACGCTGCACGCCTGCAGGTCGCCAATGCGCGGCCCGACGATAGCGGCCACGGCCTCGCCCGCCTGCCGCGCGGCGCGATGCAGACGCTGGGCGTAGTGGAGGGCGACGTCGTCGAGATCGTCGGCAAGCGTTCCACGCCCGCGCGCGCGGTGCAGCCCTATCCGGAGGACGAGGGGCTGGACATCCTGCGGCTCGACGGGCTGCAGCGTGCCAATGCCGGTGTCGGTTCGGGCGACTTCGTCGAGGTGCGCAAGGCCGAATCGAAGCCTGCGCAGCGCGTGGTTTTCGCGCCGGCACAGCAGAATTTACGCCTGCAAGGTTCGGGGGCGGCGCTGAAGCGCAGCTTCCAGATGAAGCCGCTGACCGCTGGTGATGTTGTCGCCACCACCGGCCAGCAGAAGGTGACGCAGGAGGATCTGCCGCCGCAGCTGCGGCAGATGCTCAACCGGCCGGCCTATTCGCTGCAGGAAATCCGGCTCGTCGTCGTTTCCACGACGCCCAAGGGCATCGTCCATATCGACCAGAGTACCGAGGTCGAGCTGCGTGCCGAATATGAGGAGCCCAAGGAGGCCCGTCGCGCCGATGTGACCTATGACGATCTTGGCGGCCTAGGCGACACGATCGACCAGATCCGCGAGATGGTCGAGCTGCCGCTGCGCTATCCCGAGCTGTTCGAGCGGCTCGGCGTCGAGCCGCCCAAGGGCGTGCTGCTCCACGGCCCGCCCGGCACCGGCAAGACGCGCCTCGCCCGCGCTGTCGCCAACGAAAGCGACGCGGAGTTCTTCCATATCGCCGGTCCCGAGATCATGGGATCGGCCTATGGCGAGAGCGAACAACGCCTGCGCCAGGTGTTCGAGGAGGCGACCAAGGCCGCGCCCTCGATCATCTTCATCGACGAGATCGATTCGATCGCGCCCAAGCGCGGGCAGGTGCAGGGCGAAGCCGAAAAGCGCCTCGTCGCGCAGCTGCTGACGCTGATGGACGGTCTGGAGAAGCGCGCCAACCTCGTCGTCATCGCCGCCACCAATCGGCCCGAGGCGATCGATGAAGCTCTGAGAAGGCCCGGCCGTTTCGATCGCGAGATCGTGATCGGGGTGCCCGACGAGCGCGGTCGCCGCGAGATCCTGGGTATCCACACGCGCGGTATGCCGTTGGGCGACAAGGTGGATCTCAAGGAGCTGGCGCGCACCACCTACGGCTTCGTCGGTGCCGATCTGGCGGCCTTGTGCCGCGAGGCGGCGATCGAGGCGGTACGGCGGATCATGCCGCGCCTCAATCTCGAGGAGCGGACCATTCCGGCCGAGGTGCTGGAGGAGCTTTCGGTCACCCGCGAGGATTTCCTCGAAGCGCTGAAACGCGTCCAGCCCTCTGCGATGCGCGAGGTGATGGTGCAGGCGCCCAACGTCGGCTGGGACGATGTCGGCGGCCTCGACGATGCGCGCGAGAAGCTGCGTGAGGGTGTCGAGCTGCCGCTGAAGCATCCGGACGCCTTCCGCCGCATGGGCATCCGCGCCGCCAAAGGCTTCCTGCTCTACGGCCCGCCCGGCACCGGCAAGACCCTGCTGGCGAAAGCGGTGGCGCGCGAGGCGGAGGCGAACTTCATCGCCACCAAATCGAGCGACCTGCTCTCCAAATGGTATGGCGAGAGCGAGCAGCAGATCGCCCGGCTGTTCGCCCGCGCGCGGCAGGTGGCGCCGACCGTGATCTTCATCGACGAGCTCGACAGCCTCGTTCCCGCGCGCGGCGGCGGACTGGGCGAACCAGCGGTGACGGAGCGGGTGGTCAACACCATCCTCGCCGAGATGGACGGGCTGGAGGAATTGCAGTCGATCGTCGTGATCGGCGCGACCAACCGGCCCAACCTGATCGATCCGGCGCTGCTCAGGCCCGGCCGGTTCGACGAGCTGGTCTACGTCTCGGTGCCCGACGAGAAGGGCAGGCGGCATATCCTTGGCATCCATACGGCCAAGATGCCGCTTGGCCTCGATGTCGATCTCGATGCGCTGGCGGCGCGGACCGATCGCTTCACCGGCGCCGATCTCGAAGACCTGACGCGCCGCGCCGGCCTGATCGCGCTGCGCACGTCGCTGGAGGCCAAGGCCGTCTCCATGGCGGACTTCGACAAGGCGCTGGAGGAGACCCGCGCGTCCGTCACCCCCGAGATGGAACGCGAATATGGGCAGATGGCGGCGCGGTTGAAGCAGGATGCGATGGCGCTGGAGCCGATTGGCTTCGTGTCGCCCGGCATGTTCAAGCCGCGCGAGGATTGAGCCTCATCCGTCGGTCGGCCGCGTCCAGCCATAGGCGCGGTCGACCGTCGCGACGATCACGCGATACCAGTCGTACCAGATCGCCCGGCCCTGGTCGCGGATGCGCGCGTGATCGGGGTCGTCGCGCCAGGCGATCGCGGCGGTCTCGTCCTGCCACCAGCTGATCGTGATGCCGACGCCATCCGCGTCGCGCGCGGAATCGATGCCGAGATAGCCGGGCATACGGGCCGCGGCATCGGCCATCGCTTCGGCGGCCTGCCCGTAACCCTGCGGATCGGCAGCGCTCCGTCCCGAAAGGAAGATCACCGCGATCGCGCCGGGAGGAGGATTGGGCATGGCCGCGCGGGATAGACCGGCCCGCCTCCGCGATGAAGCGGAAAGTGACCGGCATCCGTCACTTGAAGGACACGGCACCTCAATCGCATAGTCGCGTTTTCGTCACGAAGGCTTGCCTTCGTGGGCCGAGCTTGCCAACGCTGCGGCGGGCATCGGCCGAAGCGGACGAGGCCCAGGTGGAGACGACATGACCGGTTTTTCGGCGGAGCAGGCCGCATATCGCAAGCGTAAGGGTATGCTCGGCCCGATGGCGATGTTCTTCCGGGGCTTCCTCAAGCATCCGGTGATGGTGGGTTCCATCATCCCGTCGTCCAAGGCGACGATCGACCGGATGCTCGCGCCCGTCGATTGGGCCAACACCAGGCTGATGGTCGAATATGGCCCCGGCGTCGGCACTTTCACCCGCCCGATCCTCGAGCGGCTGGCGCCCGATGCGACGCTGGTGGCGATCGATACCAACCCGGATTTCTGCGATTATTTGAAGCGCTCCATTCCGGATTCGCGGCTGCAGATCGTCAACGGTTCGGCCGCCGACGTGAACGAGATCCTGGCCCAGCTCGGTTTCGACAAGGCCGACTACGCCATTTCCGGCCTGCCCTTCACCACGCTGCCGACCGGTGTCGGCCCGGCGATCGCCAAGGCGACGGCGGAGGCCCTGAAGCCGGGCGGCACCTTCATGGTCTATCAGTTCCGCCCGAAGGTCCGTTCGATCGTCGAGCCGTTCTTCGATCGTGTCGATCAGGAGTTCGAATTCTGGAACGTGCCGCCGGCGCAGCTCTGGTGGTTCCACAAGGACTGACGCGGCGGGCGGTCAGGTGATTTCCGCGCCCGGATTGCGGAAGTTCAGACGCCGGGTGACGGTGTAGTCGACGAACGCGACGACGAAATAAGCCAGCTTCCACTTCGCGCGCATCCACCAGCCGGCGCGCTCGCGGATCATCTCCAGGCTCGCTTCGCGCGACTGGCCCGTCTCGCTCTCGAAGTGGCGGTGGAGGCGGTCGGCGAGGGGCCGGTCTTCGATGCGCAGCATGATCTCGCAGTTGATGTAGAGGCTGCGCATGTCGAAGTTGGAGGAGCCGATATAGCTCACGTCGTCCGCGACGAAGAGCTTGGTGTGCAGCTTCTGCGGCTGATACTCCCAGATCTGGCTGCCCCGCCTGAGCAGGCGGACGTAGCAGTTGCGTGCCGCTGCGATCGTCATCGTGTTATCCGAATGCGCCGCCGAGATGATGCGCAATGTACCGCGCTGGGCGAGCCGGCCGATCCGGCGCAGCGTACCGGGGTTGGGCGCGAAATAGGCGGCGATGATATCGAGGCGGCGACTCACCCCGATGTCGCGCTTGAGCGATCGTGCCCAGGGGGAGAGCCGCTGCGTCGGGCCGCCGAACAGCCAGCGCAGCTTGCCCTTTTTCTGGCTGTGGCGCCGCAGGCAGCGCGTGAGATCGCGCATCTTGGCGCCCGGATCGTGCGCCCAGCGCATTACCATGTCGAAATACCCATCGAGATGCGCGGCGACCGGCCCTTCCACCAGCACCCCGAGGTCGCGCCAGTTTTCCGGCCCGTCGCCGAAATAGCCGGCGGCCACATTGAATCCGCCGATCAGCGCCTTGCCGCCGTCGGCCAGCGCCATCTTCTGGTGGTTGCGCAACAGGTAGCGGCGCCCTTTGCGTGGCAGGAAGCGGCAGACCGCGGCGCCGGCATCGCGCAGCGGCTGAAAGAATCCGTCCGCCGTCCGCTCGCTGCCGAAGCCGTCGACCAGCAGCGACACCTTCACGCCGCGCTCTCGTGCCGCGATCAGGGCGTCACGCACCGCAACGCCCACCGGATCGTCCCAGAAGATGTAGTAGAGCAGGCGCAACTCGGTGCTGGCTTGCCCGATCAGATCGAGCAGCGCCTTCAACCGCAACTCACGATCGATCAGCAGGTGCAGCCGGTTGCCCTCGATCTCGAACAGATCGGCGGTGCCGCTTTCCCCCGGTTCAGCTTTGGTGGCCATATAGCCAGATGCGTCACCTGCCCGGATGGTTGCAACCCGCCGCGCTTTCGTTGACAAAATTGCCGGTCGTCGCTACCTGCGGCCCTTCATCCGACATTCCGTCCCAGCATTTACGGAGCCCATATGGCGCGCGTCACCGTCGAGGATTGCGTCGACAAGGTCCCCAACCGTTTCGATCTGGTGCTGCTCGCCGCGCACCGTGCCCGCCAGATTTCGGGCGGCGCCGAGCTGACCATCGATCGCGACCGCGATAAAAACCCGGTCGTCGCGCTGCGCGAGATCGCCGACGAGACGATCACGCCGAATCACCTGTCCGACTCGGCCATTTCCGGCCTGCAGCGCGTCCAGGTCGACGAGGACGATGCGATCGACGAGATGGGTTCGCTCGCCCAGTCGGCCGAGGCTCTGCGCCTCACCGCCGCCGCACCGGCGCGCAACCAGAATGTCGGGCCGGACTACGAATAAGCCGGCCTGAGCCGTTCTGAAGAAAGATCAGCCGGCCGCAGCGATGCGGCCGGCTTCTTCATGCTCGGTCCCGTTCGCCGGCTCTTCCTCGGTGACGATCCAGTGCAGTTCGTGCAGGCCGAGCCTGCGACCGTCGGCGGCGTGTACCGCAACCTCCTGCACCGGCAGGCCGTCGCGATTGTCGACCAGCCGCGTGTTCGCGGGCTGGCACGAGGCCCAGCGGGCGCCCCATTGACGCAGCGCCACCAGCGCCGGCAGCAATGCCGCGCCTTTCTCGGTCAGCCGATATTCGACCTTGCGCTTGTCGTCGGTGCAGGGGCAGCGCTCCATCAGGCCATGTGCCACCAGCCTTGAGAGGCGATTGGCGAGGATGTTGCGCGCGATGCCGAGCGTGCCCTGGAACTGTTCGAAATGGCCCAGGCCGTTGAACGCTCCGCGCAGGATCAGGAACGACCATCGCTCGCCCACCACCTCCAGGGCGGCGGTCAGGCTGCAGCCGGTCACGATCCGGCGAATGACGTCGGTGTCCTCCAATGTCCCTCTCCTCCGCCGCCCTAGATAGGGTGAGTCGGGCGAAAACCCAAATGCCGTCGCGCGGCGGACACGAACGCGCAGAAAAAGCGCCCCGCACCGGCCTTCGCGGTTGCCTTGACTGCCATAAAACCCACATCATGGGCGCGTGCTGAGACAGTATGAACTCGTCGAGCGGGTCCGCCGCTATGATCCCGATGCGAACGAGGAGCTGATCAACCGCGCCTACGTCTTTTCGATGCAGGCGCATGGATCGCAGAAGCGTGCCTCGGGCGATCCTTATTACAGCCACCCGATCGAGGTGGCCGGTATCCTGACCGACCTGAGGCTCGACGACGAGACGATCGCCACCGCGATCCTGCACGACACGATCGAGGATACGGTCGCCACGCCTGAGCAGATCGAGAAGCTGTTCGGCCCGAACGTCGCGCGGATGGTCGACGGCGTCACCAAGCTCTCCAAGATCGAGGCGCAGTCCGAGAACGAGCGCGCCGCCGAAAACCTGCGCAAGTTCCTGCTGGCGATGTCCGACGACATCCGCGTGCTGCTGGTGAAGCTGGCCGACCGGCTGCACAACATGCGGACGCTCCATTACATCCCGAGCGAGGCCAAGCGCCGCCGCATCGCGAAGGAGACGATGGACATCTACGCGCCGCTCGCCGAGCGCGTGGGCATGTACGAGTTCATGAAGGAGATGCAGACGCTCGCCTTCCAGCAGCTCGAACCCGAAGCCTACGAGTCAATCACCAGGCGGCTCGATCAGCTGAAAGAAGGCGGCGGGGACCGGATTGCGCGCATCGCGTCCGGCCTCACCCTGCTGCTCGGTCGCCACGGCATCCAGGCCGAGGTGACGGGGCGCGAAAAGCATCCCTATTCGATCTGGCGCAAGATGACCGAGCGCCACATCAGCTTCGAGCAACTGAGCGACATCATGGCGTTCCGCGTGGTCGTCGCGGATACCGAGCAATGCTATCGCGCGCTCGGCCTCATCCACGAGCGCTGGCCGATGGTGCCGGGCCGCTTCAAGGACTACGTCTCGACGCCCAAGCGGAACGGCTACCGCTCGCTCCACACGTCCGTGATCCACAACGAGAAGGTCCGGATCGAAATCCAGATCCGCTCCGAGGCGATGCACGCGCAGGCCGAATATGGCTACGCCGCGCACTGGGCCTACAAGCAGGGCACCGCCGCCGACGTGGGCGGCACCAAGGTCAGCTGGATCCGCGACCTCGTCGAGATCCTCGACCATGCCGACAGCCCCGAGGAGCTGCTCGAGCACACCCGCATGGCGATGTACCAGGATCGCATCTTCGCCTTCACCCCGAACGGCGAGCTGATCCAGCTGCCCAAGGGATCGACGCCGATCGATTTCGCCTATGCCGTCCACACCGATCTCGGCAATCAGGCGGTGGGCGCCAAGGTGAACGGGCGGCTGGTGCCGCTGCGCACGCCGATCCAGAATGGCGATCAGGTGCAGATCCTGAAATCCGCCGCCCAGAAGCCGCAGCCCGAATGGATGAACTTCGTCGTCACCGGCAAGGCCAAGGCGACGCTGCGCCGCTTCGTCCGCCAGAAGGAGCGGGTCGAGATGATCGCGCTCGGGCGGAAATTCTACGACGAGATCGTCTCGCGCCTGCCTGCTCCGCTCGGCGCCGATGCGCTGGCGCAGGCGGTGAAGCGCCTGCATCTCGGCGACGAGAATGCGCTGATGGAGGCGATCGCGCGCCGCACGATCGATGATGCGGCGGTGGCGGAGGCGCTGATGCCTGGCACCGACGCGGCATCCCGCCCGGTGCCCCAGCGCGACAAGGTTTCGATCAAGGGGCTGACTCCGGGTGTCGCCTTTCGGCTCGCCGACTGCTGCCACCCGGTGCCGGGCGATCGCATCGTCGGCCTGCGCCGGCCGGACGCGCCGGTCGAGGTTCATGCGATCGACTGCCCGACGCTCGCCGCGCTGCCGGAAGACACCGACTGGGTCGATCTCGCCTGGGGTGACCAGTCGGACGGAGGCACCGCGCGGCTGGCGGTGATCATCCGCAACGAGCCGGGTTCGTTGGCGACGATGGCGGGTATCCTCGGCCAGCACGCCGCCAACATCCTCAACCTGTCGCTGGTCCACCGCGATTCGAGCTTCCA
Source organism: Sphingomonas oryzagri (assembly GCF_029906645.1). Lineage (NCBI taxonomy): Bacteria > Pseudomonadati > Pseudomonadota > Alphaproteobacteria > Sphingomonadales > Sphingomonadaceae > Sphingomonas > Sphingomonas oryzagri. The sequence continues at coordinate 493,640 of NZ_JARYGZ010000002.1, forward strand.
CACCTTCCACGTCGATCTGGAGGTGCATGATCTCGCCCACCTGATGCGCATCCTCGCGGCACTGCGCGCGGCCGAGCCGGTGAGCCAGGCCGAGCGTGTACGGATCGGCGAAGAGGAGAGGTGGGAGGCGGCCTGAATCGCCGCCGTGGACGTTAGTCCGGAATCACCCGCGCGTCGGTGACGGCCTCCAGCGGGATGGTGCCGTAGACGTGCGGAAAGAGTTGTCCGCCGCGCGATGGCTCCCACACGACCGTATCGCCCAGCTGGTCGAGATCGACCTCGGCGAGCACCAGATCGTGCAGTCCCTCGAAATGCTTGGCGTGGGTCTCAGCCACCTGCTCGGCGGTGGAGAGGTGGATGTAGCCGTCCTCGATATCGATCGGCGCGCCGCTGAACGCGCCCTTGTCCTGCCAGCCCGCCCACTGGCCCGCGGTGAGGATCTTGTACGCCTTGCTCATGCCAAAAACCAAATCATGGATGCAGATGCCCCGTCTCGCAGCACGGCCCTTGCTCGAGCTGGAGAGTCACATGGCGAACCGAGAAGCGCACGTCCAGCATGCGGATCAAAGCCACACGCACGCCTTCGGGTTCCACATCGTCGACCAGTTCGACATGCGCCGTCAGCGAGGCATCGTCGCCGGCCAGCGACCAGAGGTGGAGATCGTGCACGCCGCCGACGCCGTCATGGCCCGCCAGCGCCTCGCGCACCTCGGTGAGCGACAGTCGCGCCGGTACGCCCTCCAGCAGGATCTGCGTGGTGTCGCGCAACAGCGCCCAGGTGCGTGGCAGCACCCACAGCGCGATACCGATGCCGATCAGCGGATCGATCCATTGCAGCCCGGTCGCCCAGATCGCGCCCGCGCCGATGATGACGGCGAGCGAGCCGAGCGCGTCGGCCATCACCTCCAGATAGGCGCCCTTCACCGCCATCGAATGGCCGCGTCCGCCCGACAGCACCGCCATGGCGATGATATTGGCGACGAGGCCCAGCCCCGCCACCGTCATCATGCCGAGCGAGGCGACCGGCACCGGATCGAAGAAGCGCCGGATGCCCTCGACCAGCACGAAGCCGCCGACGATGAACAGCAGCACGGCGTTGAAGGCGGCCGCGAGGATCTCGAAGCGGCGATAACCGAAGCTGCGCTTGTCGTCGGCCGGTCGCTTGGCGATGGCGAGCGCGGCGAGCGCGATGGCAAGGCCCGCCGCATCGGTGAACATGTGCGCGGCGTCGGAGAGAAGCGCGAGGCTTCCGAAATACCAGGCGCCAAGCAGCTCCGCACCCAGCACCGAGAGGTTCAGCCCCAGCGCGATCGCGATCCGATTGGCGCTGGCGCCGGCGGCATGATCGTGATGGCCGCCGGGGCCGTGATGATGGTGGCCATGGCCGTGGCTATGCCCGTGACCATGACTATGCCCATGATCGTGGTGGTCATGGCGGTGGTCATGGTGGTCGTTGCCGTGATGGTCGTGCGCGCTCATGCCGCCTGCTTAGCGCAAAGCGCCACGCCGCAACATGACAAGTCGGTCAGACTATGGTGTCCATCGCTGCCAGCATCGCCGATCCGCCCTTCTCCGCCTCGTCGGCACCGATGCGCATGAAGGCGAACAGTTCGCGGCCGGTGCCGAGCGGCGGCGGGGGCGCGTCCGCGATCTGGCGGGCTTCCCACTCGTCGAAATCGACCAGCGCCTCCAGCGAGCCTTCCTCGGCCGACAGGCGGATCATGTCACCGTCCTGCACCTTGGCGAGCGGTCCGCCGCCGAGCGCTTCCGGGGAGACGTGGATCGCCGCCGGCACCTTGCCCGATGCGCCGGACATGCGCCCGTCGGTCACCAAAGCGACGCGGAAGCCGCGATCCTGCAGCACGCCGAGCGGGGTGGTCAGCTTGTGCAGTTCGGGCATGCCGGTGGCGCGCGGGCCCTGGAAGCGCACGACGACGACGACGTCGCGCTCCAGCTCGCCCGCCTTGAACGCGGCCAGCACCTCGTTCTGGTCGGCGAAGACGCGCGCCGGCGCCTCGATCGTCCAGCGTGCGGGATCGACCGCGCTCGTCTTGAACACGGCGCGGCCGAGATTGCCCTTCACCAGCCGCATCCCGCCATCGGGCTGGAACGGGTTGGAGGCGGGGCGGACCATCGCCTCGTCGAGCGGCTGGTCGGGCGTCGGCTCCCACACCAGTTGGTCGTCGATCAGGCGGGGATCGGCGGTGTAATCGGCGAAGCCACCCTTCGCGATCGTCAGGATGTCGCCGTGGAGCAGGCCATGCTCCAGCAGCGTCTTGGTGATGTAGGCCAGCCCGCCCGCCGCCTGAAAGTGGTTCACGTCGCCCGATCCGTTGGGATAGACGCGCGCCAGCAGCGGCACGGTGGAAGAGAGGCGATCGAGATCCTCCCAGTCCATCACGATCCCCGCCGCGCGCGCGATGGCGGGCAGGTGGATGGCATGGTTGGTCGAGCCACCCGTGGCGAGCAGGCCGATCGCGGCGTTCACGATCGCCTTCTCGTCGACGACATGCCCCAGCGGCCGGTAGTCCGAACCGCCCAGCCCGATCTCGGCGAGTCGGTGGACGGCGGCGCGGGTCAGCGCCTGGCGCAGCTTGGTGCCCGGATTGACGAAGGCGGACTGCGGCACGTGCAGCCCCATCATCTCCATCATCATCTGGTTGGAGTTGGCGGTGCCGTAGAAGGTGCAGGTGCCGGCGCCGTGGTAGGAGGCCGATTCGGCCTCCAGCAGCTCCTCGCGCCCGCATTTGCCCTCGGCATAGAGCTGGCGGACGCGCTGCTTCTCCTTGTTGGCAAGGCCCGAAGGCATCGGCCCGGCCGGGATCAGCAGCGCCGGCAGGTGGCCGAAGCGCAGCGCGCCGATCAGCAGGCCCGGCACGATCTTGTCGCAGATGCCGAGCATCGCGACGCCCTCGAACATGCCGTGCGACAGGCCGACGGCGGTGGAGAGCGCGATCGTGTCGCGGCTGAACAGCGACAGGTCCATGCCCGGCAGACCCTGCGTCACGCCGTCGCACATCGCCGGCACGCCGCCCGCCACCTGCGCGGTGGCGCCGACCTCGCGCGCCCACAGCTTCATCTGCTCGGGGTAGCGATAGTAAGGCTGATGCGCCGACAGCATGTCGTTATAGGCGGTGACGATGCCGATGTTCATCGCGCCGCCGTCGCGGATCACGGCCTTGTCCTCGCCCGAGGCGGCGAAGCCGTGAGCGAGATTGCCGCAGCCCATGCGCGACCGGTCCACCCCGCGCTCCCGCTCCCGCTCGATCAGATCGAGATAGCGCTCGCGCGTCGGCTTGGACCGCTCGACGATGCGCTGGGTGACGGCGTGAACGGCGGGGTGGAGAGTGGTCATCTCAGTCTTTCGTGCGGCGGGGCGTCACTTCTTCCGCCAGTGGATGTCGATGGACTGTTCGGCGTCGGCCAGCACGCGGCCGATCGGCCAGTCGGACTTGGCGCCTTCCTCCAGCGCTTCTTCCAGCACGCGCTTCTTCTCGTCGCCGTCGATCGTGATGAAGATCGAGCGGGCCGCCAGGATCGCCGAGCGGGTCAGCGTCACGCGGGCCACGGGGGCTTCGGGCGGCAGCGGATCGGGGGTGAGACCGATCGCCTTCTTCTTGGACGACAGCGCCTCGTCATAATCGGGGCCGTGGAAGATCGAGGCAGTGTGGCCGTTGGTGCCCATGCCGAGCCAGACGAGATCCGGCGGCCAGTGCAGGTCGGCAAGGCGCGCATCCGCCGCCTCGCCCGCCTGCCGCACGCCAAGATTGGCGGACGCCAGCGGGATCACGCGGGCGCCCAGCGGCATGAAGTTGCGCGCCAGCAGGTTGGCGTTGCTCAGCGGATCGGTGACGTCGACCAGCCGGTCGTCGCCCGGCACGATCGTGATCTTCTTCCAAGGGAATTTCTGGGTCTTCAGCTTCTCGAACACCGGGATCGGCGACTTGCCGCCGGGCAGCGCCAGCAGACATTCGTTGCGCGCGTCGATCGCGCTTTCGATGATGAAGCCGATATCGCCGGCGAGCTGTTCGGCCAGCTCCTCGGCATTATCGTAATCCCACCATTCGGCCTCAATCATTCCAATGCACTCCATCGCGTTCGGTGAGGGCAATCGCGGCGGACGGCCCCCAGGTTCCCGCCGAATAGGGGCGGGGGGTGACGTTCGCGGCGTCCCAGCCGTCGCGGATAGCATCGATCCACTGCCATTGCGCCTCCACCTCGTCGCGGCGGACGAACAGGGTGGGATCGCCCTCGATCAGATCGAGCAGCAGCCGCTCATACGCTATACGGCGACGGAAACCGGCGAAGGCGGTGGTAAGCGAGAGATCGAGCGGAACCTCGCGAAGCCGGATGCCCTCGCGATCGAGGCCCGGCTCCTTGGCCATCACCGTCAGCCGGATATTCTCTTCCGGCTGGAGGCGGATGACCAGCTTGTTCGATTGCAGCACCGCGCCGCGCCCGGCGAAGATCGAGTGGGGCACCTCGCGGAACTGGATGACGATCTCGCTGTGCCGGTTGGGCAGGCGCTTGCCGGTGCGCAGGTAGAAGGGCACGCCGTGCCAGCGCCAGTTGTCGACATGCGCCTTCACCGCCACGAAGGTTTCGGTGCCGGAAGGCTGCTTCAGCTCGTCGATATAGCCGGGCACCGATTTCCCGCCGACGGCACCCTCGGTATATTGGCCGCGCACGGTGTGGGTCGCCACCGTGGCCCGGTCGATCGGCCGGAGCGAGCGCAGCACCTTCACCTTTTCGTCGCGCACGGACCGCGGACCGAATCGCGCCGGGGCCTCCATCGCCACCAGCGCGAGCAGCTGGAGCATGTGGTTCTGCAGCATGTCGCGCAGCGCGCCGACGCCGTCATAATAAGAGACGCGGCCTTCCAGGCCGACCGTCTCCGAGACGGTGATCTGGACATGCTCGATATTCTCGGCATTCCACAGCGGCTCGAACATGCGGTTGCCGAAGCGCAGCGCCAGCAGGTTCTGGACGGTTTCCTTGCCGAGATAGTGATCGATGCGGAACGTCTGCCCCTCGGTATAAGCGGCCGCCACCGCGTCGTTGATCACCGCGGAGGAGGCGAGATCGTGGCCGAGCGGCTTTTCGAGGCCGATGCGACAGTTCGGGCCGTCCAGCCCCGCCTTCTGCAGCCCCGCGATCGTCGATCCGAAGAGTGACGGTGCGGTCGACAGATAGATGGCGGTGTGCTGGTTGGGATCGTCGCCCATTACGCCGGACAGGGCCGAGAAGCTCTCCGGCTTGGAGGCGTCGAGCGGCACATAGTGCAGCCGGTCGAGGAAGGAGGGGATCGCGTCGGGCACGCGCGCCTCGGGCGACAGGAACTTGTCCAGCGCTTCGGCGGCGGCGGCGCGGAAGCCCGCATCGTCCAGATCGGACCGCGCGGTGCCGATGATCTTGAGGTCCGGGCCGATCAGCTTTTCGGCATGGAGCGAGAAAAGCGACGGCAGCAGCATCCGCTGCGACAGGTCGCCGGTCGCGCCGAACAGCAGTAGGCGAGTCGCCGGAAGGACGGCGGAAGGCGGGGTACGGGCGAAAGCGTCGGTCATGCAGGCTCCCTCGACGCGGCTTCTGACGAGCGCGGCACCCCTTTGGCGCAACGCCGCGCAAAAGGCCAGATGGCAGCGTTGTCTTTATTCGATCTCTCCATGTCGTTCGCCTTGGCTGGATCTCGCGAAGGGTGTCGCGAGGCAGAATATGGGCGTTAACCCTGCTTTTTCACGAGTCGTTAGGCATTCCGCGCAATTATCCCGCGCATGACCCAGGCCGCCATTCCCAGCTTCGCCCGCCGCTCGCGTTTCGCGTTTGCCGCCGCCGTGCTGCTCGCGCTGCTCGTCACGGTGGTCGAGGTGCCGCGCGCCGCGCCTGTCACCGCATCGGCGCCCGCGCTCATCGCCTGATTGATCGATGCGCGCCCGCTTGCTATGCGGCGGCTCGTGAGCAACCAACCGCCCGAAACCATCCGCGTCAATGCCTCGCGCGTCATCTGCGACGGCGCCAGCGACATTCCCACCGGTGCCGCGCTCGGCCATCCGCGCGTGTTTCTGGAAATCGACGAGGAAGGCTTCGTCGAATGCGGCTATTGTGATCGCCGCTTCGTGCTGATCGGCGGCCCGGCGGACCATTCGGAAGCCGCCTGACGGCTTTGGCTTCGGTGGGTTTCACTGGCGCCTGCCCGCGCCTATATCGGCAGGCATGATCAGCCTCTCCGATCCCCGCTCCTTCCTCTATCGCGACGGGCTGGACCCGGATGCGGCCCAGCGTCTCGCCGCCAGCACGCTCGGCGCCTGCGACGATGGCGAACTCTACCTCCAATATCTGGCGTCGGAGAGCTTCGGGTTCGACGACGGCCGGTTGAAGACCGCCGATTTCACCACCCAGTCCGGCTTCGGCCTGCGCGGTGTGTCGGGCGAGACGACCGCCTTCGCTCACGCCAACGAGATCAGCGAACGCGCCATCCTGCGCGCCGCCGAGACGATGCGTCTGCTCGATCCGGCCAAGGGGCAGAAGTCCGCGCCGCCGACGCGCACCAACCGCCATCTCTACGGCGAGGCGAATCCGCTCGATCTGGTGCCCTTCGCCAAGAAGGTCGATCTGTGCCAGCGTATCGACGCGATGGCCCGTGCGCGCGATCCGCGCGTCGCGCAGGTCTCGGTCGGTCTCTCCGGCTCGTGGAGCGTGGTCGAGATCGTGCGGCCGGACGGCTTCCTCGCCACCGACGTACGCCCGCTGGTGCGCCTCAACGTCTCGATCGTCGCCGAGCAGAACGGCCGACGCGAGGCGGGCTTCTTCGGGCTGGGCGGCCGCTACCTTTACGATCGCCTGTTCGAGACCGCGACGTGGGAGCGCGCGATCGACGAGGCGCTGGCGCAGGCCTTGGTCAATCTGGAAGCGGTCGCGGCGCCGGCCGGCGAGATGACCGTGGTGTGCGGCTCCGGCTGGCCCGGCGTGCTGCTCCACGAAGCGATCGGCCATGGCCTCGAAGGCGATTTCAACCGCAAGGGCTCGTCGGCCTTCTCGGGCCGCATCGGCGAGCGGGTGGCGGCGCCGGGCGTCACCGTGATCGACGATGGCTCGCTCGGCGAGCGGCGCGGCTCGCTCTCGATCGACGACGAGGGCACGCCGACCCAGGCCAACACCTTGATCGAGGACGGCATCCTGAAAGGCTATATGCAGGACCGGCTGAACGCCCGGCTGATGGGCGTGCCCGCCACCGGCAACGGCCGTCGCGAGAGCTTCGCCCACGCCCCGATGCCGCGCATGACCAACACCTTCATGCTGGGCGGCCAGGACGACCCAGCCGAGATCCTTGGTCGCGTGAAGAATGGCATCTACGCCAAGAGCTTCGGCGGCGGGCAGGTGGACATCACGTCGGGCAAGTTCGTCTTCTCCTGCACCGAGGCTTACCGGATCGAGAACGGCAAGCTCGGCGCCCCGATCAAGGGCGCGACTTTGATCGGCGACGGCCCGTCGGTCCTCACCCGCGTCCAGGCGATCGGCAACGACATGGCGCTGGACGAGGGCATCGGCATCTGCGGCAAGGGCGGGCAGTCGGTGCCGGCCGGGGTCGGCCAGCCGACCCTGCTGATCGATCGCCTGACGGTCGGCGGTACGGCCGCCGCCTGATGGCTCTGGTCGAGGTCGAGACCTTTCCCAATGCGATGATCGCCGAGATGGCGCGCGCCCGGCTGGCGGCCGAGGGGATCGAGGCGGTGCTGTTCGATGGTGGCGTCGCCAGCATCGGCCTCGGCGGCCTCACCCCCGCGCGGCTGATGGTGCCCGAGGCGGACGAGGCGCTCGCGATGCGGTTGCTTGGCGAGCCCGACTAGATCGGGATCAGATCACGAAGTCGTGCACGAACGGCGTCGCGGGATTTTCCTCGACCTGCTTGGGCGTGTCATACTGTTCGATCTTGCCGTTCGACAGGATCGCCACCTTGTCGGCCAGCGCGAAGGCCTCCTCGCGATCGTGCGTCACGAAGATCGAGGTGAGGCCGACGCGATCATGGATCTCCCGCAGGGCCACGCGGAGTTCGCGGCGGACCTTGGCGTCGAGCGCGCCGAAGGGTTCGTCGAGCAACAGGATGTCCGGCTCACGGGCCAGCGCGCGGGCGAGCGCCACGCGCTGCCGCTGGCCGCCCGACAGCTGCGAGGGGAAGCGCTTGCCGAGATCGGGCAGCTGGACGAGATCGAGCAGTTCCTGCACCCGCGCCGCGATCGCAGCCTTTTTCGGCCGCGCCTTGCCTTTCATCACGGTCAGCCCGAACGCGATGTTTTCGGCCACCGTCATGTGACGGAACAGGGCATAGTGCTGGAACACGAAGCCGATCTTGCGATCCTGCACCGATCGGTCGGTCACGTCCTCGCCGTGGAAGAGGATATGGCCCGAATCGGCCGTCTCCAGCCCCGCGATGATGCGCAGGAGGGTCGTCTTGCCCGAGCCCGAGGGACCGAGCAGCGCGACGAAGCTGCCATCCTCGATCTCGAGGCTGACGCCGTTGAGCGCCGAGCTTGTGTCGAAGGTCTTGGTGATGGCGTCGATGGTAATCGTCATCTCAGGTCTCTGTTGGTCGCGATCGGCAAGCGATCGCTTAGTGTCCCGTCGCCGAAAGCTGGTCGGCGTAGCGCCACTCCAGCAGCGCCTTCACGCCCAGCGTCACCAGCGCGAGGCCGGCGAGCAGCGAGGCGACGGCGAACGCGGCCGTGAAATTATATTCGTTGTAGAGCACTTCGACGTGCAGCGGCATCGTGTTGGTGAGGCCCCGGATATGGCCCGACACCACCGACACCGCACCGAACTCGCCCATCGCGCGCGCGTTGGTGAGCAGCACGCCGTAGAGCAGCCCCCAGCGGATGTTGGGCAAGGTCACGTGCCAGAAGGTCTGGAAGCCGCCCGCGCCAAGCGTCAGCGCCGCCTCCTCTTCTGCTCGGCCTTGCGCGGTCATGAGCGGGATCAGTTCGCGCGCCACGAAGGGGAAGGTGACGAAGGTGGTCGCGATCACGATCGCCGGCACCGCGAACATGATGCGGATGCCGTGGCTCATCAGGAACGGCCCGAACCAGCCGTTGGCGCCGAACAGCAGCACGAACATCAGCCCAGCCACCACCGGCGAGACAGAGAAGGGCAGGTCGATCAAGTTGACCAGCAGCTGACGTCCCCGGAAATCGTGCTTGGAGATCGCCCAGGCGGCGGCCATGCCGAACACGCTGTTGATCGGCACCGTGATCGCGGCGGTGAGCAGGGTGAGTTTGATCGAGGCCCAGGCATCGGGTTGCACCAGTGCGTCGGCGAACGCACTCAAGCCCTTGGAAAAGGCCTGCGCGAAAACGGCGACCAGTGGCGCGAAGATGATCAGTGCCAGCCACAGGAAAGCAATGCCGATGAGGAGTGCGCGGATCGGCGCCGGCTCGGTGGTCGCCTTCCTCACTGGCCGGTACTCCGCCATTTGCGCTCGCGCGCCTGGATGCCGTTGATCGCCGCCAGCATCAGGAAGGAGACGACCAGCATCACCGCCGCGATGGCGGTGGCGCCCTCATAATCGAACTGTTCGAGTTGCGTCACGATCAGCAGCGGCGCGATCTCGGACTGGAAGGGCATGTTGCCGGCGATGAAGATCACCGAGCCATATTCGCCCACCCCGCGCGCGAAGGCGAGCGCGAAGCCGGTGAGCAGGGCCGGCATGATCTCGGGCAGCAGCACGCGGCGGAAGATGGTGAGCCGGTTCGCGCCGAGCGTCGCGGCGGCCTCTTCGATATCCTTGCCCAGATCGGCCAGCACCGGCTCGATCGTGCGGACCACGAAGGGCAGGCCGATGAACACCATCGCCACCACCACGCCGGCCGGCGTGTAGGCGATCTTGATGCCGACCTTCTCCAGCGCCCCGCCGACGAAGCCGGTGTTCGCGTAGATGGCGGTGAGCGCGATGCCCGCCACCGCCGTCGGCAATGCGAAGGGCAGATCGACCAGCGCGCTCGCCAGCTTCTTGCCGGGGAAGGAATAGCGCACGAGCACCCAGGCGATCAGCGTGCCGAACACGCCGTTGATCGCCGCCGCGCCCAAAGCGGCGCCGAAGCTCAGACGATAGGCGGCGAGAGCGCGCGGCGAAAACGCCACCTCCGCGAAATGGACCGGGCCGAGGCTGAGCGAGCGGATCAGCACTGCTGCCAGCGGCAGCAGCACGAGCAGCCCCAGCCACAGCATCGTCATGCCGAGCGTAAGGCCGAGGCCCGGCATGGCCGAGCGCGCCCGTTTGCGCCGGCTCGCCGTCACGGGCGTGGAGAGAGCCGGCGCAGTGGTCATCAGAAGTCGAAATGCAACCTCGTCGCGAAGGCATCGCCCTTCGCGGTGGTGCCGTTGAGCGAGACGGGGGCCGCGACGAGCGGCGAATTCTGCCCTTCAAAGCGGATATAGTTGAAGAGCACCTTCACGTTCCCCGTCAGATACCAGTTCAGCGCGGCGGTCCACGCATGGGCGTCATGATCGAGCGGCGACAGCGCGTGCTCGGTCAGGTTGAGGCGGTCGTAGCGCACGGCCAGCTCGAAGGCACCCCAGTTTCCCTTGAGGGGGTCAAAGGGACGGATGGGCTTGAGCCGGTCGATCGCGCCGCCGCGGAAGGTGCGCGATTCGCCGGTGAGGAACAGCGACCCGAAGGCGTACCAGCCGTCGAAGTTGAGCGACGGCGCTGCCCCGAACTGGTCGAGGTGCATGTGGTTATATTCGCCCTGCACCGAGAAGGGGCCGTACACGGCGGCACCCTCGAACCCGTAATAGGTCGCGTTGCTGACGCCGGTCTGCGGGCCGCCGGCGGGGTTGGTGCCGGCGATCGTCACCGATTCGATATTGCCGTTGTCGACGCGCACATTGGGGCGATCGGCGAGCGTCACCGAATTTCCGGCGAGATCCTTCACGTGATAGGCGGACGCGCCGAGGTGGATCAGGTGGCGCGCGTCGTTGATCGGCTCGACCGTCACGCGGCCGTTATAGCCCCACACCTCGTCCGGTGTGGTGGCGTTGCGGCTGATCGATTCGTTCGCGCCGTAGAGGCCGCCTGTCGCGGTCAGCCATTTGTTCGCGTAGCCGACGGTCAGGCCGACGCGGCGCTCGCCGCCCACCGCGCCGAACGCGGTGTTGGCCATGCCGCGTTCCATGAACTCGTTGAACGCGTCCGGGCTGTTGGCTTCCAGGCCCGCCGGTATCTTAAGCTGGCCGGCGGTGATGGTGAGGTTCTTCACCCCGGTATAGGCGACATAGGCATCGAGCAGGGTGGTTTGCCCGCCGACCCACTCGGCCTCGAGCCGCCAGGCGATCTGTTTGAACGCGGTGCCGTCGAAGCCGAAGCGGCCGCGCCGGATCTGAGTGCCGTTATTATAGTCGTAGCCGCCCTTGCGCTCGTTGAAGGCGGCATAGTCGACATCGAGGATGCCGCGCGGCTTAAAGGTGAAATTGCCGTCCGGCGAAGTGAATTGCGGCACGTAGGACCAGGCGGTCTGCGTCTGCTTGGGCAGCGCCGGGACGGGCGGCGGCGGTGGAGGGGCTGCGGCAGCGACCGCCGTCGTCACCTGCGAAGGGATGGTGGCGACCGTCGCCTGCTGCTGGTCGAGCTGGCGGTGGAGGTCCGCATTCTCGGCCTGAAGCGCGTCGACCTTGGCTTCGAGCGCGTTCAGGCGCTCCAGAATGGCGGCATTGGAGACGGGTTTGGCGGCAAGCGCCGGGGAAGCGGCGAGCGCCACGATGGACGCCCCGCCGAGCAGCAGGTTTCGCATGATGAAAAGCCCCTCTTTATCTCGTTCTCAGGCGGGGCGGGGGTGCTGCGCTCTCAGCGCCCCCGCCTGGCCTGCGCACTGTACCTCAGTGCTTGGCAGCGGCGAAGATCTGGTCGAAGGCCGCGCCGTCGGCGAAATGCGCGGCCTGCGCCCTGGCCCAGCCGCCGAAATTGCGATCGATGGTGAAAAGCTGGAGGCGCGGGAACTTGGCGGCATATTGCTTCGCCACCACCGGATCGATCGGCCGGTAATAATCCTTGGCGATGATCTGCTGCGCGGGCCGCGTGTAGAGATAGTTCAGATAGGCGGTCGCCACCTTGCGCGTGCCCTTCTGGTCGACATTCTTGTCGACGATTGAGACCGGCGGCTCGGCGCGGATCGAGACCGACGGCACCACGATGTCGAACTTGCCCTGGCCGAGCTGGTTGACCGCGAGGAACGCCTCGTTCTCCCACGCCAGCAGCACGTCGCCCTGCCCGCGCTCGACGAAGGTGGTGGTCGCCCCGCGCGCGCCCGAATCGAGCACCGGCACGTTCTTGAACAGCTTGATCATGTAATCCTTGGCCTTGGGGCCATAGGTCTTCTGCGCGTAGCCCCACGCTGCCAGATAATTCCAGCGCGCCCCGCCCGAGGTCTTGGGGTTGGGCGTGATCACCTGCACGCCCGGCTTGATCAGGTCGCCCCAGTCCTTGATGCCCTTGGGGTTGCCCTTGCGGACGAGGAACACGATCGTCGAATAATAAGGCGTGGAATTGTGCGGCAGGCGGCTCTGCCAGTTGGCCGGCAGCAGCTTCGCCTTCTGCGCGATCGAATCGATATCGTAGCCGAGCGCCAGCGTCACCACGTCGGCGGGCGATCCCTCGATGACCGAACGCGCCTGCGCGCCCGAACCGCCGTGGCTCTGGCGGATGGTGACGTCCTGCCCGGTCTTCGCCTTCCAGTCCTTCGCAAAGGCGGCGTCGATATCCTGATAGAGTTCTCGGGTCGGATCGTAGGAGACGTTGAGGATCTCGACGGGCGCAGGCGCGGCGGCGGCGGCGGACAGCGCGATCGGCCCGGCGACCAGCGAAGCGGCGATGCCGGCAAGAATGAAGCGGCGATACATGACGGTTCCTTCCCCGATAAGGTCGCGAGAAGGCTATTTCCTATTTCTACAGTCGAGAAATAGAGAAAACTTCACCAACCCCAAGCCGCGCTTTCTACCAGCGTCGCATGACAGGTTCAGGCGGCGAGCGTCTCGATCGCGGCGGCGTCGGCCAGAGTCGTGCCGGAAAGGATGCGATCGGCCTCGGTGCGCACCTGTGCCATCACCCTGCGGATCGCGCAGGTCGCCTCGTCGTGGCAATCGCCGCAGCGCGCGTAGAAATTGAGGCTGGCGCAGGGCACCAGTGCCAGCGGGCCGTCCATCAGCCGGATCACCTCGGCGAAGCTGATCTCCGCAGGCTTGCGCGCCAGCACGTAGCCGCCGCCGGGGCCGCGCCGGCTCGTCACCATGCCCGCCTTCTTGAGATCGAGCAGGATCAGCTCCAGATACTTTCGCGGCACCTGCTGTGTCGCGGCGATGTCAGCGACCTGCACCGATCGGCCGTGATCGGCTTCTGCGAGGTAGAGCAGCGCACGCAGCGCATAGCGGGTCTTCTGGGCGAGCATGACGGGGACCGCCTTATTCCCCAGCACCTTGCTCGGCAATGAAGCAGTTCGTCGAAAAAGCGATTTCGTCTTGACGCGGCGAAATGGCCTCACCGCGCGACGCTTTCCTTATTGCGCGCCAGCGGCTATGGCGCGCGCCAATTGTAAGACGCTTTGAACGTACGAGGATTGATGGCGAAAGAAGAACTTCTCGAGATGCGTGGCCAGGTGGTGGAGCTTCTGCCCAACGCCATGTTCCGCGTGCGCCTCGAAAATGACCACGAGATTCTGGGTCACACCGCCGGCAAGATGCGCAAGAATCGCATCCGCGTGCTGGTCGGCGACGAGGTGCTCGTCGAGCTGACGCCCTACGATCTCACCAAGGGCCGCATCACCTACCGCTTCAAGTAATCGGAGCGCGGGGGTGACCTGCGCTTCGCAAAACGGGGGTTCCGATATGCGCTTCGTTCTGGCGTCCGCCAGTCCGCGCCGGCTGGAGTTGCTGGCGCGGCTCGGCATCGCGCCCGACGCCATCGACCCCGCCGACGTGGACGAGAGTCCGCGCCGGCTGGAGCTGCCACTGCCCCATGCCCGCCGCCTCGCTGCCGAGAAGGCGGCCGTTGTGGCCGCACGTCACCCCGGCGCGCTGGTGCTCGCCTCCGATACGGTGGTTGCTTGCGGGCGCCGCATTCTGCCCAAGGCCGAGGACGAGCGCACCGCGCGCCAGTGTCTGGACCTACTCTCCGGCCGCCGCCACCGCGTCCATTCGACGGTGACGCTGATCGATGGCGAGGGACGGGCGCGCCATCGCGAATCGACCAGCGTGCTGGCCTTCAAACGCCTCTCCCCGCAGGAGATCGACGCTTATGTCGCGGGTGGCGAATGGCACGGCAAGGCGGGCGGCTACGCCATCCAGGGCTTTGCCGAGAGCTTCGTGAAGAGCCTTGCCGGCAGCCATTCGGGCGTGATGGGGTTGCCCTTGTTCGAGACGCGCGCCCTGCTTGTTGCCGCGGGACTGACCCTTGGCTGAATGGATCCTCGACGAGGGAATCGGAGAACATCGCGCCGCCCTTGTCGAAGGCGACACCATTCTCGAAGCGGCGATCGACCGGCTCGACGATCGCCTGCGCGTCGGCGCGATCGTCGCCGCCAAGATCGGCGAACGGGTGGGGCAGGGGGCGTGGCTCGCCACCGCGCAGGGCGATGCCGTGCTCGAATCGGTGCCGCGTGGATTGTCCCAGGGTCGTACCCTGCTGGTCGAGATCGTGCGCGAGGCGATTCCCGAGCCGGGCCGCCTCAAGCCGCCGCGTGCCCGTGCCAGCGACGCGACCGAGGAGCGCGCCGCGCCCACGCTGGCCGAGCGCTTTCCCGATGCCCGTCGCTTGTCCGCGCACGATCCGGACCTGCTGGAGCGCGCCGGCTGGTCCGAGCTGATCGAGCAGGCCGATACCGGGGAGATCGACTTTCCCGGTGGGGCGCTGCGCCTCTCCCCCACGCCGGCCATGGCGCTGTTCGATGTCGATGGTCCGCTGCCGGCGGCGGAACTGGCCGTGCTTGGCGCGCGCGCGTCGGCACAGGCGGTACGCCGGCTGGCGATCGGCGGATCGATCGGCATCGATCTTCCGACGCTGGGTTCCAAGGCGGAGCGCGCCGCTGCCGCCGAGGCGATCGACGCCGCCTTGCCGCAGCCGTTCGAGCGCACGGCGGTCAATGGCTTCGGCTTCGTCCAGATCGTCCGGCCCCGCCCCCGCGCCTCGATCCCCGAGCTGATCCGCGCCGATCCGGCGCTGGCCGCAGCCCTGGGGTTGCTGCGCGGTGCGAGCCACGGCCATGGCGCGCGCACGCTCGTCGGTGCGCCTGCCGTGATCGATCGCGTCCGCTCCCAGTGGATCGATCAGCTCGCCCGGCGGATCGGCGGCGCCGTCGCCTTGCGGGCCGAGCCGGTGCTCGCCATATCGGCCGGGCATGTCGAACCCTGATCCCATCCGTCGCGCGGAGCGCTGCCCGGTCTGCGGCAAGCCCGTCGCCACCGCGCACGCCCCCTTCTGCGGCCAGGGCTGCCGTGATCGCGATCTGCTGCAGTGGCTGGGCGAAGGCTATCGCATGCCCGGCCCGCGCGCCGAGACGGACGAGCAGGAATAGGGCTGGACAGGCACGGTTCCATGTCCCTATAGGCGCCGCTCGCTTCGCTTCAGACGCGACGCCCGGGTAGCTCAGTTGGTAGAGCACGTGACTGAAAATCACGGTGTCGGCGGTTCGATTCCGTCCCCGGGCACCATTTCCCAAGAGCGCTGAAACCGTCAGCCTGCCTCGACGAACGGATGGCGGGCACGCAGGCCGTCGCTGGCCCGCTCGACCACCGCGATCTCGAAGGCGGTGCCGGTCGGCCGCGCTTCCCAGTTGCAGTGCGCGTGCGTGTCGCGCGAATAGACCTTGATCGTGCCGGCGACCTTGCGCCAGCGCTGCGCGCCGCCGCCATGGGTGCGCGCGATTTCGCGGACCAGCAGGTCGCGCAATTCGGTTCCTGTCATGGCCGCCCCGTGCCGCGATCCGCCGCGTCTGTCGAGTGGCGGCGCGCAGCGGCGGCTGTTAGGAAGCGATCATGCGTTCGCTGATCCTCCTGCTGTTCGGCCTCGTCGCGGGCGCCGTGCTGTTCCATGTCTATTATCTGGGGCTCGCGCCGACGGCACGCTGCGGCTGGGATCACCCGATCGACGGGCAGGCGCGCAAGGCCTGCGTCGCGACCGCCACCTTCACGGGATACGCCAATGGCGCGCGCAAGGCGCTCGATCACCTGATCGACGACGTGGACAACTGAGGAGAAGAACCGGCGGGCGTGGTGGAGCTGAGGGGAATCGAACCCCTGACCTCTGCAGTGCGATTGCAGCGCTCTCCCATCTGAGCTACAGCCCCGCACCGCCGGTGGGCGCTCCCTTTAGCGGCGCTTTTCCGGCCTTGCAACGCGCAAAAGCGGCGTCTCCCAAAATGATCGCCAGCGGTCGCCTGGTCATTGGTCGCGAACCGCTCTCCGCTGGCCGCTCCGACGCTTCGACGCGCCCGTAACGATCGGAACGGCAAGGCTTTTCTCCCGTTTTAGCCCAACGATCGCACGGACGCCGCGACAGCGGCTGATACCGTGCGACAGGCTTGTCCCCATTCGCAGGAGAAAGGACGTCCCCATGGGCTATGAACGCAACGACCGCTACGGCGCCGACCGCAATTATCGCAGCGAGTTCCGCGATCCGCGCTACGACAACCCCAACGATCGCGGCTTCTTCGAGCGTGCGGGCGACGAGATCCGCTCCTGGTTCGGCGATGAGGATGCCGAGCGTCGCCGCCGTATGGATGAGCGGTTCGACGAGCGCTACGACCGCGAATATGGCAGCCGCGACCGCTACGAGACCGGCGGCCGCTATGCCGATTATGCGCCGGGCGGCTATCGCAGCCCCGATCGCTATCCGAGCTGGAGCCGCTCGAACCGCGACGAGGGTTATCGCGCCTCCGGTTATTCGCGCGGCTATGCGCCGAGTTCCTATCATTATCAGGCGACGGGCGAGGATCGTCAGTTCGAGACCGGCTACCCGGATAGCTATCGCTCGCGCGGCAGCTATGCGGATACCGGCTATCGCTACGGCAGCGACCGCGACCGCGACTCGCGTGACGACGAATATCGCGCTTATTATGCCGGCGCTCGCGACGAGCGCGGCAATGACGTCCACGGCTACGGCAACTGGCGCAACCGCCAGCTCAGCCAGTTCGACCGCGATTATGACGAATATCGCCGCGAACATCAGAGCCGCTTCGAGAACGAGTTCGCGAGCTGGCGGCAGAACCGCCAGACCCAGCGCGATTCGCTCGGCTCGGTGACCGAACATATGGAAGTGGTCGGCTCGGACGGCACGCATGTCGGCAAGGTCGATCATGTGCGCGGCGATCGCATCCTGCTGACCAAGACCGATCGCGACGCCGGTGGCCACCACCATTCGATCCCGTCGTCTTGGATCCAGTCGGTCGACGACAAAGTCCACCTCGCCAAGACGGCGGTCGAGGCGCAGCAGGCGTGGCGCGACGAGGACAGCAATCGCGGCCTGTTCGGGCGCGACCGCGATGACGATGATCGCGGTGCGACCAATCTCAACCGGAGCTTTTCCGGCACCTACTGAGGGGCGCGTGACAGCATCCTGAGGGCGAAGGCCCGGCCGAGCGATCGGCCGGGCCTTTTTGCTTATGCGATGCTCACGCGGCGCGCACGAACCGCTCCTCGAACGCTGATGCGGGCCGGGCCTATCGGACGCCGTGTAGTGCGGTGCGGCGTCCTGTCGCGCGCCTGTCGTTCGAGGATCTCGTCGCCATGCAGGATTTTCTATGGATCGCCGCGATGCTGGGGCTGCTCGCCCTGACGCTCGCTTATGTCCGCCTCTGCGATCATGCGTGAGGACCGGCCATGACCCTCGACCTCTGGCTCGCCGCGATCACGGCGATCGGCCTGCTCCTCTATCTCGTCGCGGTCCTGCTGCGGCCCGAGAAATTCTGAGCCTGGAGACCCCATGATGACCGCTTCAGGCTGGATCCTGATATTCGCCTTCGTGGCTGTGCTGCTGGCGCTGACCAAGCCGGTCGGTGTCTGGCTGTTCGCCCTTTACGAAGGCCGTCGTACCCCGCTCCACACCGTACTCGGCCCGGTCGAGCGCGGCTTCTACAAGCTCTCCGGCATCGATCCGACGGAAGAGCAGAGCTGGCGCCGCTACGCGGTGCATATGCTGGTGTTCAACGCGGTGCTGATGCTGTTCACCTATGCGGTGCTGCGGCTGCAGGCGGTGTTGCCGCTCAACGCGGGCGGGCTCGCCGGCCTGCCGCAGCATCTCGCGGCGAACACGGCGGTGAGCTTCACCACCAACACCAACTGGCAGAGCTATTCGGGCGAGTCGACGATGTCGAACCTCAGCCAGATGCTCGGCCTCACCATCCACAACTTCCTGAGTGCCGCGACCGGCATCGCGCTGGCCTTCGCGCTGTTCCGTGGCTTCGCGCGTCGCGAGATGAAGACGATCGGCAATTTCTGGGCGGATTGCACGAGGATCACGCTCTATCTGCTGCTGCCGATCTCGATCGTCTATGCGTTGTATCTCGCCGCCAGCGGCGTGCCGCAGACGCTCGCGTCCTCGGTGGACGTCACCACGCTGGAGGGCGCCAAGCAGACCTTGATGCTCGGGCCGGTCGCTTCGCAGGAAGCGATCAAGATGCTCGGCACCAACGGCGGCGGCTTCTTCAACGCCAACTCCGCCCATCCGTTCGAGAATCCGAGCGCGATGACGAACTTCATCCAGATGCTGTCGATCTTCCTGATCGGATTCGGCCTCACCTGGTGCTTCGGCAAGGCGGTGGGCAACACGAAGCAGGGCTGGGCGATCTTCTCGGCGATGGTGCTGATCTTCCTCGCCGGCGTGGCGGTCTGCTATTCGCAGGAGGCGGCGGGCAATCCGGTGCTCCATCATCTCGGCGTCCCCGGCGCCAACATGGAGGGCAAGGAGGTGCGCTTCGGCGCGGCGGCCTCGGCCTTGTTCGCGGTGGTGACGACGGCGGCATCGTGCGGCGCGGTCAACGCCATGCACGACAGCTTCACCGCACTCGGCGGGCTTGTGCCGCTGTTCAACATCCAGCTCGGCGAAGTCGTGGTCGGCGGCGTCGGCGCGGGCATCTACGGCTTCCTGCTGTTCGCCATCCTCGCCGTGTTCGTCGCCGGGCTGATGGTGGGCCGCACGCCCGAATATGTCGGCAAGAAGATCGAAAGCCGCGAGGTGAAGCTGTCGGTGCTGGCGATTGCGGTGCTGCCGCTCGTGATTCTCGGCATGACGGCGATCTCCAGCGTCGTGGCGCCCGGTCTCGCCGGGCCGCTCAACAAGGGGCCGCACGGCTTTTCGGAGATCCTCTACGCCTTCACCAGCGCCGTCGGGAACAACGGCTCCGCCTTCGCCGGCCTGACCGCCTCGACACCTTATTATGACGGGATGCTGGCGGTGGCGATGTGGATCGGCCGCTTCTTCATCATCGTGCCGATGCTGGCGGTCGCGGGATCGCTCGCCGCCAAGAAATACACGCCGGAAAGCGCGGGATCCTTCCCGACGACCGGCCCACTGTGGGTGGGCCTGCTGGTTGGCATCGTGCTGATCCTCGGCGGCCTCACCTTCCTGCCGAGCCTCGCGCTCGGCCCGATCGCCGATCATCTCGCGATGATCAACGGCCAGCTCTTCTGAAGGTCACAACCATGGCCCGTTCCGCCACTCTCTTCACGCCCGAGCTGATCCTGCCTGCGGTGGGCGATTCGTTCCGCAAGCTCAATCCGAAGGAGCTGGTCCGCAACCCGGTGATGTTCGTCACCGCCTGCGTGGCTGCCCTGCTCACCATCCTGCTAATCGTCGGGCACGACAGCCTCGGCGTGGGCTTCAAGCTGCAGCTGGTCGTGTGGCTCTGGCTGACCGTGCTGTTCGGTACGTTTGCGGAAGCCTTGGCCGAAGGACGCGGCAAGGCGCAGGCCGCCTCGCTGCGCGCCACCAAGGCGGAACTGACGGCCAAGCGCATCAAGGGCAGTGGCATCGAGCCGGTCCCCGCCAGCGGCTTACGCAAGGGCGATATCGTGCTGGTCGAGACCGGTGACCTGATCCCCGCCGATGGCGAGGTGGTGGACGGTGTCGCCTCGGTCAACGAGGCCGCGATTACCGGCGAGAGCGCGCCCGTGATCCGCGAGGCGGGCGGAGATCGCTCGGCCGTCACTGCGGGCACGCGTGTCATCTCCGACCAGATCAAGGTGCGCGTCACCGTCGATCCCGGCCAGGGCTTCCTCGATCGCATGATCGCGCTGGTGGAAGGCGCCGAGCGGCAGAAGACGCCCAACGAGATCGCGCTGACCATCCTGCTCGTCGGCCTGACGATCATCTTCCTGATCGCGGTGGGCACGATCCCAGGCTTCACTGCCTATGCGGGTGGCGCGGTGCCGGTGGCGATCCTCGCCGCGCTGCTGATCACCTTGATCCCGACGACGATCGCGGCCCTCCTTTCGGCGATCGGCATCGCCGGCATGGACCGGCTGGTGCGTTTCAACGTGCTCGCCAAATCGGGCCGTGCGGTGGAAGCCGCTGGCGACGTCGACACTTTGCTGCTCGATAAGACCGGCACGATCACCATCGGCGACCGTGCCGCGACCGAATTCCGTCCCGTCAGCGGCGTCACCCGCAACGAGCTGGCCGAAGCGGCGCTACTGGCGAGCCTCGCCGACGAGACGCCCGAGGGCCGTTCGATCGTCGTCCTCGCCCGCGAACAGTTCGGCGTGACGACCGAGGCGCTCCCCGCTGGTGCCGAGATCATCCCCTTCACCGCGCAGACTCGCATTTCGGGCGTGAAGTTCGGCGATACGCTGATCGAGAAGGGTGCGGTGGATTCGATCCTCAAGGCGCATGCCGGTCTCGGCGGCTCCACCGCCGCCGCCGATCTGCGTCGCTCCACCGAGGAGATCGCCCGCGCCGGGATGACTCCGCTCGCGGTGGCGAAGGACGGGCGCCTGCTCGGCTCGATCGCCCTCAAGGACATCGTGAAGGCCGGCATCAAGGAGCGGTTCGGCGAGCTGCGCAAGATGGGCATCCGCACTGTGATGATCACCGGCGACAACCCGCTCACCGCCGCCGCCATCGCCGCCGAGGCGGGCGTCGACGATTTCCTCGCGCAGGCGACGCCCGAGGACAAATTGGACCTCATCCGCAAGGAGCAGGCCGGCGGCAAGCTGGTGGCGATGTGCGGCGACGGCACCAACGACGCTCCCGCACTTGCCCAGGCCGATGTCGGCGTGGCGATGAACACCGGCACGCAGGCGGCGCGCGAGGCGGGCAACATGGTCGATCTCGACAGCGATCCGACCAAGCTGATCGAGGTGGTCGGCCTCGGCAAGCAATTGCTGATGACGCGCGGCGCGCTCACCACCTTCTCAGTCGCCAACGACGTCGCCAAATATTTCGCGATCATCCCGGCGATGTTCGTGGCGATCTATCCGGGGCTTAAGGTGCTCAACATCATGGGCCTGTCATCGCCCCAGTCGGCGATCCTGTCGGCGATCATCTTCAACGCGCTGATCATCCCGCTGCTCGTGCCGCTCGTGCTCAAGGGCGTGACGTACCGGCCGATCGGCGCTGGCCCGCTGCTCCGCCGCAACCTCGCCATCTATGGCCTCGGCGGCCTGATCGCGCCCTTCATCGGCATCAAGCTGATCGACCTGCTGGTCGGCGGCCTGCACCTCGCCTGAGGACATCATCATGAGCAAAGACCTCACCACCTCGCTCCGCCCCGCGCTGGTCATGACCGGGCTGTTCGCGCTGACGCTCGGCATCGCCTATCCGCTCGCCATCACCGGCGTCGCCCAGCTCGCCTTCCCCCGCCAGGCAAATGGCAGCCTCGTCGAGCAGAACGGCAAGGCGATCGGATCGGAACTGATCGGCCAGAACTTCGCAGAGGACCGGTATTTTCACCCCCGCCCGTCGGCCGCCGGCAAGGGCTATGACGCGACCGCCTCGTCAGGCTCCAATTTCGGGCCGACCTCCCAGGCGCTTGTCGACCGGGTGAAGGGCGACGTCGCCAAGGTTTCCGTACCAGGGAAAATCATTCCACCCGACCTGGTCACGGCCTCCGCCTCGGGGCTCGACCCCGATCTCAGCCCCGAGGCGGCTTTGTATCAGGTGGACCGGGTGGCCGCCTCGCGCCACCTCCCGGCGGCGCAGATCGAGGCGCTGGTACGCCGCTCGATCGATACGCCGCTCATCCCGTTTCTCGGCGATCGCCACGTCAACGTGCTGGCGCTCAACCAGGCGCTCGATCATCTGGCGGCCACTGGACACTGAAGGCTGCTTTTGTCCGTGCGCCGCGGCGGTCAGCCGCGGCCACGCCCGTAATGGCTGGGCGGCACGCCGAGCACGCGATGGAACATCGCGGTGAACGAGCTCGGGCTTTCATAGCCGACATCGTAGGCGATGTTGGTGATCGGACGGCCCTCGCCGAGCATCGAGAGCGCCGCCATCAGCCGGATCTGCTGGCGCCACATCGCGAACGCCATGTCGGTTTCCGCCCGGAAGGCGCGCGTGAAGGTACGCCGCCCCATGCCGGCCTCGCGGGCGAGCGCGTCGAGGTCGCGCTGGTCGGCCGGATCGGCGATGATGATGTCGCACACCCGCTTCAGCCGCCGGTCGTGCGGGATCGGTGCCGAGAGCGGGATGGCCGGCGCGCGCGCCACCTCGTCGAGCAGCAGCCGGACGATCTGGCCCTCGCGCCCGTCCGCCTCATAGCCATCGCCGAAACCCAATACCTCCTGAATCAGCGCGCGGACGAGTAGCGACACGTCGAACACGCGAGCCTCGCTCAGTTGGCCCGGCATATCGGGATCGATCTGGACGAGATTGAACGTCACCGGCCCGCGGCACGAAATCTCGTGCATGGCCTCGGCCGGCAGCCAGATCGCGCGGTGCGGGGGCAGTACGTAGCTCGCGACCTCGGTCACCACCGATATCACGCCCGTGAGCACATAGACGACGAGCGCGCGATCGCGGCTGCCAAAAGCATCGACATGGCCCGCCGGATAGTGATCGGTCACCCCGACCACCGGCCCGATCGTCAGCGGCAAATCCGCACTGCGCTTCATGACGCGTGAGCGTAGCTCAAGTTCGGGCCCATGCCCATGGGTGTCAGAGTGTCCGCAGACCGCTTGCGTGGGCGTGGTTTCCGATCCATGACCCATAGACGGAGGGGACAAGACGGAACCGCAGCGCGACAGGCTTGGCGAGCAGACGGCGAGGGAGACGATCCTCTCTCGGCTGGCGCATCGTTACGGCCAGGCGCTGGGCCGCTTCTTCGAGCGGCGGGTGGCGGTGAAGGCCGATGTTCCCGATCTGGTGCAGGACGTGTTCCTGCGGCTCAGCAGGATGCCGGATCCGGCGGCGATCGAGAAGCCCGAGCATTTCCTGTTCGTCACCGCCGCCAACGTGCTCAAGGACCGCGCGCGTCGCGAGGCGGTGCGCGGCGCCGGCCTGCACGACGAATTGCTCGACGATGGTCTGATCGGTTCGGAGATTCCGCCGGACCGCGTCTTGGAAAGCAGGGAGGCGGCGGAACGCCTGCAGGCGGTCCTGCTCGAGCTTCCCGAACGGACCCGCGACGTCTTCGTGCTGCGCGTGCTGGAGGGAGTGAAGATGGCCGACGTCGCCCGCGCCCTCGGCATCTCGACGCGCGCTGCCGAGAAGCATCAGGCCAAGGCGCTCGCCCGCGTCACCGCCGCGCTGGAGGATTGGCGCCATGGGTGACGCCCTCCTTGCCGAAGCGGCGCTCTGGCACGAGCGGATGCTGGACCCGAGCGACGCGACGCGCGCCGCCTTCGCGGCCTGGCGCTCGATGAGCGCGGATCATGCCGAGGCCTATGCGCGGGTCGGTGCGGCGCGAGAGACTGCAAGCGCGCTCGGCGAGCAGCCGGCCCTGCTCTCGCTTCGCCAGCAGACGCTCGCCCGCACGATGCTGGGCCGCAGGTCGAGGCGCATCCCGCCGCGCGCGGTGGCCGCCGCCGCCCTGCTGCTGGCCGGCGCGCCGCTCGCCGCGCTCGGCATCCATGCATGGGTTCCGCACAAGGTGGAGCAGGCCGACACCCAGACCTTCCGCACCGGCATCGGCCAGCAGACCGATGTGACCCTGCCCGACGGCTCCGTCGTCACGCTCGATACGGCCAGCCGGCTGGCCGTATCCTATGATGGCGGCACCCGACATCTGCGGCTCGACGGGCAGGGCTGGTTCAGGCTCAAGCCTTCCGGCACCCCGTACGTGATCAGCGCCGGCGGGCATGATTTCTCCGCCGGTCAGGGCCAGTTCGATCTCCGCACCGATCCGGGGCAGGTCCGCGCCTTCGCCGCGCAGGGGCAGCTCACCCTCACGGGCGGCGATTCCTCGGTGACGGTGGAGCCGGGCCACTTGCTTTCCGCGCAGGGCAGCGACGTGCTGATCCGCCGGCTCGACAACCCGGCGAGCATCACCGGCTGGCGGAGTGGCCTGCTCCAGTTCGACAACCTGACGCTGGCGGACGCGGCCAGCGAAATCAACCGCTACCGCCGCCGGCCGATCCGCATCGCGGACAACCGCGCGGCGAGCCTGCGTGTCTCCGGTGCCTTCCATACGGCGGAGACCCCCGCCTTCGTCGATGCCCTCACCACGGGCTTCCCCCTGCGCGTGAAGCAGGATAGCAGCGAGGCTGTCGTCATCGCCTCACGCTGAGGTGACAAAAAAGTTTCGGTAGGGGGTTCGGCTTTTGGAAGGCCTTGCGTCTTGTCCCTTGAAGGTCCCGCGTACGACGGGATCGCGAGGGAGGAGGCAGGTGCCATGGCGATACCGTTCCAGCGCTGCGCTCGCGATTCTGCTCGTCACCGCTCTGTGGCCCGGTCGCTCGATCGCGGCACCGCCACTTTCCTTCGACATTCCCGGCACCACTTTGTCGGACGCACTGGCCCGGTTCGCGCGGCAGAGCGGACGGCAATTGCTGTTTGCGCCGTCGGATGTGGCGGGCCGGCGAGGCGCGTCCGTGCATGGTTCGCTCGATCCGGATCGGGCGCTTGCGAAACTGCTCGCGGGATCGGGCCTGCGCGCCCGCGCGGCGCCGGGTGGCGCCATCCTGCTGGAGCCGGTGCCCATGGCTAAGGCGGCGCCTCGCACCCTGATCGATCCGGAGGCGATCGCGCCCGCCGAGGTGGCGAAGGCGCCCGACATCGTCGTGGTCGGCACGCCGGGTGGCGGGCGGCGCCGACAGGAAGCGGCCTTCGCCGTGACCAGCATCGACCGGATCGCGATCGATCGTCTCGCGCCGGCCAGCACTGCCGACGTGCTCAAGCTGGTGCCCGGCCTCACCATCGAAAGCTCGGGCGGCAAGAACGGCGCCAACATCTTCGTGCGCGGCTACCCGTCCGGCGGCGATGCCGAATATGTCACCTTCCAGACTGAGGGCGTGCCTTTCTTCCCGCCGGCGACGCTTTCCTTCCTCGAAAACTCGCAGCTTTACCGGATCGACGAGACGGTGCAGCGGGTCGAGGCGGTGCGTGGTGGCACCGGTGCGCTGTTCGCCTCGGGCCAGCCGGGCGTCACCGTCAACCTCGTCCAGCGCGAGGGCGGCGACCATCTGGAAGGCGTCGCCAAGCTCGATGTGATCGACGATGGCGAAGTGCGGGGCGACGCCCTGCTGTCCGGCCCGCTGGGCAAGGACACGCGCTTCATGATCGGTGGCTACTATTCGCAGGGCGACGGAATCCGCTCGCCGCGCTTCGATGGCGATCGCGGCGGACAGATCACCGCCAATTTGCGCCATGACTTCTCGCGCGGATCGGTTCTGGTCTTCGCCCGCTACCTGAACGATCGCTCGCAGTGGCTGCTGCCGATTCCCGTGGAGCAGAATGGTCGCCACATCAGCGCCTATCCGGGGTTCGACGCGGGCACCGGCACGCTCGCCGGACCGGACACCCGCACCGGCGCGCTGAACGACGGCCAGCGTTACGATCTGGAGGACGGGCGCGGTGCGCGGATCGTCAATCTGGGCGCCAATCTGGAAGGTGATCTCGGCGGCGGTTTCACCGTCCGCGACAAATTGAGCTGGCTTTCCGGCCATGCCGACACCACCGGCCTCGTCTCCGGCGATGTCGCGCCGGAAAGCGCCTCGGCCTTCTCCGCGAGCCTTGGCGGGACCATCGCTTCGCTCACAACCGTGTCGGATGGGCGCGCCGTCTCGCCCGATCAGGCGGTGGTCGAAGCCGGGGTATGGACGGTGCGCAAACGCATCCACGCGCTGGTCAACGACGCGACGCTGGAGTGGAAGGCGGGGCCGAGCAAGGCGACGGTCGGCCTCTATGCGACGCGCTACGGATCGCGCGACCTGTGGAACACCGGCAACGACCTGCTGCTCACCGCCACGCCTAATGCCGAGCGGCTGAACATGACGCTCACCAACGGCGATATCGTGACGCGCGACGGGTTCGCCAGCGGTGCGAGCTTCCTCGTCAATGCGCGCTACACCGGCACCGACCTCGCTTTCTACGGTGCCGAGGAGCTGAAGCTCAGCGACCGGGTGCGAATCGATGCCGGCGTTCGCCACCAACATCATCGTGTCGACGGCACGGTCGCCGACAATCAGGCGGCGGGGCCGGGCGGCCTCGATGGCAATCCGCTCACCCTCTACGACAATGACGACGTGGTGCTCTCCGGTACCAGCACGCGCCTGCGCTATCGTGGCGGCGCCTGGTCGTGGACGGTCGGCGTTAACGTCGACATCACGCACAGCCTCGGCACCTTCGCGCGGTTCAGCCACGGCAACAGCTTCCCCTTCTTCGACAATCTGCGCGACGGCATCACTGTCGTGCCGCAGGTCGATACGGTGGAGGGCGGCATCAAGCTCTCGACCCGACCGCTCAGCCTCTACGCCACGCTCTTCCACAACAGTTTCCGGGGCCTCGCCACCACCGTGATCACCAACGGCGCGCCGCTCGCCTCGATCGGCGGCGCGCGCGCGACCGGCGTGGAGCTGGAAGGCGTGTGGCGGCCCACGAAGCCGATCTCGGTCACCTTCTCGGGCACCTGGCTCGACGCGCATTACCGCCATTTCTACACCGACGACGGTCTGACCGATCTCACCGGCAACCGCGTCCAGCGCCAGCCCGAATGGCAATGGCGGGTGACGCCCGCCTGGGACTTCGCGATCGGCGGCCGCAAGGCGAGCCTTTCCACTACCGTCAGCTATATGGGCGATCGCTGGTCCGACGTGCAGAACGCGCAGCTGCTCCCGCGCTTCTGGAAGTGGGATGCGGGCCTCAGCATCGACATGACGTCGCGCCTGCGCCTGCAGGCTACCGCCGACAACATCACCAACGCCATCGGGCTGACCGAAGGCAATCCGCGCATGCTCGGCGCGCAGGGGACGGGGGCGATCTTCGCGCGCCCGATCCTCGGCCGCTCGCTCGAGCTCAGCGCAAGATACGGTTTCTAGATCATGGCGCGCAGCCCGCCCTAACCCCGTCCAGGTCCTCCGGATTCCCCAAGACCGACATCGCGCAGCCGACGTGCTTCGCGAGCCGGGCGGCTGTCGCCGGAACAGCCGCTCCCAATGACACAAGACCCTCTTCAGGAAGGTAAGACATGACCCACAAGACCCTCATCCTCGCGCTGCTGGCGGGTGCCGCCACGCCGGCGCTGGCGCAGGCCGACACCGCGCCCGCAGCAGCGGCGCCCGCCGCCGACGCCGCGCCGCCGCAGGAAATCGTCGTCACCGGCAACGCCAACCGCGAAGGCCTGCGGAAGCTCGACGCCAGCTACTCGATCTCCACCGCGACGGCCGAGCAGATCCGCCAGGTGCAGCCGGTCTCGACCGCCGACCTGCTCAAGATCGTGCCGGGCGTGTGGGTGGAAACCTCGGGCGGCCAGAGCGGCGCCAACGTCTTCATCCGCGGCTTTCCCTCCTCGGGCGACGCGCCTTTCCTCACGCTCGAGATGAACGGCTCGCCGATCATCGCGCCGTCGTCGCTCTCCTTCCTCGAGGACAGCTCGGTCTTCCGCCTCGACGATACAGTCGAGCGCATGGAGGTGCTGCGCGGCGGCCCCAGCCCGATCTTCGCCAACGGCCAGCCCGGCGCCACCACCAACTTCATCCTGAAGGAAGGCACGCAGGATCCGCACCTGTCGCTGCGCGCGACCTACGGCACCGAGGGCACCTATCGCGGTGACTTCGTGGCGCAGGGCCCGATCGACGCCAACACCACCTACATGGTCGGCGGCTTCTACCGCTATTCGGATGGTTTCCGTCACACCGGCTTCACCGGCGATCTCGGCGGCCAGATCACCGGCAGCGTCACCCACAAGTTCGACGCCGGCAAGCTGACCGTCTACGGCCGCTACCTCGACGACCATAACGCCTTCTACACGCCGATGCCGCTCGCCACCGACGGCAACGGCCATGTCAGCACGCTGCCGGGCTTCGACGCGCGCACCGACACGCTGGTCGGCAAGGAGATCGAGAACACCCAGATCGAGGTGGGACCGGGCGTCGATGGCGGCCCGACCCAGAAGAAGTCGGTCGATCTCTCCAAGGGTCGTGGCGCAAAGATCTACACCTTCGGCTCCACCTTCAACTACGAGCTGGGTGACGGCTTCACCGTCCAGAACAACATCAACTTCACCAAGGGTCAGGCCAACACCTTCGCGCTGTTCACGGGCGACAATCCGCAGACCGTCGACCAGTATCTGGATGGTCGCGCGGGCAGCGTGACCTATGCCGACAGCGGCCAGACGCTCGCGGGCAATGCCGAGACGATCCAGGCCGGCATCTGGGCGGTCGAGAAGCACATCCAGAGCTTCACCGACGAACTGAAGCTCTCCAAGGAGCTGTTCGAGGGCAACACGCTGACCGTCGGCGGCTATTACGCCCACGTGAAGGATCACGACGTCTGGAACCTCGGCAACAGCGTGCTGCTGGCGCTGGAGCCGCAGGCGCGCGTGCTCAACGCCAGCCTCGACGACGGCACCCAGTTGACCCGCGACGGTTTCACCAGCGCCAGCAACTATGCCGTGAACGCCTATTACAAGAGCGACAACGTCGCCGGTTACGTCAGCGACGAGTGGAAGATCGGCAAGCTGCGCCTCGATGGCGGTGTGCGCGTCGAACACACCAAGATCACCGACCACTATGAAAACAGCTCGACCGGCGATCTCGATGGCAACCTGCTGACCGCCTACAATAACGGCGCCACCTACCTGAACGGCACGTGGAGCGACCTGACCTACAAGAAGACGCAGGTCTCGTGGACGGTGGGCGCCGATTACGCGATCACCAACCGCCTCAACGTCTTCGTCCGCGCGAACCAGGGCGCGCTGCTCCCGCAGTTCGACGATCTGCGTAACAACGCCAGCACGCCGGACAACATCAAGCCGCAGAAGGCACGTCAGTACGAGGTCGGCCTCAAGACCTCGACGCGCTTCTACGACCTGTACCTCACCGGCTTCTACAACCGCTTCCACGATCTGCTGCTCACGCAGATCCTGGCGGACGGCACCAGCGTGGTGGGCTTGAGCGGATCGCGCGCCTACGGCGTCGAGTTCGAAGGCGCGGTGCGGCCGATCAACGGCGTGCAGATCGGCTTCCGCGGCGTCTACCAGAACGGCAAGTATCTGGATTACGCCACCAAGTCCGGCAATCAGGTCCCCCGCCAGCCGAAGTTCCAGTTCGCGATCATGCCGCAATACACGTTCCGCACCGATTGGGGTCAGGCGCGCGTGTTCGGCACCTACACCCATGTCGGCAAGCGCTTCGCCGACGATTCGAACCTCCAGCCGCTCGCCAAGTACGATACGCTGGATCTCGGCGCCTCGATCGACCTGAAGGAGAATTTCTCCATCCAGGCCACCGTCGAGAACGTGACCAACACGCTGGCGCTGACCGAGGGCAATGTCCGCACGCTCACTTCGGGCACGGACAACGGCTATTTCCTCGGCCGTCCGATCTTCGGGCGCCATGCGACCATCACGGCCGCGTACAAGTTCTGACGTCTACCCCCGCCGGCTGGAGCAGCGTATCCGCTCCAGTCGGCACCCTGTTTTCCGCGAGTATTTCCCGCATGACGATCGCCCGCCTGCTTGCCCTCCCGCTCCTCGCGCTACCGTTGATGGCGGCGGCGCCCGCTCCCGATCCGGCGCGGCAGGTGATGGAGGTGTCGCGCAGTGCCGGCACGCCCGAGGACGTCTATGGCCCGCTCTACAGGGCGGTCGAGCTGGCGCACGTCTTCCCCGATTCCAAGACCTTCGCCGACATGGTGCCGCTTGATAAGCCGGACGCGATCATGGTGGCGTTCCGGTCCGAGAACCCGCAGGGCAAGGAGGCGCTCGCCGCCTTCGTGGCGATGCATTTCCGCAAGATCGGCGACACCGACCAGCAGAAGCTGTCGATGCGCGAGCATATCAAGGCGCTGTGGCCGATCCTCGCCAAGCCGCCGATGGCCGTCGTCCCCGGCTCCTCCGCGATCCAGCTGCCTTATGCCTATGTCGTGGCGGGCGGGCGCTATCAGGAGATGTATTACTGGGACAGCTACTTCACCATGCTGGGCCTGAAGGCGGATGGCGAACAACCGCTGATCGATTCGATGCTCGCCAATTTCGTCTCGATGATCGATCGCTACGGCCACATCCCCAACGGCACGCGCACCTATTACCTCAGCCGTTCGCAGCCGCCCTTCCTGGCGCTGATGATGGACCTCTCCGACGCGCATGATCCCGCGCTCGACCGCCATCGGCTCGATGCGCTGAAGGCCGAGCATGCCTATTGGATGGCGGGCGCGTCCTGCCTCGATGCGGGCGGCGCCTGCCAGCATGTCGTGAAGATGCCCGACGGCAGCCTGCTCAATCGCTACTGGGACGCGCGCGATACGCCCCGCGACGAATCCTATGCCGAGGACGTCGCCACCACGGCCGAGGCGGCGCCGCGTCCCGTCAATCGCGATCTGCGCGCGGGCGCCGAGAGCGGCTGGGATTACAGCTCGCGCTGGCTCAAGGACGGCAAGACACTCTCCACGATCCACGCCACCGACATTGTGCCGGTCGATCTCAACAGCCTGATGTGGAATCTGGAGATGTCGATCGCACGGCGCTGCACGGCGCTGGGCGACACCGCCTGCGCGACGGACTTCACGAAGCAGGCGGATGCGCGCAAAAAGGCGATTGCCAAGTATTTGTGGAGTGCGAAAGACAAACGCTTCGCAGATTGGGACCACTCGACGGGCAAGCCCACCGCCGCGATCAGTGCCGCCATCCTCTACCCGCTATTCGTCGGCCTCGCGACGCCAGCGCAGGCCGATGCGACCGCGAAGCTGACGCAAGCGCAACTGTTGGCACCTGGCGGCCTCAAGACCACCACCGTCCACACCGGCCAGCAGTGGGACGAGCCGAACGGCTGGGCGCCGCTCCTGTGGGTCGGGGTGACCGGCCTTGATCGCTACGGCAAGACGACGCTAGCCGACATGCTGGCGCAGCGCTGGGTGAAGACGGTCTCCACCTTCTACGCCTGCACCGGCCGCATGGTGGAGAAATACGACGTCGATAGCGGGCAAGCGGGTGGCGGCGGCGAATATCCGGTGCAGGACGGCTTTGGCTGGACCAACGGCGTGACGCGCTCGCTCCTCGACCGGCCGGGCATTGGGGCGGCTGTGGTGGAGGCTTGCCCCGCCCACTAGGCCGGAGCGCGCGGGCGGAGTAAGGCGCGGCCATGCTTCGCCTGACCGAACTCAAGCTGCCGCTCGATCACTCGCCGGAGGCGCTGCCCGCCGCCATCCTCGCGCGGCTGGGCATCGCGCCGGAAGAGCTGGTCGACTTCACCGTCTGGCGGCGCGGCAACGATGCGCGCAAGAAATCGGCGATCCTGCTGGTCTATACCGTAGACGTGACGCTGCGCGACGAAGCGGCGGTGCTCGCCCGCTTTGCTGGCGACCAGCATGTCAGGCCGACTCCCGACACAAGCTATACCCCGCCCGTCACCGCCCCCGCCGGATGGTCCGGCAAGCGCCCGGTGGTGATCGGTGCCGGCCCCTGCGGCCTGTTCGCGGGCCTGATCCTCGCGCAGATGGGCTTCCGCCCGATCATCGTCGATCGCGGCAAGGTGGTGCGCGAGCGCACCAAGGACACCTGGGGCCTTTGGCGCCGATCGCAGCTCAATCCCGAAAGCAACGTCCAGTTCGGCGAGGGCGGTGCCGGCACCTTCTCCGACGGCAAGCTCTATTCGCAGATCAAAGATCCGCGTTTCCTCGGCCGCAAGGTGCTCGACGAGTTCGTGAAGGCCGGCGCACCGGAGGACATCCTCACCGAAGCGCACCCGCATATCGGCACCTTCCGCCTCGTCTCGATGGTCGAGAGCATGCGCGAGACGATCCAGTCGCTCGGCGGCGAATATCGCTGGCAGCACCGCGTCGAGGATATCCTGATCGGCACCCGCCCCGACGGCACGCGCCGCATAGAGGGCCTGCGCTTCCAGACCGGCGAAACGCTGGAAGCGGATCATGTCGTCCTCGCGGTCGGCCATTCGGCGCGCGACACGTTCGAGATGCTCCACGATCGCGGCGTGTATATCGAGGCCAAGCCCTTCTCGATCGGCGTGCGCATCGAGCATCCGCAAAGCTGGATCGACAAGGCCCGCTTCGGCGCCTGCGCGGGCAATCCGATTCTCGGTGCCGCCGCCTATGCGCTCTCCCACCATTGCCAGAACGGGCGCACCGTCTACAGCTTCTGCATGTGCCCCGGCGGGCGCGTGGTGGCGGCGACATCGGAGGAAGGCCGCGTCGTCACCAACGGCATGAGCCAGTATTCGCGCGCCGAGTTCAACGCCAATTCGGGCTTCGTCGTCGGCATCGATCCGGAACGCGACTATCCCGGCCACCCGCTCGCCGGCATTGCCCTCCAGCGTGCGCTGGAGGAGAAGGCGTTCGTGGCGGGCGGCTCCAGCTACGCCGCGCCGGGGCAGACGGTGGGCGACTTCCTCGCCGGCCGCGCGTCCACGCAATTCGGCGAGGTGCAGCCCAGCTACAAGCCCGGCGTGACGCCGACCGACCTCGCGACGATCCTGCCCGATTTCGTGACGGAGGCGTTCCGCGAGGCGCTCCCCGTCTTCGGCCGCCAGATCGCCAACTACGATCACCCCGACGCGATGATGACCGGCGTCGA
Source organism: Sphingomonas oryzagri (assembly GCF_029906645.1). Taxonomy (NCBI): domain Bacteria; kingdom Pseudomonadati; phylum Pseudomonadota; class Alphaproteobacteria; order Sphingomonadales; family Sphingomonadaceae; genus Sphingomonas; species Sphingomonas oryzagri. The sequence goes on from NZ_JARYGZ010000002.1 coordinate 526,792, forward strand.
GACCCGCACCTCCTCCCCGATCCGCATCACGCGCGGCAAGGACGGCCAGAGCCTGACGCTCCCCGGCCTGTTTCCGGCGGGTGAGGGCGCCGGCTATGCCGGCGGCATCCTCTCGGCGGGGGTGGACGGGATCAAGGCGGCGGAGGCGGTGGCGGCGAGCCTGACCCGCCAATAGCGATCCGTTCGTGCCGAGCGTAGTCGAAGGACATGCGGCAGGCGCGGCGCTCGGGGCACGCACTTCGACTACGCTCAGTGCGAACGGGTTATGAGCTAGGGTGGAGGCCCTCGACCGCCTCGATGAAGCGCATCAACGAAATCGGCTTGGACACATAGGCGGCCGCCCCCGCCGCCCGCGCGGCCTCTTCGTCGGCGGGCGAGGCGTAGGCGGTCACCGCCAGGATCGGGATCCCTGCCAGCTCCTCGTCGGCCTTAAGCGCCGCGATCAGTTCCAGCCCGCTGATGTGCGGCAGCTGGATGTCCATGATGATGAGGTCCGGCATCACCGCGCGCGCGGTGTCGATCGCCTCCAGCCCGTCGCGCACCGGCGTCGGTTCGTAGTCATGGACCTCGAGCAGGTCGCAGAACAGCTTCAGATTGAGTTCGTTGTCCTCGACAACGAGCACCTTGCCGGGCAAAGCCGCGATCCTCCCGAGTGAGAGGTTCGAGATAGGCGATGCGCGCGGCTGACACAAACAATCCCGACAGCGCGGCGCTGGCGCTCTCCGCTTTGGCTTGGACGCTGTCCGACCAGCCGCGCGCCGAGCGGCTGCTGGCACTGACGGGCCTCGATTCGGCCGAACTGCGCGCGCGGGCCACCGATCCCAGCCTGCTCGCTGCCGTCCTCACCTTTCTCGAATCGCACGAGCCGGACCTGCTCGCCTGCGCCGGCGCGCTGGGCGTGAAGCCTGAAACCCTGATCGCCGCCCACAAGGAATTGGAAGCATGACCCGTCCCCTCCTCATCACCGATTGCGACGAGGTGCTGCTCCACATGGTCGCCCACTTCCGCGACTGGCTGGCCGAGGCGCACGGTATCGACTTCGCGCTGGAGCATGAGAATTGGGGCGAGGCGCTGGTCCGCAAGGATACGGGCGTGAAGGTGGCGGTGGAGGAGGTGTGGCCCTTCGTCGACGGCTTCTTCGACACCGAGATGGAGCGGCAGACGCCGGTGAAGGGGGTGATCGAAGCGCTCGACCGGATCACCGCCTATGCCGACATCGTGGTGCTGACCAATCTGCCCGATCACCGTCGCCAGCCCCGCATCGATCAGCTCGCCCGCCACGGCATCGGCCATGAGGTCTATACCAACCAGGGCGGCAAGGGCGCGGCGCTCAACGCCATATTGGAAGCGCACAAGCCGCCGGTCGCGGTGTTCGTCGATGATCTTTCCTACCAGCATCATTCGGTCGCCAAGGCGGCGCCGCAGGTCTGGCGGTTGCACATGGTCGCCGAGCCGATGGTCGCCGTGCATCGCGAGCAGGCGGCCGATGCTCACGCGCGGATCGACGACTGGGCGGAGGCGGCCGACTGGATCCTCGCGCGCTTCGCGGATGGCGCGCCGGCGCCCTTGACCGAAGCCGCTAACCAAGCCTAGCGCTCGCCCATGGATATCGACGCGAAGCTGGCCGAACTCGGCCTTACACTCCCGAAGGCGGCGGCTCCGGTCGCGGCCTATGTGCCGGCGGTCGAAGCTGGCGGGTTGCTCCACATTTCGGGGCAGATTCCGTTCACCGAGACAGGCGAACTGATCAAGGGCCGGCTCGACGGCGCCGACGACGTCGCCAGGGGGCAGGAGGCCGCCAAGCGCTGCGCGCTGATGCTGGTCGCGCAGATCAAGGCGGCGCTGGGCGGATCGCTCGATCGGGTCGAGCGGATCGTCAAGCTCGGCGGCTTCGTCGCCTCGGGGCCGGACTTCTTCGATCAGCCCAAGGTGGTGAACGGCGCGTCGGAGCTGATGGTCGCGCTGTTCGGCGATGCGGGGAAACACGCCCGTTCGGCGGTGGGCGTCGCCGCCTTGCCGCTCGGCGTATCGGTGGAAGTGGATGCGATCGTCGCCCTTCGCGGCGCTTGATCGCAGGCTCGTCGCGGCGCCGGACCCGGCCCGCGTCGGCTTCCTACATTCCCACGACATCGCGCACCGCGGCCTGTGGGGCGGCCCGGTGCCGGAGAACAGCCTGGCCGCCGCGCGAGCGGCGGTGCAGGGCGGCTTCGGCATCGAATGCGATGTCCGCCTGTCGCGCGACGGCACGGTCATAGTCTTCCACGACGCCGACACCGAACGGCTGACGGGCTGTGCCGGCGGAATTGCCAACATGGCGACGCACGACATCCAGGCCCTTCGCCTCGGCGGTGGCGAGGAACGGGTGCCGACGCTCGCGCAGTTGATTGGGCTGATAGCGGGGCGGGTGCCGCTGTTGATCGAGATCAAGACCGACACGCTGGCGCAAACCGCGCCGCTCTGTCTCGCGGTAAGGCGGGTGCTGGAAGGCTATCGCGGGCCGGTCGCGGTGATGGGCTTCAATCCCGAGGTGTGCCGCTGGTTTCTCAACCACGCGCCGAAGATCGTACGGGGCCTCGTGATGACCGAGCACCGCGAGAGCCGGGGGCGCGCGATCCGCGATGCCATCACGCGACGCCTTGCAGTGAAGCGGGCGAGACCCGATTTCCTCGCTTATGACGTGCGCTTCCTCTCTTCGTCCCTGCCCGCGGCGCTTCGCTCGAAGGGTTTGCCCGTGCTGAGCTGGACGGTGCGCAGCGAGACGGATCGCGCAGCGGTGGCGGCATATGCCGACCGCCCGATCTTCGAGCGGCCTCGCGCCGCATGAGCGAGATCTTCGCGCGCGTCGCGCCCGGTATCGGATCGATCGCGGCGGCGGACTGGGATGCCTGCGCCGGCGCCGACAACCCCTTCCTGAGCCACGCCTTCCTTTCCGCGCTCGAAGATTCGGGCAGCGCGGTATCGCGCGCGGGCTGGCAGCCGGTGCCGATCGTCGTCGACGGTGACGACGGCAGGCCCGACGGCATCCTCCCCGCTTATGCCAAGAGCCACAGCCAGGGCGAATATGTGTTCGACCACGCCTGGGCCGATGCGTGGGAGCGGGCCGGCGGGCAATATTACCCGAAGCTGCAGATCGCGGTGCCCTTCACCCCCGTCCCCGGCCCGCGCCTGCTGCTGCGCGATCCTGCCGCCGCGCCCGCGCTGATCGCAGCGGCTGAGGCGCTGGTCGGCGAGCACGATCTGTCTTCCGCGCACGCGACCTTCATTACCGAGGATCAAAAGCCGCTGTTCGAGGCGGCGGGCTGGATGATCCGTACGGGAAGCCAGTTCCATTGGCACAATGAAGGCTATCGCGATTTCGACGATTTCCTGGCGGCGCTCTCCTCCCGCAAACGCAAGGCGATCCGCAAGGAACGCGAGGCGGCGCAGGGCGCGGTCGAGATCCGCCACCTCACCGGCGCGGAGATCGGCGAGGCGGAATGGGACGCCTTCTGGGCCTTCTACCAGGACACCGGCAGCCGGAAATGGGGCCAGCCCTATCTCACCCGCCCCTTCTTCACCATGCTCGGGCAACGGATGGGCGACCGGGTGCTGCTGATGCTCGCCTATCGCCACGGCAAGCCCGTCGCGGGCGCGCTCAACCTGATCGGTGGCGACACGCTTTACGGGCGGTACTGGGGCTGTACGGAGGAGATACCCTTCCTCCACTTCGAGCTGTGCTACTATCAGGCGATCGATGCCGCGATCGCGAAGCGGTTATCCCGCGTCGAAGCCGGGGCGCAGGGCGAGCACAAGCTCGCGCGCGGCTACCGGCCGGTGCCGACATGGTCGGCGCATTATATCCCGCATGCCGGATTCCGGCGGGCGGTGGAGGATTTCATCGTACGGGAAGCCCGCGCGATGGAAGAGCAGATCGAGCTGCTCGACGAGATGGCCCCCTTCCGCAAGGAAGGGTAAGAAACTCAGGCGGCGGCGCGGCGGTTGGCGGCGAGCCAGGCGCGGGCCATCTTCTGCGCTTCCACGATTTCGCGCGCGGTCATCTCGTCGGCGATCTCGGCGCGCATGTCCTGCGCATCCACCGAACCCGCCGCGCAGGCGAGGTTGAACCACTTGTGCGCCTCGATCAGATCGATCTCGACCCCACGGCTGCCGGTCGAATAGGCGATGCCCAGCTCGAACAGCGTCTCGGGATCGAACGCGGCCTCGGCGAGGCGGCTCTCGATCAGGAAGGCGGCGGATTTGAAACTGCTTGCCATCTGCGTTGGTCCTTTCCCACGCAGGTGGTTTTGGCGGTTCGCAGCAAACAAATGGTTAACGCCAAAATTGACACGATTTAGACGTTGGTCGAAACGCGCCCGTTACTTGTCGTTACTTGTCGTTACATGGACCGGCAGATTGTCGATCAGCCGGGCATTTCCCATCCTGGCCGCTGCGAGCAGCCGCGCGGGACGTTCGCCCAAAGTCTCGATCGGGGCCAGCGTCTCGGCATCGCGCAGCGAGACATAGTCGATCGGATCGAAGCCGGCCTCGGCCAGCCGCGCCACCGCCGCCGTGAGCGCACCCGCCACAGGCTCCCCCCGCCCGATCGCGGCGGCCGCCTCGCCGAGCGCGCGGGGCAGGGTGCGCGCGCTGGCCAGTTCCTCCTCGTCCAGATAGGCGTTGCGCGAGGAGAGGGCGAGGCCCTGGTCGTCGCGCACGGTCGGCACGCCGGCGATCTCGATGTCCAGATCGAGGTCGGCCGCCATCCGGCGGATCACCGCAAGCTGCTGCCAGTCCTTCTCGCCGAACAGGGCGACGTCGGGCTTCACCTGCTGGAAGAGCTTGAGCACAACCGTCGCGACGCCGTCGAAATGGCCCGGTCGCGCGGCGCCGTCGAGCACCTGCGAAACGCCGGAAACGGAGACGGTCGTGGCGAAGCCCTGCGGGTAGATCTCCTCCACCGACGGCGCCCACAGGATCGCTGCGTTCGCCTTCTCCAGCAATTGCGCGTCGGCCCGCTCGCGACGGGGATAGCGATCCATATCCTCGTGCGGGGCGAACTGCATCGGATTCACGAAGATCGAGGTGACCACCGCGTCGGCCCGGCGCAGCCCGTCCTCGACCAGCGCGATATGCCCGGCGTGGAGCGCGCCCATCGTCGGCACCAGCGCGATTCGCTGGCCCGCGTCGCGAAGCGCCCGAACGGCGTCCCGCAGGGCGCCAAGTTCACGGATGATTTGCACGGGCGACGGGCCTCCGATATGGCTGGGGCAGGCTCTGTGCGGCGGCATCGGGGTCAAATCAAGGGCCGCCGATAGCCGTTTGGGGACAATTTCGAGACTTATGACACAGCGCGCGCATCTGATCGTTTTCGCCAATGAGAAGGGCGGCACCGGCAAATCGACCACCGCCGTTCACGTCGCCGTGGCGCTCGCCGCGCAGGGTCGCCGGGTCGCCGTGATCGACCTCGACACCCGCCAGCGCACCATGGTCCGTTACCTGGAGAACCGGGCCGCCTCGGCACGCAAGGAGCAGGTCGAGCTCGCTTCGCCGCGTTTCGAGGTGTTCGATCCGGAGAAGGACGCCAATATCCTCGGCCGCATCGATGCGCTGGCGGAGGATGCCGAATTCGTCATCGTCGACACGCCGGGGCGCGACGATCCCTATGCGATGAAGGCGGTGACGCGCGCCGACACGCTGGTGACGCCGATCAACGACAGCTTCATCGACTTGGATCTGATCGGGCAGGTCGATCCCGACACCTACCGGATCAAGCGGCCGAGCTTCTATGCCGAAGTGGTGTGGGACGCGCGCAAGGTTCGCGCCAAGACCGACGGCGGGACAGTCGACTGGGTGGTGCTCAGGAACCGGCTCCAGCATCTCGAGGCGAAGAACATGCGCCGTGTCGGGCAGGCGGTGGACGAACTGTCCAAGCGCGTCGGTTTCCGCGTCATCCCCGGCCTCGGCGAGCGCGTCATCTATCGCGAGCTGTTCCCCAAGGGCCTGACCCTGCTCGATCTCGGCGCGATCAAGGAGGTCGGCCTCAGCCATGTCGCCGCGCGGCAGGAGCTGCGCGAGATGGTGGCGGGCCTGCAGCTTCCCGAGCCGGCCGATCTGTTCAACCGGCCCGCGCCGACGCCCGCGGCTTCCGTCGCCGCCTCGGCCTGAGCGGCCAGCCGTGAAGCTGCTCGTCGCGCTCGCGGTCATCGCCGCCATCTGGTGGCTGGGCCAGCGTCGCAAGGAAACGGCGTTGACCGCATCCGAGGCGCGAGACCTGCTCGGCGTTTCGCCGCGTGCCGGCGAGGAGGAGATCCGCGCCGCGCATCGCCGCCTGATCGGCCGCGTCCACCCCGATGCCGGCGGATCGGATGCGCTGGCCCGCCGCGTCAACGCGGCGCGTGACATTCTTGTCGCGGAATTGAACCAGAACCGTCGCTAAGAGTCCTGCCCGGCAGATATCCCAGGGAGTTGCACCACATGACCCATCGTTTCGATCCGACCTCGCTGCGCGAATATGACATCCGGGGCATCGTCGGAAAGACTCTGGGTCCGGCCGACGCGACCGCGATCGGTCGTGGCTTCGGCACCCGCATCCGGCGTGCCGGCGGCACCCGCGTGGCGGTCGGTTATGACGGCCGCACCCATTCGCCGCTGCTCGAGGCTGCGCTGGTCGATGGCCTGACGAAGAGCGGTGTCGACGTCGTCCGCATCGGCCTCGGCCCCACGCCGATGCTCTATTATGCCGAGGCGACGCTGGAGGTGGACGGCGGCGTCCAGATCACGGGCAGCCACAATCCGGGCGATTACAACGGCTTCAAGATGGTGCTGCAGCACAAGCCCTTCTTCGGCGCCGACATCCAGAATCTCGGCAAGCTGGCCGCAGAGGGCGACTGGGAAGAGGGCCAGGGATCGATCTCCAACTACGAGATCATGGAGGATTATGTCGCCCGCCTGATGGTCGGCTATGCCGGCGGCGCGTTCAGGATCGGCTGGGATGCGGGCAACGGCGCCGCCGGCCCGATCGTCGATCGCCTCGTCAAGCTGCTGCCGGGCGAGCATCATACGCTCTACACCGAGGTGGACGGCAATTTCCCCAACCACCATCCGGATCCCACCGAGGAGAAGAACCTCGCCGACCTGAAGATGCTGGTCGCCGACAAGGGCCTCGATTTCGGCATCGCCTTCGACGGCGACGGGGACCGGATCGGCGCGGTGGATGGCGAAGGCCGGGTGGTGTGGGGCGACCAGCTGCTCGCCATCCTCGCCGAGCCGGTGCTGCGCGAGGAGCCGGGCGCCACGATCATCGCCGACGTGAAGGCCAGCCAGGCGCTTTACGATCGCGTCGCCGAGCTTGGCGGCAAGCCGCTGATGTGGAAGACCGGCCACAGCCTCATCAAGACCAAGATGAAGGAAACCCACTCCCCGCTGGCCGGCGAGATGAGCGGCCACATCTTCTTCGCGCACGATTATTACGGCTTCGACGATGCGCTCTATGCCGCGATCCGCCTGATCCGCGCGGTACGCCTGCTGGGCGGGTCGCTGACCGACATCAAGTCGGCGATGCCGGTGATGGTCAACACGCCCGAGATGCGTTTCCAGTCCTCCGAGGACCGCAAGTTCAAGGTGGTGGAGGAGGTGCTGGACCGGCTGGCCGCCGACGGCGCCGATGTCAACCGCACCGACGGCGCGCGGGTGAACACGGCGGACGGCTGGTGGCTGCTGCGCGCCTCCAACACGCAGGACGTGCTTGTCGCCCGCGCCGAGGCGAAGGACGAGGCCGGGCTGGAGCGGCTGATGGCCCAGATCAACGACCAGCTCGCCAAGAGCGGCGTCGAGCCGGTGCTGGCCGGCGGCCACTGATCGGCCGGCCCTCTCCCGCCGGGCGGGAGGGGGCTACCGCTTGCCGAAGCCGCCCATCCTGAGCGCCCATTGCGCGCCGATCACGGCGCCCTTCGCCGGGCGGATCATCGCCACCGCGATCACGATCGCGAGCAGCGACCACGCGATCATCTGCGGCACCAGCGGAACGTCCCACGCGATGTTCACCGCCACCACGATCGGCACCAGCACGTGGCCCAGGATCAGGATCACCAGATAGGCCGGGAAATCGTCGGCGCGCTGATGGCTCCAGTCCTGCCCGCAGGCGGGGCAGTGCGGCACCGTCCGCAGACCGCGCGCGAAGAGATGCGCCTGCCCGCACGATGGGCAGCGATCGGCCATGCCGGCCAGCACCGCCTTCTTCCAGTCGCGCCTGTCGAGCAATTCGGTGTCGGTCATGGTCGACCCTCTATCGTGCTGGCGATCCGCCGACCCGACAGATAGGCTTTCTTCGACGATTTGGGAGGGGCCGATGAAAACCGAACGGATGACTGCCTTCACCGATGGAGTGGTCGCGATCATCATCACCATCATGGTGCTGGAACTGAAGGTGCCGGAAAGCGGGGAGCCGCGGGCGCTGCTGGCCGCCATGCCGATCCTCGCCGCCTATGTGCTGAGCTACATCAACGTCGGGCTCTACTGGAACAACCACCACCACCTGCTGCAATCGGCCGAGCATACCGACGGGCGCGCCCTGTGGGCGAACCTGACCTTCCTCTTCTGGCTGAGCCTCGTGCCCTTCGTGATCCGCTGGATCGACGAGGCCGGGTTCGTGGCCATGCCGGTGGCCGCTTATGGCGTCGTCCTCGGCATGGCGGGGGCCAGCTATCTCTGGCTGCAGCACCAGATCATGTGCGTGAACGGCGGCCGTTCCTCGGCGCTGGCGGAGGCGCTCGGTCGCGACTGGAAGGGGCGGCTGTCGATCGCGGGCTATCTGCTGGCGATACCGCTTTCCTTCGTGGAGCCGTTGATCGCGATCGCCATCTACGTCCTGATCTCGATCGTCTGGCTGGTGCCCGACCGGCGGATCGAGCGCCGGCTGCGCTGACGATCAGAAGAAACGGGTGTCGGGCGTGTCGAAGCGCGGCGGGCCGGCCGGAATGGTGCCGCGCAGGCCGTAGACCGCGTAACCGTGTCCGACGTCGCCATAGAGATAGAGCAGACGGTAATCCGTCTTGAGAATGCGGTAGATCACGGCCCGCGATGCGGGATTCTCGCCGTCATAGGCCGGCTCCATGGTCATCACCCGCTCGGGCCGGAGCGCCATCACCCGCGCGACTTCCGCCGCCTCGTCGATGCCCGTCGCGCCCAGCTCGTTCAGCGACTGGAGATGCGCCGAAAAGACATGGTTCGTCAGGAAGCAGGAGTTGGTGGCGTCGTAGAAGGCCGGCATTCCGTCATAGACGAAGAAGCAGCCCCTGGCGCCGCGCGTCGCCTCCACCGCGTGCGCCAGCGTCGTGGCGGTACCCCGCGTGATGGTGTGGCGCCACAGCACGCGCTGGCCCCACACGCCGCTGCAGAAAAGCAGGGTCGCGATCCAGATGCGCCCGGCCCGGCGATTGGCGAGCGGCGTGGCGATCACCGCGAAGGGCGGAAAGAGCGGGAGCGCATAATGGTTGAACCAGCTTCCGAACAGCACCACGCCGAGCAGCGCGGACGCCGCCCACCCATCGAGGAAGCGGAGATCGCCGCGCACGGACAGGTCGGCGGGGCTGCATCCCAGCCAGCGGCGCAGCGGCACGCTGGCCACCAGCGGCACCGTCAGCATCGCCATCACCTCGATCCGCATCCGGACCATGTCCGGCTGTTCGGACTTGCGCGCCAGGATCGAGGTTGCGTTGGCGTACCACCAGTCGCCGAAATGCCCCATGGCGGCATAAGCGGCGGCGGCGGCGGCGGTCGGCGCCAGCGCGCAGCCGATCCAGATCGCCGCGTCGATCGCCAGCTTCGGGATGGGCCTGCCGCCGCGCCAGGCGAGCCACAGCAGGACAATCCCGGCGAAGACCCCCTCGAACACCGCGCTGTATTTGATCTGCAGCGCGATGCCGAACAGCAGCATGGCCGCGGCGCCCGTCGCGCGCAGGTCTCCGCCATTGGTCGCGGCTTCGTGCCGCCGGAACAGGATCAGCGCGATCGCGCCCGCCACCGGCAGATTGTAGAAAACCGGAGCCTGCCCGCCTTCTCCCCCGGCGAGGTTCAGGCAAAGAACGTAGAGAATCGCGCCGGCGAGCGCTGCGCCTGCGGGCGCTATGCGTCGCCCCATCGCGAACAGGATCAGGCCGGTCAGCCAGACGCAGAGGAGCGCCCCCATCTGATAGGCGATCGCGCCGTTCCCGCCGATCGCGCGAAGGCCGGCGAACAGCAGGAAAAGGCCGATCGGCTTGCGGTCCCATATGTCGATATAAGGGATGGCGCCGTGCAGCATCCGGCCACCGACGAGCCAGTAGAACTGCTCGTCGATGTGGATGACCGGGTTTCCGAATGTCCGCCAGCGCGCGACGATCGCCACCAGCAGGATGGCGATCGCCGCATGTCCCAGCCCGATGGTGCGGGTCGGGCGGCGAACGGCCGCTTCCGCAGGGGCGCCGATCGGCGCCGTCAACGCCGTCGCCACGTCACCAGCATCGAGGCCGCGAAATTCCAGACCGAGCCGACCGCGGCACCCGCCACGCCGGCCGCCCACCAGCCATGGTGTTCGGCGAACAGGACGACGCCCGTACCGATATTGGCCAGCGCGCCGAGACCGCACACCGCATAGAAACTCGCCAGCCCGGCCAGCATCCGCAGCCCCTTTAGCCGGCGATCGCGGAAGGTGATGCTGTTGTTGACGAGGAAGTTGAAGGCGATGGCGGCCAGCACGGCGACCGTCTGCGCGGCGCCGAACGACAGCCCGCCCCAGCCCAGCGCGGCCTTGAGCACCGCGAGATGCACGCCGAGGCCGAGCGTGCCGACGATCGCGAACATCACCGGGCGCGGCGGCACGTAGCGGCGGATCAGCCGGTCGGCGATCGTCACCAGATAATCGAGCGCCACGCCCGCGCCGAGCTTGCTCTCGCCCGCCGTCCGCGTGCGGAACTCGAAAGGCAATTCCACGGCGCGTAGTGGCTCCGGGCTGGAAGTCAGCAGGTCGAACAGGATCTTGAAGCCGCGACCGGAGAGGCGTGGCAGCAGCGCCTCCACCTTGTCGCGACGCACCGCGAAGAAGCCGCTCATCGGGTCGCTCACCGGTGACTGCAGCACCAGCCGCGACAGGTTGGTCGCCGCCCGGCTGCATTTCAGGCGGAAGCTGTCCCAGTTGCCGGTCGATCCGTTCTGGCAATAGCGCGATCCGATCGCGACGTCGGCCGATCCGCCGCGCACCATCGAGAAGAGGCGTGGCAGCAGTCTCTCGTCATGCTGGCCGTCGCCGTCGATCACCGCCACCACCGGCGCCATCGTGGCCATCATGCCCTCGATCACCGCAGAGGCGAGGCCGTTGCGCCCGAATCGGCGCAACACGCGGATGTCTGAACGCCCCTTCGCCAGTTCCCCGATCCGTTCGGCGGTGCCGTCGCGGGACCAGTCGTCGACGAAGATCACCTCGCTGCGGATTCCGGCGAGCGCCGTGTCCAGCCCATCGATGATCCGCTCGACATTGTCGGCTTCGTTATAGGTGGGGACGATGACAGCGAACTCATAACCGCCTGTGGAGGGCGCCGCCAAAGGCGTCCTGCCTGATATCGCGACGGTGGCAATCGACATACGCTCGTACCCCGGCAAGGGGCATACACGCCCCGGAACTGGCTTCCGTCAGGGCCGTCACGCGGTGAACCCGACATGAAGCAAGACGACGTCATCGCAGGCCAGCCTTGATCCGCACGGGGATTGCGGTGCGCTGCAGTATCTGCGGGACGGACGGGGCTCAGTCGTCTTCGTCTTCGTATCCGACGAGCGCCAGCGCCTTCGCCCGAATCTGGCGGGTCATGCACCAGTGCACGAGCGCGTCTTCGCGCCCGTGGGTGACCCAAAGTTCCTGCGGCGCGAGTTCTTGCACCGTCGATGTGAGTTCATCCCAGTCGGCATGATCCGAGACGACCAGCGGCAGTTCGACATTCCTCTGCCGCGCGCGCTGGCGCACCCGCATCCAGCCGGACGCCATGGCGGTGATCGGATCGGGAAGGCGGCGGGACCAGCGATCGTTGAGCGCGCCGGGCGGGCACATCACGATCGTGCCGCGCAGTTGCTCCTTGGACGCGGCGGTCGCCGACACCAGTTCGCCGAGATCGACGCCCAGTTCCTGATAGAGCGAGCACAGCCGTTCCATGGCGCCATGGATGTAGATCGGGTCATGATGCCCGCGCAGGCGCAGTTCCGCGATCAGCCGCTGCGCCTTGCCCAGCGCATAGGCACCGACCAGCACGCAGCGATCGGGGTTGGCGTGCAGCGCCTCCAGCAACCGATCGACCTCCGCCCCGGTATCGGGATGGCGGAAGACCGGCAGGCCGAAAGTGGCCTCGGTGATGAAGATGTCGCACGGGACCGGCTCGAACGGGACGCACGTGGGATCGGGCCGTCGCTTATAGTCGCCTGAGACGACTATTCGTTCGCCCTTATGCTCCAGAACGATCTGCGACGAACCCAGCACATGCCCCGCCGGCACGAAGTGTGCGGTCACGTCGCCCAGGACGACCGTCTCGCCATAGGCCACGCCCTGCCCCGATTGCGGGCCGTATCGTGTCGCCATGATCGCCAGCGTCTCTGGCGTCGCCAGCACCGCTCCGTGGCCGCCCCGCGCATGGTCCGCGTGCCCGTGGGTGACGAGCGCGCGCGGCACCGGCTGCGAAGGATCGATCCACGCATCGGCGGCGGGCACGTAGATGCCTTGCGGATGCGGTTCGATCCAGGAGCCGAGGCGGGCCATTCCTGTTAGATGGATGGCGCGCGCGTCGGTTCCATCACCGCAGCTTGGCGATCTTCAAACCGTCCTGCTTGGCGCGCGCCTGCACCGATTCCTCGCTGCGGGTGAGTGCCTTGCCGATCGCCTTGAGCGCCATGCCCTTGGCGGCGAGGCGGTGGAGTTTCTGGACCTCGTCGGTGGTCCAGGGTTGTTTGTGGCGGACGAAACCCTCGGCCATCGGGCGATCTCCTTTGGTGTCCGCTCTAGCGGTTCGACCGGACGCTGGCGAGGGCTGGCGGAGAAGCGGCCAAGTCCCGATAATCGTGAACGAATGTCCGATCTTCCTCCGATTCTCGGCGACTGGTTCGCATCGCGCGGCTGGCGGCCCCGCCGACACCAGCTGGCGATGCTGGACGCGGCGCGGGCGGGAAAGAGCGCGCTGCTCGTCGCCCCCACCGGCGCGGGCAAGACGCTGGCGGGATTCCTGCCGAGCCTCGTCGAACTGATCGAGACTCCGAGCGAGGGGCTGCACACCCTTTACGTCTCGCCGCTCAAGGCGCTGGCGGTGGACATCCAGCGCAACCTGCTGGGGCCGATCGAGGAGATGGGACTGGATATCCGAGTGGAGACTCGCACCGGCGACACTCCGTCCGATCGCAAGGCGCGCCAACGGGTGAAGCCGCCGCAGATGCTGCTAACGACGCCCGAGTCGCTCAGCCTGCTGCTTTCCTATCCCGATGCCGCGCAGCTCTTCGCGAACCTCAGGACGATCGTAATCGACGAGGTCCACGCCTTCGCCCCCTCCAAGCGGGGCGACCTGCTGTCGTTGTGCAAGGCCCGCCTGCAGCGCCTCGCACCGAAGATGCGCCGCGTCGCGCTCTCCGCCACCGTCGCCGATCCGGATCTCTATCGCGGTTGGCTGTCCGGCGACGGCGATCTCGACAAGGTCGCGCTGGTCGAAGGCGATCCCGGCGCCGATCCGGACATCGCGATCATGCTCCCGCAGGAGCGCATTCCCTGGTCCGGCCATTCGGGTCGCTACGCCGCCGAGCAGGTGATGCGCCAGATCGAGGCCCATAAAATCTCGATCATCTTCTGCAACACGCGTAGCCTCGCCGAACTGATCTTCCAGGATCTCTGGGCGGTGAACGAGCAGCACCTCCCCATCGGTATCCACCACGGCAGCCTCGACATCGAGGCGCGGCGCAAGGTCGAGGCGGCGATGGCGGCGGGCAAGCTGCGCGCGCTGGTCGCCACCGCCAGCCTCGACCTCGGGGTGGACTGGGGCGATGTCGATCTCGTCATCCAGATGGGCGCGCCCAAGGGATCGTCGCGCCTGCTCCAGCGCATCGGCCGCGCCAACCACCGCCTCGACGAACCGTCCAAGGCGCTGATCGTGCCGGGCAACCGCTTCGAATATCTGGAGGCGCGCGCCGCCGTCGATGCGGTGGAGGCGGGCGAGCGTGATCCTGACGTATTCCGCCCCGGCGCGCTCGACGTGCTGGCCCAGCATCTGATGGCGTGCGCGGCGGCCGAACCCTTCGCGCAAGGCGCAATGCTGGCGGAAGTGCGCGAGGCCGCGCCCTATTCCACTTTGCCCGAGGACGTGTTCGATCGCGTGCTGAGCTTCGTCGCCACCGGCGGCTACGCGCTGCGCGCCTACGACCAATACAAGCGCCTGACGCTGGATGCGGATGGCCTGTGGCGCGTCAGCCACCCGCGTTTCATCACCCAATACCGCCTCAACGCCGGGATCATCGTCGAAGCCGCGATGCTCACCGTCCGTTTCCGGAACGGCCGCTCGCTGGGCAAGGTGGAGGAAGGCTTCGCCGCCAGCCTTGCGCCCGGCGACACCTTCTTCTTCTCGGGCCTGAGCCTCGAAGTGGAGGGGGTGAAGGGCGAGGATCTCTACGTCCGCGCCACCGCGAAACCCGCCCGCATCCCCACATATGGCGGCGCGCGCATGCCGATCTCGACCAACCTCGCCGATCGCGTCCGCCACTTCCTCCACGAGCCGGAGGAATGGCCCCGCTTCCCGCCCGACGTGCGCGAATGGCTGGAGATGCAGCAGCGCCGCTCGGTGCTCCCCGCGCCCGACAGGCTCCTGATCGAAACCTTCCCGCGCGAGGGGCGGCACTACATGGTGGTCTACAGCTTCGAGGGCTGGAATGCGCACCAGTCGCTCGGGATGCTGGTCACGCGCCGGATGGAGACGGCGGGCCTCCAGCCGATAGGATTCGTTTCCAGCGACTATGCCATCGCGACCTATTCGTTAAAGCCCGTCATCGACCCTCGACCGCTCTTCTCGCCCGACATATTGGAGCATGAATTCGTCGACTGGGTGCAGGAATCGGCGCTGCTGAAACGCGCCTTCCGCGAGGTTGCGGTGATCGGCGGCCTCGTCGAGCGCCAGCATCCCGGCAAGCGCAAGACCGGGCGGCAGGTCACCTTCTCGACCGACCTGATCTATGACGTGCTGCGGCGCTACGAGCCGGAACACCTGCTTTTGCAGGCCGCCTGGGCGGATGCGAAGGCGCGGATGACCGATGTCGGTCGCCTCGGCCGCCTGCTCGATACCGCCGCCGAGCGAATCGAACATGTCGATCTGGCGCGTGTTTCGCCGCTTGCAGTGCCGGTGCTGGTGCTGATCGGGCGGGAGCGGGTCGCCGCCGGAACGGTCGACGACGCGCTGCTGATCGAGGCCGAGGCACTGGTCGCCGAGGCGATGCGTGGCGACTCCGATTTTAACCATATCGCTTAACCCACTTCTTCACGATTCGGGCTAGGGCAGGTCTCCGGTCGGGGGAGCAATCGACCAGGGATGTGCGCGTGAAGGGGTTTTGGCTTAAGGCTCTCGCAGGACTTGCGGCGCTGTGCGCGACGCCCGCGATCGCCCAGGACAGTTATGACGGCCGCATCGGCACGGGCCTCGAATGTGTGCCCTATGCCCGCCAGATGTCGGGCATCCAGATCTACGGCAATGCCTGGACCTGGTGGGAGCAGGCGGCCGAGCGCTACGAAGAGGGCGCCCGCCCGCAGGTCGGCGCGGTGCTCGTCTTCCGCCCGCATGGCGTGATGAAGCTCGGCCACGTCGCCGTCGTCAGCAAGATCGTCTCCAGCCGCATCCTGATGGTCAGCCACGCCAACTGGTCGCGGATCGGCGGCGTGCGCGGCCAGATCGAGCGCGACGTGACGCTGGTCGATGTCAGCGAGAATAACGACTGGAGCGAGGTACGCGTCTGGTGGCGCGACAATCAGGGCCTCGGCACCACGCGCTACCCGGTCTACGGTTTCATCTACGGCAACAGCGCCGCCACCGGCGAGCATATCGCGCATGTCAGCAAGGATCTGGTCAGCGCCTCGCCCGATGTCGTCGGTGCGGTGATCGATTCGCTGGGCGCGACGCCCGCCAACTGAGCGATCAGCTAAAGGTCTTCGACAGGCTCTCGCGCAGCAGCCGCTTCGCGCGCAGCGCCATCTCCAGCCGTGTCGCGCTGTAGAGGCCGAGTGCGAAGGCCATGCCGATGTCGGTGGCGAGCAAAGCGGCCGGACTGTGCGGGTTGCCGCCGCCCAGTTCCTCCCCGGCGGCCTTCCGCAGGACGACGAGCACGATCAGGATCAGGAAGGCGGCGGGCGAGGCCTTCTGGTTCAGCGTGTGGGTCGCGGGATCGACGGTGATCTGCATCGTCCGCCCGCGATACCAGCCGCCGGCTATGCCAAAGACCAGCGCCACTGCGGACCACAGCCAGCCCATCGGCGACGGCGGCGCGGCATAGAAGACGAAGTCGACGATCAGCAGGTAGATGGCCGGCACGATCCACAGCGTTTCGATCTTGAGCGGCCGTGCGCGGCTCATTCGCCGCCAGCGCAGCGCCATCACCACCGCGATGACGATGACCGGCATCACATATTGCATCCAGGTCGGACCGGCTTCGGTGTGCATCGCTACGCTCCCCGTTTGACTCCCCACCGCTGTGCTAAGGGAGCAAGGCACCCGTCGCAAGCGGCTTGCGCGCTCCCCCCCGCCTGCTATGCGACGGTGCATGGTTCCCTTTTCGTTCGCAGGCACGGAACTGGTCGCGCTGGCGCCCGGCGCGCTCTTCTGGGAGCGGCGCCGTGCCCTGCTGTTCGCCGATCTGCATCTGGAGAAAGCGAGCTTCTACGCGCGCGGCGGGCAGATGCTGCCGCCTTATGATTCGGATGCGACACTGCGCGAACTGGCCGACCTCGTCGCGCGGACCGGCGCCGGAGAAATCTGGTGCCTGGGTGACAGCTTCCACGATGCCGAGAGCTGCGAGCGGCTGGCCGACGATACGCGCGATCTGCTGCGCGGGCTGACGGCATCAACGCGCTGGACGTGGATCGCGGGCAATCATGACATCGGCGCGGTCCGCCTTGCCGATCATTGCGGCGGGCGCGTGCTCGGCGAGGCGGAGGTTGACGGGTTGCTGCTCCGCCACGAGGCGGACCCGCGCGAGCAACGGCCCGAATTGTCCGGCCATTATCACCCCAAGCTGCGCATGACGCTCAAGGGCCGCCATGTCGCGCGGCGCTGCTTCGTGGCGACGGCGACCAAGCTGATCCTGCCGGCCTTCGGCGCGCTCACCGGCGGCATGGACGCGGGCGATCCAGTGATCCGCAAGGCGCTGGGCGGCCGGGCGGCGCAGGCGCTGGTGCCGCTCGCCGATCGGCTGCTCCG
Source organism: Sphingomonas oryzagri (assembly GCF_029906645.1). Lineage (NCBI taxonomy): Bacteria > Pseudomonadati > Pseudomonadota > Alphaproteobacteria > Sphingomonadales > Sphingomonadaceae > Sphingomonas > Sphingomonas oryzagri. The sequence continues at coordinate 544,221 of NZ_JARYGZ010000002.1, forward strand.
CTTCCCGCTGGCGGCATGATCTTTCCCCCTCCCTGAAAGGGAGGGGTTAGGGGTGGGTTCTTCTCCGGATCGAGGTCATGCCTGCCACTGGCGAACCCACCCCCGGCCCCTCCCTTTCCGGGAGGGGAGAACGCGTCACGCCTTCCAGCTCATCGGAAAGAGCCGCTTCAGCGCCTCGACCTTGGGCCGATCGTTGATCACGATGTACGGATAGTCGGGATTTTTCGCCATGAAGTCCTGATGATAGGATTCGGCCGGGAAGAAGCCCCGCGCCGTCTCGATCCGCGTCACGATCGGGCGGGGATAGACGTGGGCGGCGGTCAGTTGGGCGATATAGGTTTCGGCCACCTTCGCCTGCGCGGGCGACTGCGGGAACAGGGCGGAGCGATATTGCGGGCCATGATCCGGCCCCTGTGCGTTCAGCCGGGTCGGATCGGCGACCACCGAGAAATAGATGCGCAGCAGGTCGGCGTAATTCACGCGTGCCGGATCGAACACGACCTTCACCGATTCGGCGTGGCCGGTCGTGCCGGTCGAAACATCCTCATATTGCGCGGTCGATCCCTTGCCGCCGGCATAGCCGGACGTGGCGCTCATCACGCCTTTCACGTGGGAAAAGACGCCCTGCACGCCCCAGAAGCAGCCGCCCGCGAAGATCGCGGTCTCGCGATGGCCGGAGACCGGCTCGATCAGGGTGGGCCGGGGGGCATTCACCGCCGTTTCGGCGGCGAAGCTCGGCATGAGGCCGAAGAACAGGGCACCGCCGGCGGCGAGCGCGGCGGCGAAAGGCAGGATGCGGGACATGGGCGCACTCCTCATGAGGGGCATGTCCCCTCATTCGGTGCGCGCCCGATGCCGGTTACATCATTTCAGCGCGGCGCAGGCCTCGGCGATGCGGTTGCACGCCTCGGTCAGCAGCGCGTCCGAAGTCGCGTAGCTGATCCGGAAGGCCGGGGAGAGGCCGAAGGCCGCGCCCTGCACCGGGGCGACTTTCGCCTCGGTCAGCAGATAGCCGACCAGCGCCTCGTCGTCCGCGATCTTCACGCCCTTGGGCGTGGTCTTGCCGATCAGACCGGAGACGTCCGGATAGACGTAGAAGGCGCCCTCGGGCGTCGGGCAATGGATGCCCGGCACTTCGTTCAGCCCCTTCACCACCAGATCGCGGCGACGCTGGAAGGCGACGTTCCGCTCCTTGAGGAAGCTGTGGTCGCCGTTCAGCGCCGCGGTCGCCGCCGCCTGCGCGATCGAGCAGGGGTTGGAGGTCGATTGCGACTGCAGCTTCGACATCGCCTTGATCAGCCAGGACGGGCCGCCCGCGAAGCCGATCCGCCAGCCGGTCATCGCATAGGCCTTCGACGTGCCGTTCACCGTCAGCGTGCGCTCGTAGAGCGACGGGCACACCTGTGCGATCGTCGCGAACTGGAAGTCATCGTAGAGGATGTGCTCGTACATGTCGTCGGTGAGCACCATCACCTGCGGGTGGCGCTCCAGCACTTCACCCAGCGCCTTCAGCTCGGCGGCCGAGTAGGCGGCGCCCGTCGGGTTGGACGGCGAGTTCAGGATCACCCAGCGGGTCTTGGGCGTGATCGCCTGCTCCAGCTGCTCGGGCAGGATCTTGTACTGCTGGTTCGCGCCCGCCGAGACGATGACCGGCGTCCCGCCCGCATAGGCGACGATGTCCGGATAGCTCACCCAGTATGGCGCCGGGATGATCACCTCGTCGCCCTTGTCGATGGTCGCAACCAGCGCGTTGAAGAGCGTGTGCTTGCCACCGACGTTCACGCTGATCTCGTTGGCTGCGTAGGTGAGGCCGTTGTCGCGCTTGAACTTGGCGGCGACGGCGGCCTTCAGCTCGGCGGTGCCGTCGACGTTGGTATATTTGGTCTTGCCGGCGCGAATCGCCTCAATCGCGGCGTCCTTCACGTAATCGGGCGTGTCGAAATCCGGCTCGCCGGCGGCCAGGCCGATGATGTCGAGACCCTGCGCCTTCAGCTCCAGCACGCGGCTGGTCATGGCGAGCGTGGGGGACGGCTGGATGCGGTCGAGCGCTTCCGACGTGGTTCGCATGGGGGTTCGGCTTTCCGGCAGGAGGAGACGCGCGCGCCTATGACGGATGTCGCCGCTCAGGGCAACCGCGCTCGAATCAATCCCCGGAGCGCATTGCCGAGAAAGAATCCGTCGCTCAGATCGGTGGCCGTGAGATCCTGTTCGATCGCCTCGCCATCGGCCAGCAGGCGTTCGCGCAGGATGCCTGGAAGGAGGCCGCGTGACGCCGGCGGGGTGAGCAGCTTGCCGTCGCGCTCGACGAACAGATTGGTGAAGCTGCCCTCGGTCAGGAAGCCATCGGGCCGGGCGAACACCACTTCGACATGGCCCGCTCGCGCCGCATCGTAGAAATCGCGATCGCTGGTCTTGTGGCGCAGGCGGAAGTCGTCCAACGAGACCGGCAGTGGCACGATCGGTGCCACGATCTCCTCGATCTCCGCGGGAGCGTCGCGCACCTCGATCGCCACCTTGCCGGTCGGAGAGAGGCGCACGCGGATCCGGGCGGGATCGCGCAGGCGGAAGGTCGCGGCCTGCAGCTCGTTGCGGCAATCATGGCGATCGAACGCGAAGCCCAGCGCGTCGGCCGATCGCTTCATCCGTCCGAGATGGCGCTCGAGATCGGTGAAGCCCTCGTGCGGATCGAACGGCATCGTTTCCAGCAGATCGAAGCGCGGGCAGGCGGCGGAAACGAACGCGCCCTTGGCGAGGCATTCGGCCCACTCGGCATCGACTTCGCTGTCCGCCACCACACCCGACCCCAGACCAAGGGTCGCGCGCTCACCCTCCACCACCAAGGTGCGAATCGCGACGTTGAAAGCGGCGTCGCCGCCCGCATCGAGCCGCCCGATCGCACCGGTGTAGAGGCCGCGCGACCCCGCCTCGACCTCGGCGGCTATCTCCATCGCGCGCAGCTTGGGCGCGCCGGTGATCGATCCGCAGGGGAAGGTGGCCTCCAGCAGTGAGACCGCATCGGCGCCGTCGGCCAGTTCGGCGGTGACGGTCGAGGTCATCTGCAGGATCGTCGGATAGCGCTCCACCGCGAACAGCTCCGGCACCGCCACGCTCGCCGGCGCGGCGACGCGGGAGAGATCGTTGCGGATCAGGTCCACGATCATCAGGTTCTCGGCGCGCTGCTTGGGGTCTTCGGCCAAGGCGGCGGGATCGCTGTCGCGCGCGGCGGTTCCCTTCATCGGGCGGGCCTCGATCCGGCGACCGTCGAGGCGCACGAACATTTCGGGCGAGAAGCTGAGCAGGGTTCGTGTGCCGTCATGCACGATCCCGCCCCACCCCGCCGCCGCCGCGCCCCGGATCCGGGCGTAGAGCGCCAGCGGATCGCCCGCGACCGGCATCCCCGCCTGGAAGGTGAGGTTCGCCTGATAGATATCGCCCGCCGCGATATACGTCTTCACCCGGTCGAAGGCCGCGGTGTAGGCGGCCCGGTCGATCAGCGGTTTCGGCGGGCCGGCCCATGCTCCGGCAGGATCGGGCAGCAGCGCTGGCACCCGTTCGGGCGCGACGGCCTCGTGGCGCTCGAACAGGCCGAACCAGAGGAGCGGCGTGCCCGGCGCGCCCTGGGGCGGCTCCGACAGGGCGCCCGCATCATAGGCGATCCACCCCGCCGCGTGCAGGCCGTGCGCCTGCGCATATCGCAGCGCACTCAGGCAATTGGCGAGCTTGGCGGAATCGCGGCAGGCGATCGTATCGACCGGGTCGCAATACAGGCGCGCCATCGCCGCCCCTTCGGCGCGGGCATCGTCCAACAGCACGAAGGGGGTGGAACGATCGAGCATCGCCCCCTCCTGCAAGGCTTTGGCTTGCGTGGCAACGCCGCGATGCGCATCTGGAGGGCATGGACAAGCCCCTCCCGCCTCTTCGCGCCGCCGTCGTGCCGGTCACGCCGTTCCAGCAGAACTGCACGCTTCTGTGGTGCACGAAGACGATGCGCGGCGCCTTCGTCGATCCGGGCGGCGATCTCGACAAGCTCAAGGCGGCGGCTACCCAGCATGGCGTGACGATCGAGAAGCTGCTCGTCACCCACGGCCATATCGATCATTGCGGGCAGGCGGGTGTGCTGGCGAAGGAACTCGGCGTGCCGATCGAAGGGCCGCAGGAAGAAGATCGCTACTGGATCGCGCGGCTCAACGACGATCGCGCGAGCTTCGGGCTGGAGGGCAGCCCGTTCGAGCCGGATCGCTGGCTTCAGGATGGCGACGAGGTGACGGTCGGCGATCTGACTCTCAAGGTCCGCCACACGCCGGGGCATACGCCGGGCCACGTCGTCTTCTTCCATGAGCCGTCGCGATTCGCGATCGTCGGCGATGTGCTCTTTCGCGGATCGATCGGCCGCACCGACTTCCCGCTCGGCGACCACGACACGCTGATCGCGTCGATCACCGAGCGGTTGTGGCCGATGGGTGACGACGTGGCCTTCGTGCCGGGCCATGGCCCGACCTCCACCTTCGGCACCGAGCGGGCGACGAACCCGTTCGTCGCCGATTCGCGATTCGGCTGATCAGAGGTAATGGATCGCCGCCGGCGGATGCGATCCGATCCAGATCGCCCACACCGCCAGCGTCAGCAGCACCGCCCAGGTGAGGCACGCGCCCACCGCGCGCATCGCGCCCATCTTCTGCGCATCCATGCCGAGCATGTGGACGAGGCGGGCCAGCGTGAACGCCGCGCCAATCCCCCACAGCCAGGATTTCGATCCGCCGGCCAGCTCGATCAGGCCCATCAGGATCAGTACGAACGGCGCATATTCGACGAAGTTCGACTGCGCGCGCATCCGGCTGAGCAGCAACGGATTGTTGCCGTCGCCGTGCAACACCTTACCCGAACGGCGAATCGCGACGATGCGGAAAGCGAGCCAGAGATTGATGAGCGCGGCGGCGCCGGCGAAGGTGAGCGTGACGGGAAGCATGGGAAACCCCGGAATATGCGTGACGATGTCCCTCGCTCGCACGCAACGCGGCGGGTTGCAACAGCGCGGAAATCCGGTATAGGGCGCCCTTCGCGACGAGGCCGGCCGCTGATGGTCCGCGGCCGTTCTGGCCGTGGCGATTCGGATGGTATGCGGCCCCGCACCCATTGAACACTAGGATTAGGTGCCGGTATGGCCGTTCCCAAGCGAAAGACCTCGCCCTCGCGGCGCAACATGCGTCGCAGCCACCATGCGCTCTCCGTGGAGTCGTTCCAAGAGTGCCCGAACTGTGGCGAGCTGAAGCGCCCGCACAACCTGTGCAACGCGTGCGGCCACTATAACGGCCGCGAGATCGTCTCGGTCGAGGCCTGAGCCTCACGGAACGGACAGCTCGAGTGGACGCGCCGCGGATCGCCATCGACGCGATGGGAGGAGACGGGAGCGCGGCCACGATGCTGGCGGGCGCCGCCCTGGCGCTCACCCGGTTTCCTGATCTTCGCTTCCTGATCGTCGGCGATGACGCCGCGATCCAGGCCGAGCTTGCGCGCCACAAGGCGCTGGCCGCCGCCAGCGAGATCCTGCACGCGCCCGAAGCGATCAGCGGTGACGACAAGCCGAGCCAGGCGATCCGCCGCGCCAAGACCACCTCGATGGGCCTCGCCATCCAGGCGGTGAAGGAGCGCGAGGTCGGCGCTGCCGTCTCTGCCGGCAACACCGGCGCGCTGATGGCGATGGCGAAGCTGGCGCTGCGCACGCTGCCCGGCATCGATCGCCCGGCGCTCGCCGCGATCATGCCGACGTTGGGCGACAATGATGTCGTCATGCTCGATCTCGGCGCCAATACCGAGTGCGATGCCAACAATCTCGTCCAGTTCGCGCTGATGGGTGCCGCCTATTCGCGGGTCGCGCTCGATATCGAGAAGCCCAAGACCGCGTTGCTCAATATCGGCTCGGAAGAGCTGAAGGGCACCGACGAGCTGAAAGAGGCCGCCGCCAAGCTGCGCGCCCATCCCTCGCTGCCGCTCGAATTCGTCGGCAATATCGAGGCGGACCGGATCAATCGCGGCGCGGTCGATGTCGTCGTGTCGGATGGTTTTTCGGGCAATATCGCGCTGAAGGCGGTCGAAGGCACCGCGCGCTTCGTCACCGATCTGCTGCGCCGCTCCTTCTCGTCAAGCCTCCGCTCGAAAGTCGGCTTCCTGATCTCGCGCCCGGCGATGCACCTGCTGCGCGTCCATCTCGATCCGAACAACCACAATGGCGCGGTCTTCCTCGGCCTCAACGGCATCGTCGTGAAGAGCCACGGCAGCGCCGACGCCAAGGGCGTGGCCAACGCCATCGCCGTCGCCGCCAAGCTGGTGCGCGACGATCTCAACCGCCTGATCGCCGAGGACATGGCTGAATATCGCGCCGCCTCGACGCCGGTCCAGGCTGCCTGATGACTGTCCGCGCCATCCTTGCCGGCACCGGCTCCGCCCTGCCCGTTCGCCGCGTCACCAACGAAGAGCTGGCCGCGCAGGTCGATACCTCGGACGAGTGGATCGTCGAGCGCACCGGCATCCGCAGTCGTTATATCGCGGGCGAAGGCGAGACGACCGCGAGCCTGGCCGCCGATGCCGCGCGCAAGGCGCTCGCCGACGCGGGCATGGACGCGAGCGAGATCGGCCTGATCGTGCTCGCCACCGCGACGCCTGACCAGACCTTCCCGTCGTCGGCCACCAAGGTGCAGGCGATGCTCGGCATCGACGACTGTGTGGCGTTCGACGTCGCGGCGGTCTGCTCGGGCTTCCTCTACGCGCTGTCGGTGGCCGAGAGCATGATCCGCGGCGGCTCCGCCAAGGCGGCGCTGGTGATCGGCTCCGAGACGTTCAGCCGCATCCTCGACTGGGAAGATCGCGCGACCTGCGTGCTGTTCGGCGACGGCGCCGGTGCGGTGGTACTCAAGGCCGAGGACGGCCCCGAGAATCCCGCCGAGGCGCGTGGCGTGCTGTCGGCCAGGCTCCATGCCGACGGGCGCCACAACGAACTGCTCTATGTCGATGGCGGCCCGTCCACCACGCAGACGGTGGGCAAGGTCCGCATGAAGGGCCGCGAGGTGTTCCGTCATGCGGTCGTCAACCTCGCCAGCGTGCTGACCGAGGTGCTGGAGGCGGTGAACCTCACGTCGGCCGACATCGACTGGCTGATCCCGCACCAGGCCAACGCCCGCATCCTCGATGCGACCGCGAAGAAGCTGAACCTCTCGCCCGATCGGGTGGTGGTGACGGTCGATCAGCACGCCAACACATCGGCCGCGTCCGTCCCGCTGGCGCTCGACGTCGCCAAGAAGGATGGCCGCGTGAAGCCCGGCGATCTGCTGGTGCTGGAGGCGATGGGCGGCGGCTTCACCTGGGGCGCTGCGGTCGTCCGACTCTGATCTGCGACACGCTGCCGCAACGATCTAGGCGCGGCGCCCAACCGGTATTATGATCCCGCCCTCAATCGAACCTGAGGGGGTGGCCTTGGCCGAGTTGCAGACCTTGACCCGTGCGGACCTGAGCGATGTCGTGCATCGCGAAATCGGCCTTTCGCGCGCCGATTCCGCCACGATGGTGGAGAATGTGCTCGACCTGATGTGCGCGGCGATGTCGGGCGGCGAGAACGTCAAGATCTCGGGCTTCGGCACCTTCGTGCTGCGCGACAAGGGCGAGCGCGTCGGCCGCAATCCGAAGACCGGCATCGAGGTGCCGATCGCGCCGCGCCGGGTGCTGACCTTCCGCGCGTCCAACATGCTGCGCGATCGTATCGCGGCGGCGGACTGAGCCGATGGCCGAAAAGTCCGAAGCCGCCTTCCGCACCATCGGCGAGGTCTCGGACGAGATCGGCGTGAAGCAGCATATCCTGCGCTATTGGGAGAGCTGTTTCCCGGAGCTCAAGCCGATCACGCGGGCCGGCAACCGGCGCTATTACCGGCCCGAAGATGTCGCGCTGGTCCGCCGTATCGACGGCCTGCTCAACACGCAGGGCTATACGGTGAAAGGCGTGCAGAAGCTGCTGTCGGGCAAGGGGGGCGAGGAGCCGCCTGCCCCGGCAACCGCCGTTCCGGCCTTGCCGATCGATGAGCTGAAGGCGATCCGCGCGATGCTGGCAGACGCGCTGGCGGCCGCCTGATCAGTCGATCCGGTCCGGTCCCAGCGCCGGATCGATATCGCGCGGGCGCACGAAGCGGACGAGGTGGCCGCTGCCCTCGTCGACCTCCGCCCAGCGATCGACCTCGAAGGTCAGCTCGGCGATGCTGGCGGTGGGATATTTCTCCTCCACTTCGCCGCGCGCGCGGATTTCCTCCTCGCCGGCATCGGTGGAGAGGCTGAGCACCAGTTCCTCGATCCCCGGATTGTGACCGGCGAGCAGGATGGTGCCGGCGCTGTCCGGCGCCTCCTGCACCACTTCGAGCAGATTGGAGGCCGACGCGAGATAGACGCGGCGGTCCCACCCCACGGCGGGGCGCTTGCCATAGCCGTCGAACATTGCGTCGAGGGTTTCGACCACCCGCACCGCCGGTGAGGCGATCACCGCGTCGAAGCCGAGGCCCAGCGATTTCATGTGGCGGCCCATGGTGATCGCGGCGCGCTTGCCCTTGTCGTTGAGCGCACGGTCGAAATCGCGGGTGGCGGGCTGATCCCAGCCGGACTTGGCGTGGCGGAAGGTGATGAGCCTCTTCATTCCGCCTCTCCGCTCCCGGTCGATTCGGGGGCGTGATGCCCGATATGGGCCGGGTTGGGAAGGCCCGAGGCGACCGATCGCACCGCCTCGTCGAGCGTCACCCGGCGGATCGGCACGCCGGCCGGAAAGGCATCGAGCAGGCGCGACGGCGTGGCGGAGGAAAGCAGGACGAAGCGCCCGCGATCGTCGCCGCGCCGGATCAGCCGGCCGAACGCCTGCGCCAGCCGCGCGCGCACCACCTCGTCGTCATAGGCCGATCCGCCGCCGACCGCACGGCGTGCCGCGTGGAGCACGGTGGGGCGCGGCCACGGCACCTGCTCCATCACGACGAGGCGCAGCGAATGGCCGGGCACGTCGATGCCGTCGCGCAGCGCATCGGTGCCGAGCAGCGAGGCGCGCGGATCGTCGCGGAAGATGTCGATCAGGGTGCCGGTGTCGATCGGATCGACATGCTGAGCATAGAGCGGCAGCCCCTCGCGCGCCAGTCGATCGGCGATCCGCGCATAGACCGCCTTCAGCCGCGAGATCGCCGTGAACAGGCCGAGCGTGCCGCCCTGCGACGCCTCGACCAGCCGCGCATAGGCATGGGCGAGGCCCGCCATGTCGCCGCGCTTCACGTCGGTGACGATCAGCACCTCGGCCTGCGCCGCATAATCGAACGGGCTCTTTGCGCGAAACCGCTCGACCGCCGTATCGAGATGGCGGGTGCCGGTGCGCGCCTCGGCCCGCGCCCAGTCGCCGCCGGGGCCGGTGAGGGTCGCGGAGGTGACCAATACGCCCTGCGCGGGCGCTAGCACCGTCGCCGCCAGAGGCCGGCCGGGATCGAGCCAGTGGCGGCGGATACCGATGTCGAATTCACGCCCCTCGACGCGATCGACCGCCAGCCAGTCGACGAAATCGGGGTCGGGCGGCCCACCGATCCGGCCGAGCAGCGCCTGCCACGCCGAGATCATCCGCGCACGCAGCTGCAGCCCCGCCATCGCGCCCTCGATGCGCGCCCGTGCGGGGCCGTCGAGCCAGTCCGGCCCCTCTTCCAGCACCGCGAGCAGACGGCCGCCCAGCGCCACCATCGGGCGCATCAGCTGCTCCAATGCTGCGGAGGCATCGCCCGCCGCCTCGACGATCGGGCCGTCGAGCGCCGCCGCCTCGGTCTCGATGCCGTAGCCCGCATCCGCTGCCGTCGCGCGCGCCATGACGATGTCGCGCACCGCCGAGAGCAGTTTCTCGATCGGGCCGAGCGGCATCCCCTCGGCGATCCGCGCCAGCCAGTCGGTCGCGACCAGCGCCTGCGATCCGGCGATCACGCCCTCGAGCGCGATGGCGCCCGCCTCGTCGTAGGAAACGACGTCGGCCAGCCTTGCGGCGAGGCCGCGCCGTCGCCCGCGCGAGGCGCGTTCGGGGCCGACGATCCAGCGGCGCAGCTCGATCGCCTCCTGCCCGGTCAGTCCGGCCGAGAAGGTGGTGTCGGCGGCGTCGTGGAGGTGATGGCCCTCGTCGAACACGATGCGGCCCAAGGCCCGTCCGCCCTGCTCGTCGCGCCGCCGTTCGGCGAGCAGCATGACCAGCGCGTGGTTGGCGATGACGATGTCCGCCTCCTCGGCGCGGCGGATCGATCGCTCGATGAAGCAGCGTCGGTAATGCGGGCAGCCGGCATAGACGCATTCGCCGCGCCGGTCGGTGAGCGCGGTCGATCCGGCGCGACGGAAGAGGGTGGTCAGCCAGCCGGGCAGATCGCCGCCCACCATGTCGCCGTCGCGCGTATAGGCCGCCCAGCGTGCCACCAGCTGCGCCAGCACCGCCGCGCGGCCCTGGAAGCCGCCATAGAGCGCGTCCTCCAGATTGAGCAGGCAGAGGTAGTTCTCGCGCCCCTTGCGCACCGCCACCCGGCGGCGGCGCTCGGCCGGATCGGGGAAGACCCGCTCGGTCTCGCGATCGAGCTGGCGTTGCAGGGCGCGCGTGTAGGTGGAGATCCATACCGTTCCCTCGGCGCGTTCCGACCACAGGCTGGTCGGCGCGAGATAGCCGAGCGTCTTTCCGATGCCGGTGCCGGCCTCCGCCAGCATTACGCGCGGTCTGCCCTCGCCCGCGCGCGGGGCGAAGGCATGGGTCGCGGCGGCGGCGTAAAGACGCTGGCCCTCGCGCGCCTCTGACGCCGTGCCGGTGAGCTGGCCGAGCCGCTCCACCGCATCATGTTCCGAGATGGTGACCGTGCGAGGCTGCGGCTTCGGCGCGGCCTCCTCCCATTCGGGCAGCTTGGCGAACAGGCCCCGTTCGGGTCGCTCGGGCTCCTTCATCCGCTGGATCAGCGCCTGTGCCCAGGGCCAGCGCAGCCGGCCGAGCGCGTGCGCGACATCCCAGGCGCCATGCTTTTCGGGCCAATCCTGCTCGACCGTGCCGAGGATGACGTCGGCGATGTCCAGCAGCGTTGCCGTCGCCGCCGCGTCGCTCTCCGGCGGATCGAGGCCGAGCGCGCGCGCCATGCCCGCCGGCGTCGGCACCGCGAAGCGCGCCGGCGCCACGAAGGCGAACAGTTCGAGCAGATCCAGCCCGCTGATCTCGGCATAGCCCAGCCGCTGCCCGACCAGCGGCGCATTCAGCATCACCAGCGGTCGCTCGGCGGCGAGCGCGATCGCCTCGCCTCGCGCAAGGCCGCGCACACCCCGCCCGCGCTCGGCGAGCCAGATGCCGCCATGGGTGGCATGAAGCGCGAGGGGAGGGAGTGGGAAGCTCACCCGGTTCCTATAGGCACTGCGGAACGGATGGGAAACGCCACATTCAGCCGCGGTGCAGCCAAGGCGGGCTAGGAGGCGCCGTCATCTCGAAGGTTTCCCGACATGCTGAAGATTTCCGCTTTGCTTGCCGCCTCGCTGTTCGCCACCGCCGCTTCCGCGCAGGCGCTGCCCGATCGCCCGATCACGCGCGCCGAGGTGGTCGCCGCGGCCAAGGCGCAGTTCCAGAAGATCGACGCCAATCACGACGGCATCGTCACCCGCGAGGAGTTCGAGGCCTATCGCCAGAAGCAGGCTGCGGCGGGCGGGGACGACAATCCCTTCACCCATGTCGGCAGCCACTGGTTCGATCATGCCGATCCGGACGGCACCGGCCGCGTGACGCTCGACCAGGCCGAGCAACACCCGCTCAAGCTCTTCGACATGGCCGACATGAACCATGACGGGGTGATCAGCCCGACCGAGGCGCGCATGGCGATGGCGTTCCGCAGCTTCGGAAAATGAGGGGATGGGGCCGGCCGAGGGAGGCCGGCCCCGTGCACACACCGCCAATTGGGGTCGCGCGGCGCGTGCAGCATGGGGCGACAGGGGTGCGCTCGATGCAGGTCCCGTCTAGCGCGGTAATGTCGCGGGCGATTTGCGGGATGTGTCCCGATCATGTCCGTGCGGCGGGCGGTGGCGGAACGGCTCGGCGTCGGCTAGTAGCGCCAGCGTTATGACCGACACCGAAACCCTCCGCACCGCCGCTCTCGCGTCCAAGGCCTGGCCCTATGAAGAGGCCCGCAAGCTGATGAAGCGCTGGCCGGAGGGGAAAGCGGAGGCCGTGCTGTTCCAGACCGGCTACGGCCCGTCGGGCCTGCCGCACATCGGTACCTTCACCGAGGTCGCGCGCACGTCGATGGTGCGCAACGCGTACGAGGAGATGACGGGTGGTGCCGCGACGCGCCTCGTCGCTTTCTCGGACGACATGGACGGGATGCGCAAGGTGCCGGGCAACCTGCCCAATCCCGAAAGCCTGCTGCCCTATCTCGACCAGCCGCTCAGCCGCGTGCCTGATCCGTTCGGCACGCACGACAGCTTCGCCGCGCACAACAACGCCCGGCTGCGCAGTTTCCTCGATGCCTTCGGTTTCGACTATGAATTCCTCGCCGCCTCGACCGCCTACCCGGAAGGTCGCTTCGACGACACTCTGCGCGCGATCCTGAAGAATTACGATGCGATCATGGGCATCATGCTGCCCACGCTGGGCGAGGAGCGGCGCAAGACCTATTCGCCGATCTTCCCGATCCACCCCGAGACCGGCAAGGTGCTGCAGGTGCCGATCGAGGTGGTCGATCCGCAAGCCGGTATCATCGCCTATGTCGATCCCGAGACCGGCGCGCGCCGCGAACAGTCCGTGCTCGGCGGGCAGGCCAAGGCGCAGTGGAAGGTCGACTGGGCGCTGCGCTGGGTGGCGCTCGGCGTCGATTATGAGATGGCGGGTAAGGATCTGATCGATTCGGTCACCCAGTCCGGCAAGATCGCCCGCGCACTCGGCGCCAAGCCGCCCGAGGGCTTCAACTACGAGCTGTTCCTCGACGAGCAGGGCGCCAAGATTTCCAAGACCAAGGGCAACGGCCTGACGATCGAGGAATGGCTCACCTACGCGCCGATCGAGAGCCTCGCTTTCTACATCTATCGCGAGCCCAAGAAGGCGCGCCAGCTGAGTTTTGCGGTCATCCCCAAGGCGGTGGACGAATATTACCAGTTACTCGCTGCCTATCCGGGCCAGCCGATCGAGCAGCAGCTCGGCAATCCGGTGCATCATGTCCATCTGGGCAAGGTGCCGGCCGCCGATATGCCGGTCAGCTTCGCGCTGCTGCTCAACCTCGTCAGCGTGGCGCTGACCGACGACAAGGCTCTGCTGTGGCGTTACCTGCAGCGCTACGCCGCGAACGTGTCACCCGAGACGCATCCTGCGCTCGACCGGCTGCTCGACTACGCCATCGCCTATTTTCGGGACTTCATCGCGGATTCGCTGCGCCGTCGCGCGCCGACCGAGCAGGAGGCGGCCGCGCTGAAAGAGCTGGACGCGTTGCTCGCCGAGGATGACGGCACCGGCCGCGCCGACGAGGAACCGGCGGCCGTCCTGCAGAACCATGTCTACGAGATCGGCAAGACGCATTATGGCAAGGAAGGCCTGCGCGACTGGTTCAAGGTGCTCTACGAGACGCTGCTCGGCTCGTCGCAGGGGCCACGCATGGGTTCGTTCATCGCGCTCTATGGCGTTTCGGAGACACGTGCGCTGATTTCCGACGCGCTCGCACGACAAGCCTGAACCGAACCGACGCTGACGCGTTCTCGCGCGCGGTCCACCCCTTTCGGACTGGTGTGCGTGCGCCTTTTTGGCGTACCGCATCGGCCGCGCCGTTTCCGCACGGCGCGGCCACCGGGGGGTGGCCATCGACCCGCCGGCGCGGGAGCCGGCATGCTTCATGTCAGCTTCATCGCCGGTGGCGTAGGGAGAGGACATGCGTTTTCAAAGCCTTGCCGTAGCCGCTACCGTCGTTGCCGTCGTCAGCACCGCTCCCGCTTTGGCTGCCTCGCCGCGCGAGGAGCTGATCCGCGCCGCCTTCGCCACCCACGACAAGTCGCAGGCACTGGCGCTGGTCGACCAGGCGATCGCCGAATCCCAGTCGATTCTCGCGAAATCGCCGGGCGATCGCGAGGCGAAGCTGCAGCAGGCGCTCGGTATCGGCTATCGCGGCCAGCTCAAGCGCTCGCCAACGGACGCCAAGGCCGCACATGGCCTGCTCCAGTCGCTGGCGAGCGCCGATCCGCGCGATCCCGAGGCGCAGGTCGCAGTCGCCGGCTGGCACCTGACGGCGGTGGGCGATCTCGGCAATTTCCTCGCCCGCACGATCCTCGGCGCGGACCGTGCCACGGGCTTCGCGGCGCTCGACAAGGCGGTGGCGCTCGGCGGCAACCGCGCTTTCTTCTCAGGCTACGCCGCGCTGATCCGGATCAAGCTGGACAGTTCGGATACGGCGGTCGCGCTCCGCTACGCCCAGCGTGCGGCGAGCGCGCAGGCGCCGACGCCGATCGACCGCGTGATGCAGCAGGCGGCGCGGCGGATCATTCCGATGCTGCAGGCGGGCGACGGCTCCGGCGCATCGAAGCTGGCGAAACAATTGCTGCCATTCGGGACGCTGAGCTGACGCGCAGCGCCCCGAGGCGCGTTCACTTCCCCTTCTGCGTCTCGATCCAGGCGTCGATCTTCTTCTCCAGCACACTCATCGGCAGCGCGCCGGTATCGAGCACCTGTGCGTGGAAAGCGCGCGGATCGAACCTGGCGCCGAGCGCCGCCTGCGCCTTGGCCTTCTCCTTCAGGATGGTCAGCTGGCCGATCTTGTAGGCGAGCGCCTGGCCCGGCATCGCGATGTAGCGCTCCACCTCGGCGGTCGCGTCGGTCTTCGACATCGGCGAATTGGCGAGCATGTAGGCGATCGACTGGTCGCGCGTCCAACCCATGGCGTGGATGCCGGTGTCGACCACCAGCCGCATCGCGCGCAGCATGTCGTCCGACAGGCCACCCATCCGCTGATAGGGATCGGTCTCCAGCCCCATCGGCCCCCACAAAGTCTCCGCGTACAGCGCCCAGCCCTCGACATAGGCGGTGTTGCCGCCGAAGCGCATGAACGCCGGCAGCGACGCATTCTCCTGCGCGATGCTGATCTGGAAATGGTGGCCGGGGATCGCCTCGTGCAGGAAGAGCGAGTTGGTCTCCCAATTGTAGCGCGAGGGCAGATCGTAGGTGTTGTAGTTGAAGACGCCCGGCCGCGAACCATCCGGCGTGCCCTGCATGTAATCGCCCCCGGCCGAGGTCTTCTCGCGATAATCGGGGGTCGCGCGGATATCGAGCGGGGTCTTGGGCACGAGGCTGAACTGTTCCGGCACGTGCTTCATCACGATATCGCGGATCGCTAGGTACTCGTTGCGCAGCTCCTCCTTGCTCTTGGGCTGGAAGCGTGGATCGGTGCGCAGATAATCGAAGAATTGCGGCAGCGTGCCCTTGAAGCCGACCTTCTCCTTCTGGACCTCCATCTCTTTCAGGTCGCGCGCCACTTCGGACAGGCCCAGCTTGTGGACGTATTCGGCGGTGAGCGGCAGCGTCGTGTTGCTCTCGATCAGGTAGGCGTAGAGCTTGGCGCCGCCCGGCATCGCCGACAGGCCGACCGTGTCGCGCGCGTGTGGCAGATATTCGGTCTTGAGGAAGTCGCGCAGGCGGGTCTCGGCGGGGATGATGCCGGTGCGGATCGCGTCGGCATATTCCTTCGTCAGCCGCGCCTGATCGGCGGCGGAAATGCCGGCCGGGAATTTCTTGACCGGCCCGTAATAAGGCGAACCCTCGACGCCGGCGGCGATCTGCTGGTCGAGCTGGTCGATGACGTTGTTCACCACCAGCTTGGGCTGGACGATGCCGTCCTTCATGCCCTGCCGGAAGCGGACGATCGCCTCATCGAGGTTGCGGATGAAGTCCTGGTGGCGCTTCAGGTTGTTTTCATAGTCCGCCACCGTGTTGAACGGCGCGGCGCCCTGTCCCGAGGCGATGTCGGGGTAGAAGATGTGGATGCCGTTGAAATGGTCGATCGGGCGCTCGATCGTCTCCTTCAGGATATCCGGCGCGTAGCTGCGCAGATCGAGATCGGTCTGCCACTTGAACACGTCATAGGCGATCTGGTCGGTGGGGGTGAGCTTCGCTCGGTCGATCGTGGCGAGCGCCTTGAGGTCGCTCTCGTCCGCCGCCTTGTTCGCGGCCTGCGCCTGATCGGTGAAGAAGTCGCCCAGCCGGTCGGCATAGCGCAGGTCGCCGCGCACCAGCGCCTGGATCGGCTGACGCTTGAGCATCGCCTCGTCGCTGTCGTGGAAGAGCTTGAGCAGCCGCGCATCCTCGGGTGCGGCGGCGGGGGCGGCAGTCTGGCAGAAAGTGGGCGTGGCGAGCAGGGTCGCCGCGAGCAGCATCGCGAATGAGCGCATGAAACCTCCGAAGGTGATGCGCGCGACGCTAGGACCGGTTGGCCATCGGGGCAATAGGTGTCTTAGCGAAGTGAACCACCCCGCCCGGAGGAGCGGGGTGGCGACGCGGCCTCAGTAGAAGAAGCCGTTGTTGACCTCGATCACGCGGCCGGTGCGGACGTTCACCAGCAGCACGTCGTTGCCGTAGCGGATCCAGCGCAGGCCGGACGCGGCCGGGCGCAGATGATAGCGGACCGGATCGATCCAGTAGCGCTGGCCGTAGAAGACCGGATCGAAGCGATGGCCCACCGCCACCGGGCGATAGCGCCAGCCGGCGCGCGGGCCGACATAGGCCCGGCCGCGATAGACATCGGGGTGCGCGCGGCGATAGTCGCGCCAGTCCTCGCGGCGCTCGCGCCGGTCGTCGCGGATATCACGGCGGGCGTCGCGGGCATCACGGCGATCGCCGCGCCACTGGGCATCGCGCAGATCGCGGCGATCCTGACGGATTTCGCGATTGTCGTGGCGCACCTCGCCCCAGGACTGGGCCATGGCAGATGCCGGCACCAGAGTTGCGGCGAGCGCGGACGCCAGAATGAACTTACGCATGACGGATCACTCCTCTTCAAATCCTGGCACGGCCTGGACTTCCGTGCGACGAATCAGGGTTTGCCCGATCGGCCATGAACCGATTTGGAATGGTCGGGTTATCGATGGTTCAGCTTGGAAGCGTGCTCCAATAATAGAACGGCCCGGCACGGATGTCCGTGCCGGGCCGCTCGATCCTGATGCGGCGAGTCTTACCAGAAGAAGTCCGGAATCTCGTCGACCACCACGCCCGAATAGATGTCGATGAGCAGCGCGTCGTTATAATAGCGCACCCAGCGATAGCTGCCGTAGGCCGGCGGCAGGCGATAATAATCCGGATCGCTGATCCAGTAATCCTGCGCGAAGAAGACAGGATCGATGCTGACGCCGATGCCCCAGCGGCGATAACCCCAGCCATAGCCGGACGGCGGCCGGTAACGGCCTACGCGATACGTATCGCGATGGCTGCTGCGCCAGCTGTGCCAATCGTAGCGGCGATCGTTGCGCCAGCCGCTGTTCCAGCTTCCGCGATTGTCGTTCCAGCCACCGCGACCCCGGCTGGAGCCGCCGTTCCAGTCCGGACGGCCGTCGCCGCCCCGATCCCAGCCGCCGGGTCGACCGCCATCGGGTCGGCCGTCGCGGTTGCGATCCCAATTGTTGCCATTCCAGTTGCCGGGTCGGTCGTTGGGGCGGTTGCTCCAGTCCGGCCGCGGCGCGGTGCCGCGATCGTTGTTGCGCCATACCTGCACGCCGTTGTCCGGCCGCCCGGTGATGCGATGCCCGCCATCGGGGTTTCTGCCATCGGGGCGCTGGCCGACGTCACCGCGCTGCTGCCAGCCGGACGGGCCACCCTGCGGCGCGTTCGGGCGCTGGAAATCGGGCCGCTGCATCTGCGGGCGGTCGGGCGCCTGACCGCGATCGGGCATCTGCGGGCGATCCGGCGCGCGCTGCGCCGGCGCCGGCCCGCCGCCTCGATTGCCGCCGTCGCCGCGACCGTCGCGGTTGCCGCCGCGATCGCCACCCCGGTTACCCCCGTCGTGATGCCAGTCGCCCTGCGGACGATCCTGAGCCATGGCCGGCATGGCCGCAGCCGATGCCAGCAACAGCGCGCCTATCATGAGTCGCATCTGCCAACCCTCTCATTCCCATCGGCGCACAGTGCGCCGCCACGATGACCCTTATGCACCGTTGCGGCTGACGAGCCGCTGAACTTCTTAGTCAGCAACGCGACAGCTTGTCGTCAGGGTTTTCCGGTGAGTGCCGGAATGGCACGCGCCGCATCCGCCGGGTCGATCCCCGGCGGCGGCGCGGCCAGGATCGCCTCCTCGCCCCGTGCCACGCGCGCGGCCCGCTGGATCGCGCGGACGAGGCGGGGCTGCACACCGCATCGGCACAGATGGGTGATTGCCCCTGCGATGTCCGCGTCGGAAGGCTGCGGACTGGTGGCGAGCATTGCGGCCGCCGCCATCACGATCCCAGGCGTGCAGAAGCTGCACTGGATCGCGCCTTCCGCCACCATCGCCTGCTGTACGGGGTGCCCGCGATCGCGCGACAGCGCCTCGATGGTGGTGACCATCGTGCCTTCCACCTGCGCGATCGGCACTAGGCAGGATCGCACCGCCTTGCCATCGACATGGACGGTGCACGCGCCGCACTCACCGGTGCCGCAGCCATATTTGGTGCCGGTGAGGTTGGAGACGTCTCGCAGCGCGAACAGCAAGGGCGTCTCGGGCGCCAGCCGGTAGCGCACGGGCTGACCGTTGACGGTGAGGTCGGTCAATCCTTGCGGTCCTTAAGCGCCTTGGCTGCTTCCAGAAGCTCGACCGGCAGCATCGCGATCACCGTGGAGTTATGCTCCGCCCCGATCTCGGACAGCGTCTGCAGCCGGCGCAGTTCGAGCGCACCGGTGCTGGAGCCGATCATCGCCGCCGCCTCGGCCAGCTTGGCGGCGGCTTCGTTCTCGCCCTCGGCCTTGATGATGCGCGCGCGCTTCTAGCGGATCGCCTCGGCCTCCCGCGCGATGGCGCGCTGCATCGATTCGGGGATGTCGAGATCCTTCACCTCGACCGCGTCGATCAGCACGCCCCATTGCTCCACGGCCTTGGTCAGCATCCCCATCAGCCGCTGGTTGATGACGGCACGGTCCTTGAGCAGCTGGTCGAGATCGGACTGGCCGATCGCGTCGCGCAGGCCCGTCTCGGCCGCCTGCAGCACCGCGCGCTGCCAGTTCTCGACCACGGTGATGACGCGCGTCGGGTTGGTCGCGCGGAACCACAGCACCGCGTTGACCCTGACGGCGACACCGTCGCGCGTGACCGTCTCCTGCGTGTCGAGCGCCAGCGTGATAGTGCGGGTATCCACCTTCACCGCGCGATCGACGAACGGGATCAGCCAGTACCAGCCCGGCCCCTTGGGATCCTTCACCCGCCCGAGGCGGAAGACGACGGCGCGCTCATATTCCTGGTTGATGCCGAACGTCTTCAGCGCGGCGACGAGCAGGACGACGATGGGTATGGCGAGAACGCTCAGGGTGGGCATCATGGACAGGCGCCTCTCATCAGGCCGGTCTGTGCCGGCAAGACGATGCTAGGGGATTTCGGGTGACCGCGACAGGGCGCTCTCAGCGCTTCTTGGCCGTCAGGTCGCTGTCGAGGACGATGTTGCTCCCATCGCCGATGGTATCCACCGCGGCATAGGGTTTGCTCTGCGTCGCGGCCGTCAGTGCCAGCTCGGGCGTGGGCAGCCGGTCGAAGGAGGGGAGGAAGCTCGTACGGTCGAGGCCCATATAGGACAGCGAATACCGTTGGGGTCCGCCCAGCAGCGGTGTCTGGGCGAAGACGCCGATCGCGCGTCCGGCGTCGCCCAGCGCCAGCACATAGCCTTCGCTGCCATCGGGGATGCGATACTCGCCCCACTCGACGCCGGCCTCCGCCGCCCGGCAGTAGACCGGCACCGGCTTGCGATCCTTCCGCGCCGCACCGGCGGCCGCCGACATGATCAGCGCCTGCATCATGTCCGGCGCGACCTGACGCGCCTTGGCCGATCCCTTCGCCGGGCTACAGGGAGAGACGGGGGCGGCCGCCGGGGCGGCGGCGATCCCGGCTGGCAGGACGATCGCGCCGGTCAGCGCCACCATCCGCGCGTCGAGTGCATCGGCATCGAGCATGGAGGACGACAGGCGGACGACCAGCAGCCAGTCGCCGACCGGCATCACCGCCAGCGACGTACTCGCGAAGGCGGATTTCCCGCCCAGGGGGTAGGTCGCGCGCAGGGCGCTCGCGACGCCGCCGCCGCCCGGCGGAGAGAAGGGGGTCACCCTGGGCTGGGTGGTGGGTGAAAGGGCGTAGATGTCGCGCAGCTCGATCGCGCGGCGCGCTCGGTCGAACCACAGGGGCACGCTGTCGATGCCGGGATGGAAGAGGTAGATGGTCGCGTCGGTCGCGCCCTCGCCCTTATATTGGGCGACGATGTCGAATTCGCCCTCGCCGTAATCGCCGATCGATTCGCGGGTGAAGCCGGCGAGGCCGGGCATCAGGATCACGCCGGTGAGTGCGTGCTTCCAGCCCGCGGTGGCCGGGACGGCCAAGGTGCGAGGATCGGCGGCGGCCGGCGATGCGACCCCCAGCCCCGCGAACGCAAGAATCGCGACGAACGAACGGATCATGTGCATGGCCCCCTGGCATCCCCCGGCGGGAGGCTAGGGCACGGGGTCACCCCGCATCAAGAGCGCCATATGCAAAAGGCCCGGCCGCGCTCGTTGGCGCGGCCGGGCCTCGGCATCCCCCTCCGGGAAAGGATCAGTCGTGAACGACGCTCAGGTTCACCGCGGCGTACTTGCCGCGACGATCGACCTCGAGCTCGAACTCGAGCCGGTCGCCCTCGTTGAGCGAGGTCATGCCGGCACGTTCCACGGCCGAGATGTGCACGAACGCATCGGGCTGGCCGTCGTCGCGCTGGATGAAGCCGAAGCCCTTCATCGGGTTGAAGAACTTCACGGTGCCGGAAGCCTTCTCGCCGGTGAGCTGGCGGGCCGGGGCGCGGGGCGCCTCGGCGACCGGCAGCGGTTCGCCCTCGATCTTCAGATCGCTGGCCGAAACCTTGCCGCCGCGATCGACGAGCGTGAACGCCAGCGGCTGACCTTCGGCCAGGCCGGCGAGGCCCGCCTGCTCGACCGCCGAGATGTGCACGAACACGTCCTCGCCGCCATCGTCACGGACGATGAAGCCGAAACCCTTCTGGCCGTTGAAGAACTTCACGGTGCCCTTGGCTTCGCCGATCACCTGGGCGGGCATGCCGCCGCCGCGCTGGCCGCCGAAGCCGCCGCCACCGCCATGCGGGCCGCG
>NZ_JARYGZ010000003.1 GCF_029906645.1 Sphingomonas oryzagri
CGCCGCCAGGCTTTACGATACGTGCGCTAAACTAAAACTATCCGAACCCATTCACATCACCTGCATTGGCAGGATTAAATTGGCGCGGGGTGGAGCAGCCCGGTAGCTCGTCAGGCTCATAACCTGAAGGTCACAGGTTCAAATCCTGTCCCCGCAACCAAGTTCGACACGCAACCGCCCGACCCAAGGTCCGGGCGGTTGTCTGTTATGCGCAAGATTTGCGCGAGTCTCCGGTTCGCGAGGAGATCGCACGCCAAACCAGCTCAACGACCCGGCGCCGTGTCAATCGGCGTCCCAAAAGGATCTCTTCGAGGGCGAGTGGCGGTTGTCGCGGTTGTCGTTGCCGGTCTCAACGATGCCGCAAATGCGGTCGAGCAGCGCGGTCGTCATCTCGAGGGCGTCGGGTGAAATCGACATAGGTGACCTCGATCACATCGCGCAGCTGCCGGCCGCATCCGAAGCGGCGCCTATCCGATGTGGTACAGGGCGAAATCGACCCGCATTCAATCGGGGTTATGGCAGCACACGCAGAGCTTGTTCCCGAACGGGTCGCGGAAATAGGCCCCGTAATACTGCTCGTGATAATCCGGGCGCAGGCCCGGCCTTCCCTCGTCTGTGCCGCCGTTGCGCATGGCCAGATCGTGGCAGGCATCGACCTGTAGCCGGGACGTGGCCAGAAAAGCGATCATCTGCCCATTTCCACGCGTGGGGGCGGCCCCGTCGAAGGGGCGCGCGATGATGAACAGGGGCCGATCCGCATCAGGGCTCTTCCAGCCCGCCCATTGCTCCTCGGAAAATTTCAGGGCGAGCCCGAGCTGGTCCAGCAGGGGATCATAGAAGCGGCGGGCGGCTTGCACGTCGGGGATACCGATCGTGGTGTGTGACAGCATGGCAGGCTCCGGATGGCGAGGGGGAAGGATCAGGAACGGGCCGCTTTCCGCTTGATACGCTCGGGCCGGCCGTGGGCAATGCGCCATTGCATGAGGGCATCCGCGCCGGGGCCGGCCTCAAGGGAGATCGGTAGCGCCTCCCTGCTCGCGCCCTCGTCCTGATCGACCAGTGTCAGGCTCAGGGGATGACCGGAAACGGCGTTGACGAAGCGCATTGGGGGGGCACGCCGCTGCTCTCGGCGCCATGTGTCGCCGATCTGCACCATCGCCTGCAGCAGCAGGGCTATGTCCCGTCCCCTGGCGCTGGGAATATACTCATAGCGGTCGGGTCGCGTCTGATACAGGCGGCGCTCCACAAGCCCGGTCTGCTCGAGGGACTTCAGGCGATCCGACAGGGTCGCATTCGTGATACCGCTCGACTGGCGCAGGTCGTCGTAGCGGGTCAGGCCGAGCAGAAGGTCACGCATGATGAGCAGCCCCCAGCGATCGCCGAGCGCGCTCATGACCTCCGCAATCGAGCACTCCATCCCATCGAAGCCCTTGGACCGCATATCGCGCGCCATCCTCCAACCAATACAACTCTCATAATAAGAGTTGATATGCTCCTATCATAAGAGTTACGTGGTCCGGCATCAACGATTTTGGAGTCGAGCATGTCGGACATCTCCCGGATCTTCGTGATCGGCGGCACCGGCGCGCAGGGCCTGCCGGTCGTGAAAGGGCTGGTCAGCGATGGCCGCTATGCGGTGCTCGCCCTGACGCGCGATTCCTGCTCGCCACGCGCCAGCCAGTTGGCGGCGATGGGGAATGTGTCCTTTCTCGAGGGTACCTTCGCCGATGAGGCCATGCTGCGCGAAGGAATGCGGGCCTGCGAAGGTGTCTTCATCAACCTGGATGGCTTCAACGCCGGCGAAAAGACCGAGATGTTCTGGGCGATCCGCGCCTATGAGATCGCGCTGGAGGAAGGCGTG
This sequence comes from Sphingomonas oryzagri, assembly GCF_029906645.1. Taxonomy (NCBI): domain Bacteria; kingdom Pseudomonadati; phylum Pseudomonadota; class Alphaproteobacteria; order Sphingomonadales; family Sphingomonadaceae; genus Sphingomonas; species Sphingomonas oryzagri. The sequence continues at coordinate 1,862 of NZ_JARYGZ010000003.1, forward strand.
AGGTTCCTCGTCTACGGCAATCTCGACTACACCCTGAAAAAGGCGGGTTATCGCTCGGAATTCCGCACCGGCCACTATGACGGCAAGGGACGGATCGGGGAATGGATCCTCAACCAGAACCGATCGAACGGGCACAGGATGGGCGCCGCCCTGTTCACCAGCGGCCCATACATCGAAATGGCGTTTTCGGCCGGAACGCCGATGACGCCGCGGATGGAGAATGGCGTCCTGACATGGCGCGTGCCGCTGGGGGAGGGGCGCGTAGTCCATGTCGCGCTTGATGATTGCGCTTATTATGTCCGCTGGCTGTTCGACCATCCCGAGCGCGCCAACGGGATGGATCTGGAGGTCGCGATCGAGCATGTCGGCTACGCCGATCTGGCCGCTGCTTTCGAACGGGTGACCGGGCACCCGGCGCGCTATATCGACACCGATCTGGATACCTATTTCGCGTCGATCCCCACCATCGCGGCGCAGCCCGCCGGCTATAATGCCGATCCGGCTGACAAGAGCACGATGAGCTTTCGCGAAAATTTCACGGGCTTCTGGAACCAGTGGAAGCACGATGTCATCACCCGTGATTACGCGCTGCTGGACGAAATCCACCCCGGACGGATCCGAAGCGCGGAAAACTGGATCAGGCGCCACGAGCAACGCGCCAGGGAGGAGGGCACGGAGACGCTCTGGGAGCGGGTTCAGCCCGGAACGATCACCAACCGGCGGATTCTGAAATTGAGTGAGGATCAGCGACGCGGCGCGATCTGATCGATTGCCAAATACCCGATATGAATCAGAAAAGTCGAACGGGAGCGCCCGCCGCATGCGGAGGCAATTCGTGAAGACAGACAGCGGAGCCTGCTATCGTGGCTATGTGAAGGTCGAGGTCGAGGCAGAAGCCAGCGGGGCCGGCTCTGCCGCCGGTCATCCCGCCTTCGATGCCTTCCCTGGCCGTCACCAAACGATTTCGCCCCGCAAGAGAACGGTATTGCCGGTGTCCTTGCCGGGGAAACTTCCGACGATATTGTCGGTCGTCCAGCGGATATAGTTCAGCTTCAGATCGAACATGTCGTTGAGATACCAGTTGCCGCCGACCGTGATGGCATGTCCGTCGCCGCCGCGCGGCGCATCCTTGAAATCGTACTTGTCGTAGCGGGCGAGCAGTTCGAACGCGCCGGGGCCGCCCTGCGTTAGCGGGCGCAGAACGTTGGGACGGGTGAATACGCCGGAGCGGGAAGCGTAGGGCACCTTCTCGCCGGTGATGAACCACCCGCCATAGGCGCTCCAAGCCTTCTGATCGATATTCTCGCCCGTGCCGTGGACGCGGATCGTGCGCTGGCCGTATTCGCCGAACGCCCACAGCGAATGCCAGCCGGCGCCCAGTTCGGCGCCATAGCCGTTATCAGCCTTCACGTTGGAGATGGAGCTGGCCGAGACGCGCACCTCGTCGTTGAAGTCGGTGGCGATCGCGCTCGTCTTGTTGATCGAGGTCACCGTCTTGTTGAGATTCTCGTAATAGGCCCATCCGGCGATGTGGATGAAGGCGTCCTTGCTCAGGATCGGGTTGACGTGGGCGCGGGTGAAATAGGCGATGTTGTCGTTGTGGGTGCCGTCATTGTCGCCATTGTCCCCACCCTTCACCGCGGCGCTGACGTGCCAGCCCCTGCCGAAGATCCGCTCCTGCAGGCCGAGGCCGAAATAGCCGATCTGCGGCACCGCCACCGATGCGACCGCGTTTCGCTCCGCGAACGGGATCGACACCAATTCGGTAGACCCCTCGATCGAGCGATCGTTGAGCGAATTGCCGAGATAGGTCTTGCTGCCAAGCCCCGCGATCTTCGTCTCGTAGGTGATATAGGCCTCTTTCACCGAGACCACGTTGCCCGCGAAGTCGACGTCGAGGCTGTAGCCGAGCTTGCCGATATTGCCCTCGGCGCCCAGGCGCAGATCGCGGAACTCGGTCCCCGTGAGATTGCGCGCGTGATAGCTCGAGCCGCTGGTGGACGAGACATCCGCGACGATGCGGCCGTTCGGGTGGAAGCTGAAGAAGCCGTCGTTGCTCTCGAAGGTAGGGCCGCCCTCCTTCCAGTCGACCTTCACGCCGTGTTTCGATCGCGCGTCGAGCTGCGCGACCTTGGCCTGCAGGTCGGAAACCTCGTCGACCTTGGTGTCCTGCGCGGCGGCGGCGATCTGGGCGTCGGTCCGTGCCTGCTGCGCCTGCGCGGCGGTCTGTACCGGCGGGGCGGCAGGTGTGGCCGACGCTTGCTGCTCGCGTGCCTCGACGGCGGAGAGGCGCTGTTTCAACTCGGCGATCTCGGCCGCCTGCGCCTTCACGAGATTGGCCAGCTCGGCATTGGTGGGTGCCTTGGCGGCGAGTGCCGGCGTGGCGGTCAGCAGCGCGCACAGGCTGCTGCCCAGCGCCAGGCGCTGGAACATTCGAATCCTCATACCCCTTTTCCTTCTGTTCTGTTCGGTCGTGTCAGTCGTTGTCGGTGGGTTCGCTCGATGCCGGATCGGGTCTGTCGGCCGCCGTTGCGCCGAACAGTCCCTGCGCCTTGGCGAAGGCAGTGAAGAGGCGCGGCCAGGCGGAGACCAGCGACCCCGGATCGCCGAGGCCCCAGCCATGCCCGCCCTTCTGGAAGATGTGCATCTCGTGCGGCACGCCGGCCTTCCGCAGCGCGTCGAACATCAGCAGGCTGTTGTCGATCGGCGCGATCGGATCGTCCGCGGCCTGCGCGGTGAAGGTCGGCGGGGTGCGGCCCGAGACGTGCGTCTCCACGGACCATTCGGCCGACATTTCGGGCGACGGATGCGTGCCGATCAGCTCGCGCACCGATCGCGTCGTGTCGAAGGGCGGACGCAGCGTCAGCACCGGGTACATCAGGCCGGCGACGACAGGGCGCGCCGAATGCTGGTCGATCGCGTCGATCGGTTGATAGCGCGGGGCGTCGGGCATCACCGCGGTCATGCCGGCGAGGTGTCCGCCGGCCGAGAAGCCGATCACGCCGAGTTTGGGCGCGTCGAAGCCGAAATCGGCGGCGCGCGATCGGATCAGCCGCATCGCCCGCTGGGCGTCCGCAAACGGGGCTTCGCGCGGCCAGCCGTCGCCCGGCATGCGATAGAGCAGCTCAAACGCGGTGACGCCGATCTGCTGGAGCCAGCGGCAGGTGGGCGTGCTTTCGTTCGCCACCTGGATGCGGAAATAGCCGCCGCCGCCCATCACCAGCATCGCCGTGCCGTTGGGTCGTGCCGGACGGTAGACGCGGATGCGCGGGCGGGTGATGCCGGATACCGCGCCGATCCCCTTGCCGGTCTGGCCGGTCCGTTCGGGGCCGTGGCCGCCGCCGGGGCCGGGCGGGGTGCCGGGCCACAGATCGATCTCCTCGACCGCGCCGGGGGCTGCGGAGAGGCGGGCGGGCAGGCTCATCGCGGTGCCGGCGACGAGGGAGGCGCCGATCAGGGCGCGCCGGTTCAGGTCCATGCTTCGGCTCCGTTGGTGATGTCGGGATCGCGGCGGCGCGGCTTGGGATGCCCGTCGAGCGCGGCGGTCAGCCGCTCGTGATCGAGCGCATTCTCCCAGCGGGCGACGACGATCGTCGCCACCGCGTTGCCGACGAAGTTGGTGAGGCTGCGGCATTCGCTCATGAAGCGATCGACGCCGAGGATCAGCGCCATGCCGGCGACCGGTACGTCGGGCACGATCGAGAGCGTCGCGGCCAGTGTGATGAAGCCCGCGCCAGTGACGCCCGCCGCGCCCTTGGATGACAGCATCGCGACGCCGAGCAGCAGCAGTTGCTGGCCCAGCGTCAGGTTCACGTCGCAGGCCTGCGCGATGAACAGGGCGGCCAGCGTCATGTAGATGTTGGTGCCGTCGAGGTTGAAGCTGTAGCCGGTCGGCACGACGAGGCCGACGACCGGCTTGGCGCAGCCGGCCGCCTCCATCTTCTCGATCAGGCCAGGAAGGGCCGCTTCCGAGGAGGAGGTGCCGAGCACCAGCAGCAATTCGGAACGAAGGTAACGGATCAGCTTCAGGATCGAGAATCCGCAGCCCCAGCCGACCGCGCCGAGCACCACCAGCACGAAGATCAGCGATGTGAGGTAGAAGGTCGCGACCAGCCCCGCGAGATTGGCGAGGCTGCCGACGCCGAACTTGCCGACGGTGAAGGCCATGGCGCCGAACGCGCCGATCGGCGCCGCGCGCATCAGGATGCCGACCATACGGAAGACGATCGCCGAGAAACGCTCGAGCAGCTCGATCACCGGCCGCGCCGGCTCGCCGACCAGCGATGTGGCGATGCCGAACAGCACCGCGATCAGCAGCGTCTGCAGGATGTCGCCGTCGGTGAGGGGCGACACCAGGGTGGTCGGAATGACGTGGAGCAGGAAGCCGGTGATCGTCTGGTCGTGCGCGGCCTTCGCATAGCTTTTCACCGCGCTCTGATCGAGCTGGGCGGGCTGTATGTGCAGGCCCGCGCCCGGCTGGACGATGTGCGCCACGATCAGCCCGAGGATCAGCGCGAGCGTCGAGAAGAACAGGAAGTAGGCGAAGGCCTTGCCGACGACCCGGCCGAGTCCGCCGAGATTCCCCATGCCGGCAATACCCGTCACCAGGGTCAGGAAGATCACGGGTGCGATCACCATCTTCACCAGCGCGATGAAGGCGTCGCCGAGCGGCTTCAGTGCCGCGCCGGTCGCCGGGGCGAAATGGCCGAGCAGCGCGCCGCACAGGATCGCCGCCAGAACCTGGATATAGAGATGGCCGCTCCAGTGACGCGCCTTCTCGGGCGCGGGCGTTCCGGTGGCGGGGAAATGGGCCAAGGCGTATCCTCTATACTGCCCGATCTTCTCCGTGTGTCGGGACGGGGCCAAGCGTAACGCGCCTCGCTTTCGGCGCCAGCGACATTTCGATGGAAAAATATCGTCTCTAATCAGCTGGTTGATGATTAGAGATTGACTGGTGTGTGTGGATTTCCGCACATACATGAAGCCTGAGGTGCGATTTTTCGGACATTCGATGAACGACAATCCTGCTCGATTCGCCTTCGTGCCCGCCGATCTACGGCCGCGTATCGTCATCGCAGCGATCCTGTATCTGGCCTCCCTGATCCTGCTCGCCTGGGCGGGCGACGTGTGGGCGGATCAGCAGGCCCGCAACGAGGCCCGCCGCGCCGCGCAGATCGCCGCCGCCTCGCGCGCGTCGCTGCTGGTATCGGAACTGCAGAAATACCGCCTGCTGCCGGTCGTGCTTGCCGAACAGCCGGAGATTGTCGCGGCGCTCGGCGGTGATGCGGGTGCTCGCGATCGCGCCAGCCGCAAGCTGGAAGACATTGCCGGCGAGCTCGGTAGCTCGGTCGTCTACCTGCTCGATGCGCGAGGGCGGACGATCGCGGCGAGCAACTGGCGCCTGCCGAGCAGCTTCGTCGGGCAGGATTACAGTTTCCGCCCCTATTTCACCCGCGCGATGCGCGCCGGTTCGGCCGAGTTCTTCGGCCTCGGCACGGTCAGCCGCGAGCCGGGCCTGTTCCTGTCACGACGGGTCGCAGGCGGCCAGGGCGTCATCGTCGTCAAGTTCGTCTTCGGCGCGGTCGAGCGGGGATGGGGGCCGGCGCCCGGCACCGTCATTGTCACCGGCGCCGATGGCGTCGTGCTGCTGACCAATCGACCGGGCTGGCGCTTCGGCACCACCCACGCGCTGCCGACCGCCCAGATCGCCGAGATGCGGCGTACCCGGCAATATGGCGGTGCGCCGCTGGCTCCTCTGCCGATCAGTGCGGCCGGCGATGCGCTGGTTGATATCGGGGCTCAGCAATCCGCCGCCGCCGACACGCCGGTTCCCGTCCCCGGCTGGCGCTTGACCGTCTTCGAGCCGCTCGCGCCGGTGCGCGCCGCCTATCTGGCGACCGCGCGGCTGATCCTGATCGGCGCGGCGGTGCTGCTGCTGCTACCGCTCGGCTGGTGGCTGCGCGCCAGCAGCCGCGCCGCACTCGCGGCGAGCCTCCGGCGGGTGCTGGAAGACGAGGTCGCGGCGCGCACCGCCGAGCTGGAGGCGGCGCAGACCCGCTTCCGCGATGCGCGTGAGGCGCTCGCCCATGCCAACCGGCTCGGCTCGATCGGGCAGATCACCGCGGCGGTGGCGCACGAGATCAACCAGCCCGTCGCGACGATCCGCACGCTGGCCGAGAATGGCACCGCCTTCCTCGCGCGCGGCGATGCGGCGACGGCGGGGCAGAATCTGGAAGCGATCGCCGGCCTCACGCAGCGGATCGGCACGATCACGGCGGAACTGCGCAGCTACGCCCGGCGCGGCACCGGGACGCTGCGCCCGGTCCCGATCGATCAGGCGATCGACGGAACGCTGCTGCTGGTCGGCCACCTGATCCGCAGCGCGGGTGTGATGCTGGAGCGGGTATCCGTCCCGGCCGTTGCCGTGCTGGCCGACCCGATCCGATTTGAGCAGATCCTCGTCAACCTGCTGCACAACGCCCTCGAGGCGCTTGCCGGGCAGCCAAGGCCACGGATCGGCCTGCTCGTCGATGTGGAAGCCGATACCGTCCGCATCCTTATCGCCGACACTGGCTCGGGCATTGCGGAGGCCGCGCGCGGTGACCTGTTCGCCCCTTTCGCCACCACCAAGGAGGCGGGCCTTGGCCTTGGCCTGGGCATCGCGCGCGACATCGCCCGCGAATTCGGCGGAGAGCTGGACGTCGGCGATGCGCCGCCCGGCTGGACGACCGCCTTCCTGCTGACCCTGAGGCGCGCATGACCGAGACGATCGACACCGTCGCCTTCGTCGATGACGATGCGGATCTGCGCACCGCCAACCTGCAGACGCTGGCGCTCGCCGGGCTGCGCTCCAAGCCCTTTGCGAACGCCGAGGCGGCGCTGGCGGCGATCGACCGCGATTTCCCCGGCATCGTCGTCACCGATGTGCGGATGCCGGGAATGGACGGCCTCCAGCTTTTCCGGGCGTTGCGCGCGATGGATTCCGAACTGCCCGTCATCCTCGTCACCGGCCATGGCGAGGTGGCGATGGCGGTGGCGGCGCTGAAGGAAGGCGCCTGGGATTTCCTGACCAAACCGTTCGGCAGCGACGTACTGATCGCAAGCGTGCGGCGCGCGCTGGAGACTCGGCGCCTCGCGCTCGAGAACCGGCGGCTCCGCGCCGCGGCCGCCGAGGCGGGGGAGGAAGTGCTGATCGGCCGCAGCCCGGTGATGGAGCGTTTGCGCGAAACGATCCGCCAGCTCGCGCAGGCCGATGTCGATGTGATGATCGAGGGCGAGACGGGCACCGGCAAGGAGCTTGCCGCCATTTTGCTCCACCGCTGGGGCGCACGGCGGGGCAGGCCGTTCGTGGCGATCAACAGCGGCGCGCTGCCCGAACAGCTGGCCGAGGGCGAGCTGTTCGGGCATCAGGACGGCGCGCTTCCCGGTGGCCGCCTGTCGCGCACCGGGCGGATCGCGGCGGCGAGCGGCGGAAGCCTCTTCCTCGATGAACTCGATTCCATGCCTCTGCCGCTCCAGGTCCGGATGCTGCGCGTGCTGGAAGAGCGGGAGGTCATGCCGATCGGCGGCGACCAGCCGATCGCGATCGACATCCGGGTGATCGCCGCGATCAAGCAGAGCCCCGATCGGCTGATCGCCGACGGACGGCTGCGCGCGGATCTTCACTACCGGCTCGACGTCGTGCGGCTGCGGATGCCGCCATTGCGTGAACGGATCGAGGATATTCCCCTGCTGTTCGCGCATTTCGTGCAGGAGGAGGCCGAGCGTCAGGCCCGGCCCGCGCGGGCGATCACGGACGAGGTCGTCCGGCGCCTGCAGGATCATGACTGGCCGGGTAATGTCCGCGAGTTGCGTCATGTCGCGAGCAGTTTTGTGCTGGGCCTGGACGGAGCGCCTCCCGACGATGCGAACGACGAGGAAGTGCGCAGGCCGCTGCGCGAGCGCACCCGCGCCTTCGAGGCGGCGGCGATCCGCAACGAACTGCGCTTGAATGACGGGGACGTCCAGCGGACGCTCGAGCGGTTGGATCTTCCCCGCAAGACCTTTTACGACAAGCTCAGCCGCTACGGCATCATCCCTGCGGATTATCGCCAGCCCCGGAAGAGGTGACGCTCATCCCCGCTCGGCGGCGAAGGCGAGGCGGAGCGCATCCGACAGGCTGGATACGTCCAGCTTGGTCATCAGATTGGCCCGGTGCACCTCGACCGTGCGCGGGCTGATGTCGAGATCGTAGGCGATCGACTTGTTGGGCAGCCCCCTGGCCAGCCCGGCCAGCACGTCCTGCTCGCGGGGGGTGAGCAGGGCGATGCGCGTGCGGGCGTCCTGCGCGCGATCCTGCGCCTGTTCCTGGCCGTCGAGCCGGAGGAAGGCCGCCTTCACCGCCGCGAGCAGCGCCGCTTTCTCGAACGGCTTTTCGAGGAAATCGACGGCGCCGCCCTTCATCGCCGCCACCGCCATGCCGATGTCGCCATGGCCGGTGAGGATGATGACCGGCATGGCGATGCCGCGTTCGGCCATCGCCCGCTGCACCTCCAGCCCGTCCATCTCGGGCATCCGGACGTCGAGCAGCACGCAGCCCGGCTCGGCATGACGCGCCTCCTTCAGGAAGGCGACGCCGCTGTCCCAGGTGGTGACGGCGTGGCCGGATGTCCTGAGCAGGAAGCCCACCGATCGGCGCAGCGCCTCCTCGTCGTCGATCAGATGGACCATCCGGTGCGTCGTCATGCCGCGTCCTCGGTGTCGGGGCGGGGGAGAGTGAAGTGGAATTCGGTGCCGCCCGACGGCGGAGAAACGGCCCAGATGCGGCCGCCATGCGCCTCCACGATGGTGCGGCAGATGGACAGGCCAAGGCCCATGCCGTCGCGCTTGGTGCTGGAAAAGGCCTCGAACAGCCGATCGCGGACCTCGGCCGAAAGGCCGGGGCCGTCATCCGCCACGATCAGGTGGGCCTGCGCGCCCTCGCCCGTCGCCCGGATTTCGAGCATGCCGCCCCCAGACATCGCCTCCACGGCGTTGCGCAGCAGATTGACCAGCACCTGCTGGATCTGCACCCGATCAGCCAGCACCGGCCCGGCATCGGGATCGATGCGATGGCGCGCGACGATGCCGCGTTCGGCCGCGCCGGCGAGGCCGAGCGCGCTGGCATCCTCGATCAGCGGCTCCAGCGGCTCGACCGTCTTCTCCACCTCGCCGCGCGCCACGAAGGCGCGAAGCCGGCGCACGATGCTGCCGGCGCGGAACGCCTCGCCGGCAGCATCCTTCAGCGCATCGCGCAGGATCGCGGTGCGATCCGCCATCTCGCCATCGAGCAGGTCGATCGAGGCCTCGACATAATTGGCCACCGCCGCGATCGGCTGGTTGAGTTCGTGCGCCAGCGTCGAGGCCATGGTGCCCATCGCGCTGAGACGCGAGACATGGGACAGTTCGGCCTGCAAGGCGGCGAGGCGCGCCTCGCTTTCCTCCTTCGCGGAAAGATCGCGGATGAAGCCGGTGAACACACGCTGCCCGCCGCCGATCGCCTCGCCCACCGCCAATTCCAGCGGGAAGATCGATCCGTCCTGCCGCAGCCCGAAGACGCGGCGCGTGGTGCCGATGATCCGCCGTTCGCCGGTATCGAGATAGCGCGCGAGATAATCGTCATGCGCGTCGCGATCAGGCTGGGGCATGAGCAGGCTGATGTTCCGGCCCAGCACGTCTGCCTCGGCATAGCCGAAGAGGCGTTCGGCGGCCGCGCTGAACGAGGAGATGATCCCCCGGTCGTCGATCACCACCATCGCATCGGGCACGGTCGCGAGGATCGAGCGAAGCTGCATCTCGCGCGCCTCGATCGCGGCTTCGGATGCACGCTGCCCGGTCACGTCGTGGACGACCTTGCCGAAGCCGACATGGCGCCCGCGCGCATCGCTGAGCGCGGTGATGGTGACGCTGGCGAGGAAGCGGCTGCCGTCCTTGCGCAGCCGCCAGCTTTCCTCCTCCAACCGGCCATGCGCCGTCGCGAAGGCGAGATCGCGCGCGGGCTTGCCGCTGTCCGCATCCTCGGGGGTATAGAAGATCGCGGTGTGGCGGCCGAGCACCTCCGCCTCCGCCCATCCCTTGATCCGTTCGGCGCCGCGATTCCAGATCGTCACATGCCCGCCGGTGTCGAGCATATAGATGGCGTAGTTGGTGGCGCCGTCGATCAACAGCGACAATTCGCTCGACATCTGCGCACGGCCGCACGCGGTGCGCGCCCGGCGCCCGAACAGCCAGCCGAACGCCGCAGCTGTGGTCAGCAGGGGAATAATGGCGAACTGCCAGGGTACGGCCATCGTCCTCGGTTCGGTGTCTCTTGCCTGTGTCGCGGCCATCATCGTGCCGGACGCTAAAGGCCGCAAGCGCGCGATCCCATACGGGAAAGCCCCAATAGCGCGGTGCTGGCGCGCGCGCGAGACGTGGGGCATCCCGAAAGGAGATCGGCATGATCCAGACACCACCCGAAGCGCAGGTCACAGGTGCCGCAGACCATTCCGTCGCGTTGCCCACGCGCTGCGGAATGACGCTCCACGTCCGGCCCGTCGTCGCGGAGGACGAGCCGGTCATGGCGGCCCTGTTTGCCGCCCTGTCGCCCGAAGACCTGCGCTACCGCTTCCTCAGCGCGATCCGGCAGGTGGACCCGGCGCGCATCCACGCGATGACGCGGGTCGATCACGATCGCACGGAGAGTTTTCTCGCATATGCGGAGGGCGAAGCGGTTGCGACGGCGATGCTGGCTATCGACGAGGATGGCGTCCAGGGCGAGGTCGCGGTGGTCGTACGCAGCGATCTCAAGGGGCATGGCATCGGCTGGGCGATGCTCGATCATCTGCTCCGCCATGCGCGCGCGCGCGGCCTCAAGGCGGTGCGCTCGATCGAGGCGGGCGACAATGTCGGGACGATCGCGCTGGAGCGCGAGATGGGCTTCTCGGTCCGTCAGGACGAGTGCGCGCATGAGATGATCGCCACGCGCCCGCTGGCCGGCGCATGACGCGCCCCGCCGCCATCGCGATACGGGGCGGTTCGCGTCAATGCGCCATGAACAGCGGTATGGGGCAGGTCCGCAGCATATCGCGGGACACGCCGCCGAGAAGCGCCTCGGTGATGCGGAAGCGCGAATAGGCGCCCATCACCACATAATCGAACCGCCCCGTCCTCAGCGCGTCGCGCAGCATCGCGGCGACCGGCGCCTGGTGCCCGCGCTCACGCCGGATCACCGGCTTCACGCCGTGACGGGACAGATAGGCGGCGGCGTCCTCGGCGGGGGCTTTCACCGTGCCGTCGTCGATCTCCAATATCATCGTCCGGCTGGCGAGGCCGAGCAGCGGGGTCGCCGCCCGTAACGCCGCGGCCGCCTGATCCGATCCGTTCCACGCCACCAATGCCCGGCCGTCGGCGTGAAAGCCGCCATGCCCTTCCGGAACGACGAGTACGGGGGCGCGGCACCGGGTAAGGATGTCGGCGGCGAGTTCGCGCTGGGCATGGCCGGGGAAACAGCGGATCTTCGGGCTGGCGACGATGACGTCGGCCATGCCGGCGGCGGCGACCAGGCTTTCCGCCACGTCGCCCATCGCCTCCTGCCAGTCCCAGGCGACATCCTCGACGGGGAGCCGGTCGCGCAGTCGCCCGGCGTTGGGCGCCTCCTGGGCCTGAGCGGCCTCGCTAAGGATCGCATAGGCGTCGCCGCTCATCGCATCGGCGGCGAGAGTGGGCGCCTCCACGACGGCGAGGCAGGTGAGGTGCCCGCCCAGCGTCCGGGTGAGGTCCAGCGCGGCCTGCAAGCGGGCTTCCTGGCCCGCATCGTCATGCACCGGCAGCAGCACGTTCTTCATCGTGAGCCTCCATCCTCTTCGTGGTCTACGCAGGCTAGGGCGGTTAGACGCGTTCCGGCATCCGCAAAGCTACGCAGTCAGGCGGCGAGCAACGTCGCCGCGCACAAGGCCAGCGGTGCCGTGCGGTGGCTGACCAGCAGCAGGCCCTGCCGCATACGCCCCAGCCGTGCGTCGAGCCGCCGGACGAGTTGCGCTTCCGTCGTGGCATCGAGCCCCTCGGTCGGTTCGTCGAGCAGCAGGATCGGCGCTGGAGACAGCAGCGCGCGGGCGAGCGCCAGCCGCCGCCGCTCGCCGCCCGACAAGCGGATGCCGTCCTCGCCGATCCACAGGTCCAACCCGCCGAGTTGCCGGACACGGTCGTCGAGCGCGGCGTCGTGCAGCGCCGACCAGAGCGCCTCATCACCGGCACCGGGCGCCGCGAGACGGAGATTGTCGCGCACCGTGCCGGTGAGCAGCATCGCATCCTGCGGGCACCAGGCGAACAGGGCGCGTCGCTCGGGAACGGACAGGGCGGCGAGATCGCGTCCGTCGAGCGCCGCGACGCCCGGTGACAGCGGACGCTGGCCGATCAGCATCTCGACCAGCGTCGTCTTGCCGCAACCGGAGGGACCGGTGAGCGCGATACGGCCCGCGCTCGCGAGCCGGAGCGGCCCGGCGGTGGACTGATGAGACGGCAGACGAACCGACGCGGGGGTCAGCATCGCATCGAGGCGGGCCTCGGCGGCGCGGACGGAGGCGCGTGCGGCGATATCGCGGACGAAAGGCGCTGCACCGTCGATCGTCATGGCCGCCGCCAATGCGGTCAGCGCAGCGATCGCGGCACCGGACGGGATCGCCAAGAAAAGCGCTCCGGTCGCGGCAAGGGCGAGCGTCGCACCCAGAACCGCTTCGTACAGGCCCGCGCGCGCGGTGAGCCGGCGTTGCGCCTCCCCGAAGTCGCGGCTGCGGTCGGCCATGCGCCGGGCGGCCCATTCCTCCAGCCCGTAGCAGCGCAATTCCGCGCGGGCGCCGGCGAGTTCGGCGAATTGCTGCTTGAGCAGGCCGGCTTCGTGCTGGCTCGTTCGTGCCGGACGCTCCGATCCCGCCGCGATGGCCCGACAGACACCGATGGCAAGGGCCAGGCACGCCATCGTCGAGCCGAGCGCCATAACCCCACCCAGGCAGATGAGCGCTGCCCCGCTCAGGGCGGACGCGGCCAGTCCCCAGCCGGTCGACCGGCGCACCAGCCCGGCCTCGATCGCGGCGACATCCTGCACCAGCCGGCTCGACGCTTCGCCCGTACCGAGCGCGAGGGCGGCCGGGCTGCGCGCGCTGCCCAGGAACAGACGGCCACGTACCCGCGCCATCGTGCGCAACGCTGCCGCATGGCCGGTCAGGCGCTCGCCATAGCGCGAGCCAGTGCGCAGGATGGCGAGCAGGCGGATTCCGGCGCTCGGCAGCAGATAGTTGAAGCCCTGCGCCGCGATCGGCCCGGCGAGGCCCGCGAGCGCCGCCCCGGTGATGAACCAGCCGGACAGGCCCAGCAGCAGGCTCGATGCGGCCCCGACCAGCGCGGCAAGGGCGGCCGCCTGCCTGAAACGCCGCCGCTCCGGCCGCGCCTCGGCGGCGATCAGATCGCGGAGCGTCATGCAGGTTGCTCCAGTCGGACGACGCGATCGGCGATGGCCGCCAGCCGGGCGCTGTGCGTGGCGATGAGAGTGGTGCGGCCGCGCGCCTGCCGCATGATCGTCTCGATCAGCGCGCTCTCGGACGCTTCGTCGAGATGGGCGGTCGGCTCGTCCAGAAGCAGGAGCGGTGCGTCGTGGAGCAGCGCGCGGGCGAGGCCGATGCGTCGCCGCTCGCCGCCGGACAGCCCGCTGCCCCTGGCGTCGAGCACCGTATCGAGGCCGCGTCTGTCCAGCACGCGGGCGAGGCCGGCGGCGAATGCGGCGGCGAGGATGTCGGCCTCGTCGGCGTCCGGCCGGGCGAGCGTGATATTCTCGCGCAGCGAATCGGGGAGGATCAGCGGGGACTGGCTCGCCCAGCCCGCATCCGGCCGGCCGGATGCAGCGAGCGCGCATCCGTCGATCGTGACAGTGCCGCTGGATAATGGCGCGAGGCCGAGCAGCAGGTGGAGCAGGCTGCTTTTGCCGGCCCCGGACGCCCCCATGATCGCCACCGTCTCTCCCGGCATGACAGCGAGGGAGAAGCCGTGAACGGCGTCGCGATCCGTGTCGGGGTAGCGGATGGTCACGTCGTCGAAGCGGATCGCGGGAGGCTGCCCGGTTTTCGAGGCCGGGGCGGCAAGCGGCTCGGCGGAGGCCTCCAGAGCCTGCAGCCGCTCGGCGGCCGCCTCCGCCATCTGCTTGTCGTGATAGGCGGCGGCCAGTCGGCGCATCGGCGCATAGAATTCGGGCGCCAGCGCCAGCACGAAGAAGGCGCGTGCGAGATCGAGATGCTCGGGCACCCGGAATGGCAGCAGGCCCAGCAGGTCGAACCCCGCATAGACCGCCACTAGCGCCACCGAAAGCGCGGCGAAGAATTCGAGCGCGCCGGAGGAGAGGAAGGCGATCGCCAGCACCCGGAGCGTCCGGTCCGCGACTTCGCCGGCCGCGTCCCCGATGCGCGCCGCTTCCGTATTCTCGGCGCGGAAGGCGAGGACGATCGGCAGAGCGCGTATCCGGTCGGCGAACAGGCCGGAAAGGCCGGCCATGGTGGCGAATTGCCGGCGCGTCTCGTCGGCCGCCGCACCGCCCGCGAGGGTCATGGCAGCGATGAAGGGGATGAGCGTGAAGGCCATGATCGCGGCCGATACCGGGCTGGCGCACCCGGCCGCGATCAGCACCAGCAGCGGGCCGATCGTCGCTGCGTGGCGGGCGGGCAGGAAGCGCGCGACATGGCCGTCGATCGCCTCCACCTCGTCGATCGCGGCGGCGGTGAGCGTGCCGGTATCGCCTTGCCCGATCGGCTGGTGCAGCGCGGCCCCGGCGATGCGACGACGCAGCGCGGCCTTCGCGTCGCGGGCATCGCGCGCGCCCACCCGCGCGGACAGCACCGCGCAGCCCCCCCGCGCGAGGCCGGAGGCGAGCATCAGCGCCAGCCAGACAGATGGGCTGGCGGAGCCTTTGGCGATCGCGGCGACACCGCCGGCAAGTCCGCCCGCGAACCCGATCGCGGCCACGGTGTCGAGCAGGAGCAGGGCCGTCGCGGGCCACCTCCGCCCCGCGACGCCGGAGAGGTAGCGCCGGGTTTCGGACGGGGCGAGGGCGGTCGCGGTCATGTCCCCCCATCGCATGGACGGGCGGCGCACGCTTTGACGGCCGTCAAGGCGGGGGCCGCATCGCCCGATTACGCGTCGCATTGAAGGAGACGCAATATGGACCCGACGGTCGTCGATCTCTCACGATTGCAGTTCGCGCTGACCGCGCTCTACCATTTCCTGTTCGTGCCGCTGACGCTCGGCATGTCGTTCATGCTGGTCATCATGGAATCGGTCTATGTGATGACCGGCCGCGAGATATGGCGCACCACCGTCCGCTTCTGGGGCAAGGTGTTCGGCATCAATTTCGTGCTGGGCGTCGCCACCGGCCTCACCATGGAGTTCCAGTTCGGCACCAACTGGTCCTACTTCTCGCATTATGTGGGCGACATCTTCGGGGCGCCACTGGCCATTGAGGGGCTGATGGCCTTCTTCCTCGAAGCGACGTTCGTCGGGCTGATGTTCTTCGGCTGGGATCGCCTGTCGAGGCTGGGCCACCTGATCGTCACCTTCATGGTCGCGCTCGGCACCAACCTGTCGGCGCTGTGGATCCTGATCGCCAACGGCTGGATGCAGAACCCCACCGGCGCGAGCTTCAATCCCGATACGATGCGCATGGAGGTGACCGATTTCGGCGCCGTGCTGTTCAACCCGATCGCGCAGGCGAAGTTCGTCCACACCGTCAGCGCCGGCTATGTCTGCGCGTCGGTTCTGGTGCTCGGCGTTTCGGCCTTCTGGCTGCTGCGCGGGCGCTTCACCGAGGTCGCGAAGCGATCGATGACGGTGGCGGCGGCGTTCGGCCTCGCGTCCTCGCTGTCGGTCGTCGTGCTGGGCGACGAGAGCGGCTATGCGCTCACCGACAACCAGAAGATGAAGCTCGCCGCGATCGAGGCTGCCTGGCACACGGCGCCGGCCCCCGCCGGGCTGACGCTTGTCGGCATCCCCGACGTCCATGCGCGGGAGACGCGCTACAAGGTCGAGATTCCCTACGTGCTGGGCCTGATCGCCACCCGCAGCCTCGACAGACAGGTGACGGGCATGTCCGAGCTGGTGCTGAAGGCGCAGGAGAGGATCACCTCGGGCGTGATCGCCTACGATGCGGTGCAGAAGCTCAAGGCTAACCCGAACGACCTCGCCGCGCGGCAGGTGTTCGAGCTGCACAAGCGCGATCTGGGCTATGCCCTGCTGCTGAAGCGCCATGTCGACGATCCGCGCAAGGCCAGCCCGCAGCTGATCGCCGATACGGCGTGGGACGTGGTGCCCGACGTGCCCTTCATGTTCTGGTCGTTTCGTACCATGGCGGCGATCGGCTTCGCGATGATCGCGCTGTTCGCCACCGCCTTCGCATTATGTTCGCTGAGGATCCACACCCGCACCCGCTGGTTCCTGCGGCTGGCGGTGTGGGCAATCCCGCTGCCGTGGATCGCGATCGAGCTGGGCTGGGCGCTGGCCGAGATCGGCCGCCAGCCCTGGGCGATCGACGGCGTGCTGCCGACCTTCCTCGCATCCTCCTCGCTCACCCCGGTCGCGCTGATCACCACGATCGTCGGCTTCACCCTGCTCTACGGAACGCTCGCCGTGATCGAGGTGCGGCTGATCCTGAAGACGATCGCGCACGGCCCGGTCGAGGATGATCTGGCGCCTCTCGCCGATCCGATCCCCGCAACCTCCATCACCGCCTGAAAGGAGGCATGACGATGTTCGACTATGAAATCCTGCGCCTGATCTGGTGGGCGCTGCTGGGCGTCCTGCTGATCGGCTTTGCGCTCACCGACGGTTTCGATCTCGGCACCGCGGCGCTGCTGCCCTTCGTGGCGAAGACCGATGCCGAGCGTCGCATGGTCATAAACTCGGTCGGCCCGACGTGGGAGGGCAACCAGGTCTGGTTCATCCTTGGCGGAGGGGCGATCTTCGCGGCCTGGCCGTTCGTCTATGCCGTCAGCTTCTCGGGCTTCTACCTCGCCATGTTCCTGGTGCTGGCGTCGCTGATCCTGCGGCCCGTCGGGTTCAAGTACCGATCCAAGAGGCCCGGCCCGAAATGGCGGAGCCGGTGGGACTGGGCATTGTTCGTCGGCGGCTTCGTGCCCGCGCTGGTGTTCGGCGTGGCGGTGGGCAACGTGCTGCAGGGTGCGCCCTTCCGCCTCGATAGCGATCTGCGGGCCTTCTACGAGGGCGCCTTCCTCGGCCTGTTCACGCCCTTCACGCTGCTGGCCGGCCTGCTTTCCGTCGCGATGCTGGTGCTGCACGGATCGGCCTGGGTGGCGCTGAAGGTGGAGCATGGCCCGGTTCATGCCCGCGCCCGTCGCTTCGGCGCGGTCGCCGGCATCGCCTCGATCCTGCTCTTCGCGCTGGGGGGCGTGATGGCGGCGAAGCTCGGCTTCCGGATCGAGGGTGTCGCCGATCCCTTCGGCCCGTCCAATCCGCTGCGCACCACCAGTGTCGCGTCGCCGGGCGCGTGGTTCGCCAATTACGGTCTGCATCCGTGGATGCTGATCGCCCCGGTGCTGGGTTTCGGCGGCGCGCTGCTCGCCTTGCTTGGCATCCAGACGCGCAGCGAGTGGGCGGCGTTCGGCGGCTCCTCGCTGTCGGCGACGGGGATCATCGCGACGGTCGGCCTGTCGATGTTCCCCTACATCCTGCCGTCGAGCATCGATCCCCATTCGAGCCTGACGGCCTGGAACGCATCATCCAGCGAGAAGACGCTCGGCATCATGTTGTTCGTCACCTGCGTCTTCCTGCCGATCGTGCTGGCCTACACGGCCTGGGTGTTCCGGGTGATGCGCGGCCGGGTGACCACCCGGCTCGTCACCACCCATCCGGATTTCTACTGATAGGAGGCATTTTTCCATGTGGTATTTCACCTGGGTCCTGGGGCTCGGTCTGGCGGTCGGCTTCGGCGTTCTGAACGGCATGTGGCATGAATTCCACCTGCCCGAAGGAGAGCCGGAGGCGCGCGGGGAATAGGCCGCCCCATCGTGAAAGGACGAAGCCGTCGCGGGATGCCGTGGCGGCTTCGGCGCGTAAACGGGGGTCGTGACGATGGAATGCGGGCAGGTTTGCGAAGGCTGCGCGGTGCGCGACGTGGCGCTGTGCGGCAGCCTCGACGACAGCGGGCTGGCCGATCTCAACCGGATCGGCCGCAGGCGCCGGGTCGGATGCGGCGAGACGATCGCCTGGGCGGGGGAGGAGAGCCGCAGCTGCGCCAACATCCTCTCCGGCCTGTTCAAGCTCTCCGCCTCCACCGCCGACGGGCGGGAGCAGACCGTCGGCCTGCTCTATCCGGCCGATTTCGTGGGGCGGCCCTATGCCCCGCGCACCGACTACAACGTGACGGCGCTCAGCGAGGCGGAGATCTGCGTCTTCCCACGCCCCGCCTTCGAGGAAACGCTGGAGCGGCACAACGAGCTGGAGCGCGAGCTGCTCCGCCGGACGCTGACGACGCTGGACGAGGCGCGGGGGCGGCAGCTGATGCTGGCGCGCCAGTCCGCCGAGGAGCGGATCGCGCGCTTCCTGCTCGACATGGCGAAGAAGATGGGCGGTGCGCGGCCAACGCCGGGCGGCCCGCAGACGTTCGACCTGCCGCTGTCGCGCGGCGCGATCGCCGACGTGCTCGGCCTCACCATCGAGACGGTGAGCCGCCAGATGACCAGACTAAAGGCGGCCGGCATCATCGCGCTGCCCGGCGGGCGGGCGGTCACGATCCTGCGGCGCGCGGATTTGCAGGGGCTGGCGGCGGAGACCTGAGCGTCAGGCGGCGCAGCGGCGCGTCAGGCTCGCCACGAGCAGCACGCGCGCCGGCGCGGTGAGGCGATCGCCGGCGAGATCGAGGATCGCCAGTTCCTCGAACGCCATCGCCTGCCGGCATGACTGGAAGAAGCAGCGCAGCATGTAACCGAGCGTGTTCGCCGTGGTCGGCATCGCGCCGGGATCGAGGGCGGTCGCCAGATCCTGCCCCTGGACGATGCAGGCGGCGCGGCCAGTCTCGATTTGATGCACGATGGCGCTGGCCACCCCGCCATCCGCCGTCTGATCGAACAGGCGGCGGCAGAGATGCCGCTCCCGCGCGTCATGCGCCGGCAGGAAATGCAGCAGATCGTCGCGCAGGCGGCCGGCGGCCTCCATGCCGGGAAGCGTGGGGAGCGCATCCGCCAGCGCCTCCAGATCGTCGCACAGGCGCGAGAGACCGGCATGATCGGCCACCATGGCGACCAGATCGATCTCGTCGATCATGTGCCAGTTGCCGGGGAACAGACTGCCCATGCCGGCCTCTCCTGTCGTCAGAAGCGCATGCCGATGCCGATGCCCGGCACCAGCGGATCGAGATGCACGCGCTCGCGATTGACGAGGCTGCCCGTGGTGAGCCGCGCGGTGGTGTCGATGTCGATATATTTGAGGTCGAGGTTGACGAACACGCGCGGCGTGATGTCCACATCGACGCCCGCCTGCAGCGCATAGCCCACGCTGTCGTTGAGGCCGAGCTTCGTCCTGCCGATCGCGCTCTGCAGCGCGCCGCTCGCCTTCTCCGAATAGAAGATCGAATAGTTGATGCCGGCGCCGACATACGGCCGGACATGGCCGTCGGGCAGGAAGTGATATTGCAGCGTCAGCGTCGGCGGCAGCACCCAGGTGTGGCCGGCCTTGCCAAGCCCGTCGAGCGCGCCGCGCCCCTGGATGTCGTGCTTGGTAGTGGCGAGGATCAGCTCGGCGCCGACATGTTTCGTCGCCATGTAGGTAAAATCCAACTCCGGCGCGTAGGCGTTGGTGATGGCGGTGTGCGCCGTCGGGAAGGTCGGCGCGATCGGCCCGGTACGCTCTGTCGGCGTCACCCGGATGGCGCGCAGCCGCACGATCCAGTGCTGATAGTCGTCGGCCGCCTGCGCCCGTGCCGGGGCCGCCGCCGCGCCCGCCAGCATCGCCGTGCCCAGCAGCAGCATCTTGATCCGCATCGTCAGTCTCCTCAGTCAGAACCGAGGCGGGGCTAGGCCGGCGGGCGCGGCGCGACATTGACGCGGCGCAAAGACGGATCGTGTCGTCGGGGGCAGGTTCGGCGCATGACGGCCTATATCCCCGAACTCTACGAGCGACCGGTGCCGCGCTACACCAGCTACCCGACCGCGGTGGAATTTCACGACGGCATCGGGGCATCGGATCAGGCGGCGGCGCTGGCGGGCGTGCCGGCGGATATGCCGGTCTCGCTCTATGTCCACATCCCTTATTGCCGGGAGATTTGCTGGTATTGCGGCTGTAACACCGGCGCGATCGGGCGGGGCGAGCGGCTCGGCCGCTATGTCGCGGCGCTCCGGGCCGAGATCGAGACGGTCGCGCGGCTTATGCGGGGGCGGGTGGTGTCGATCCATTTCGGCGGCGGCAGCCCCAATGCGCTGCCCGCCGACATGCTGGTGGCGCTGATCGGGCAGCTTCGGACATGCTTTGCGACCGTCGAGCGGCCGGAGATCGCGGTGGAGCTCGACCCCCGTCTCGCCGATGCGGGCTATGCGCGCGCCTTGGCGGCAGCGGGCGTGACGCGCGCGAGCCTCGGCGTGCAATGTTTCGCGCCGCACGTGCAGGCGCGGATCAACCGCATCCAGCCCCCGGATATGGTGGAGCGCGTGGTGCGAGAGCTGCGCGAGGCCGGCGTCCCCGCGATCAACTTCGATCTGCTCCATGGTCTGCCCGCACAGACCATCGATGATGTCGCCGATACGATCGCGCGGACGCTGACGATGCGGCCGGATCGGATCGCCCTGTTCGGCTACGCCCATCATCCCCGCCTGCTGCCCCGCCAGCGGATGATCGATGCGAGTGCTTTGCCGCGCGGGGCGGACCGTTTCAGGCAGGCTAGCGGAGCGCACGACCTGCTGGTGGCGGCCGGCTATCGGGCGATCGGCTTCGATCATTTCGCGCTGCCGGCGGATGCGCTGGCTCGCGCCGGTCAGGCGGGCAGGCTGAGGCGCAATTTTCAGGGCTTCACCGATGAGCCGGGCGAGGCGGTGATCGGCCTCGGCGCCTCCGCGATCAGCCAGTTTCCGGGCCTGCTCGCGCAGAACGAGAAGCATATTGGGCGGTATCGCGCGGTCGCGCTGTCCGGCTGTCTCGCGACCGCGCGCGGTGTCGCGCGCGATGCGGAAGACCGGATGACGGCCGAGGCGATCGAGCGGTTGCTGTGCAACCGGCGCGTCGATCTCGCCGCTGTCGCCGGTCGCCATGGGCACGATCCGCAGGTCTTCCGGCCAGCGCTCGACAGGCTCGGCCAACTCGGCGTGCGGCATCTGGTCACGATCGACGGGGACATGCTGACGATCCCGCCCGGTGCGGCGCCCTATATGCGGATCGTCGCGTCGGCGTTCGATCGCTATCGCTAGAGCGATTTCAAAGCCGATGGGATCATCGGCTGACTCGGAAATCGCGGCAAAACAAATCCTAGACGAGCATCGCCGCCGCCATCCGGCCGAAGGCGGCGAGCATCGACGCGCGCAGTTCGGCATCCTCGATGTGCAGGGCGAGCGACCGCTCCATCGCCGCGATCCATTGCGCGGCGGGTACCCTGCCGAAGCCCATGGCGCGGTGCCGGCTCATGATGCAGCCGCGCGGATCGGGCGGCAGGGGCGGCCCGCCCAGCCACGCCGACAACCATGTCGCGAAGGCGGCGCGGACGCCCTGCATGTCGGCATGGAGCGCGCGCAGCTCGGCGAAGCGCGGCTCCGCCTCGATGCGATCGTAGAAATCGTCGGAAAGGGCGCGGACGACCTCGATCCCGCCGATCCGCTGGAACGGCGTCACGACCGGCCGCCTTCGCGCAGGCGCTGGCGGCGGGAGGAAGGCGCCCGGCTGCCCAGCTGGAACACGCGTGGGTAGCGTCGCGCCATGGCCTCGTCATAGCCGAGGTTGAAGACGGTGGAGCTTTTCCGTGGACGTTCCGGGCGGCGGTAATAGGTGCCGAACAGCTTGTCCCACGCGAAGTTGGTGATGCCGAAATTGCCGTCCTCGTCATGGAAATGATGTTCCATGTGGCGGGCCTTCATGGCGGCGAGGGCCGGGTGGCGCGGCTTGTACCCGAGATGCTGGATGCAGTGGCAGAATTCGTAGAAGCAGGTCATCGCCAGCCCCGTTGCGAAGCCCAGCAACGCGCCGCTTGGACCGCCGATCAGCCAGCCCGGCAGCGCCGAGACCAGCAGGATGGTGGGGAGCGTCGTGCGCAACGCGCCGAGCAGCACCTCCAGATGATCGGGGTCCATATGGTGGTCGTAATGGATGCGCTTCCAGACACCGGCGAGCGCAGGCACCTTGAACATCCATCGCGCATGGAGAACCCAGCGATGCAGCCCGTACCAGACGAGCGGATAGGCCAGGATGACAAGGCTGACCGTCGCCCACGATCGCGGGGCGTCCATCGGGTCCATCGCGAACAGGATCAGCGATGCGACGAACAGCAACAGATAGGCCTGGATCGCATAATGGCCGAAGAAGGCATGGACGAGTTCCCGCAGCCCCATCCGGCCGAGATGATGCTGCTTGCGCCACAGCGCGCGTCCCGTACGGGCCGCGGATCGTTTCAGGGTCATGGGGCTGCCTTCCGCGCAGTCGATGGTGGTTTGGCTTTACGGCGCGCGCGGGCGGAGAGTTTTGACCGGGGTCAAAGCGGAACGGGTCGCCGCGTCTGCATCGGGCGGGGATGCACGACGCGATCATCATCGGGGCGGGGCCGGTCGGCCTTGCGCTCGCCGCCAGTCTGGAGAGCCGGGGATGTTCGGTCGCGCTGGTCGAGCGGCAGGAGCCGGATCGGCTTGCGCGCCCCGCCTTCGACGGACGGGAGATCGCGCTGACCCGCACTTCGCGGGCAATCCTCACCGAGCTGGGGGCGTGGGAGAGGCTGCCGCCCGACGAGATATTCCCGCTTCGTGCCGCGCGCGTCCTGAATGGTCATGGCCGGCGTGCGATGGCATTGTCGCCGGCCGACGGGCGCGGCTCGCTGGGCGATCTCGTGCCGAATTTTCGTATCCGCACCGCCTTGTTCGATGTCGTGCGCGAGCGGCCGGGGATCGAACTTTCGACCGGAGAGGAGGTGCGCGGGGCGCGGGATGAGGGGCGGGATGGCGTCGTCGTGGACCTCGCCTCCAGCCGCTCGATGCGGGGCAGGGCGTTGATCGCGGCCGACTCCCGCCTGTCGATGCTGCGCGGCCTCTTCGGGATCGGCGCCGAGATTCGCCATCTGTCCAAGACGATGCTCGTCTTCCGCGTTTTTCATGACCGGCCGCATGACCGGATCGCGACCGAGTGGTTCGCGCATGGGCTGACCATCGCCACATTGCCGCTCGGGCCGGGGCAGTCCTCGATCGTGCTGACCGTCACGCCTGCGGAAGCGGCACGATTGATGCGGATCGACGATGCGGACCTGTCCGCCTACGTCTGCCGCCATCTTGCCGGGCGACTGGGTGCGGTCCGTATCGCGAGTTCCCGACACGCCTATCCGCTGGTCGTCACCTGCGCCGATCGGTTCGCGGCGGGGCGCGTGGCGCTGGCGGGGGATGCCGCGATCGGCATGCATCCCGTGACCGCCCACGGGTTCAACTTCGGACTGATGGGGCAGCGACGGCTCGCCGAAGAGCTTTCGCGGGCGCTACATGACGAAACCGACGTCGCGCGCGCGCTTGGGCGCTATGCGATCGGGCATCGCCGCGAAACGCGCCCGCTGTATCTCGCGACCAATGCGATCACGCGGCTGTTCACGCGCGAAAGCCCGGCAGGCCATATGCTGCGTCAGGCCGTCATCTCGGCCGGCACGCGCCTCGCGCCGGTGCGGTCAGGGCTGGTCGACCTGCTCGGATAGTCTGGCGCCTCTCCAGGCCAATATCCGGTATGCGGCCGGCCGTGGCGCTAGTCGGTGGAAAGCCACGCATCGCTGCATACGAGAATGAGTTGCCGTCTGGCCGCCGGCTGATGGAGGTAGGATTCGACGATCACCCGATCCTCCATTGTCAAACGCCGGAGGATTTCCGACACGCTCCGATACAAGCCGGATCTGGCCAGCTCAAAAGCCCGATCGATCGCTGGATTCCCTGTCATGGCATCGACCTAGCCCAGGCGGCGGCGCAAGGGAATCTGGATCGCCGATCTCGCCTCGTCCCGTCCCCTCCCACGTCGGGATCGGCGTATCGAACCGCTCCCGAGAGCGACCTCGATGTCCGCCCCTGATGCCGCGAACGCGCGCCGGCCTGGCGATCCCGGCGCACGATCAGAAGGCGAAGGCGCCGCCGAACCGAACGCTGCGTGGCCGAAGCGGGGTGACCTGATCGCCCGTCGCGACACCGAACGGATCGCCGAATGAAAAGATGTTGCCGCGCGTACCGAGCAGATTGCTGACATCGATTGAAATGGTGAATCGCCCGATGGGAATGCTGACACCCAGGGCGGTATCCGCATAGCCTCCCTGCTTGAGATCCAGCGCGGCGCCCACGCCCAGGCGGGAATGCCCGACATAGTTGATCGAGGCGGTCAGGTCGAAAGGCTGGCGTAAGATCGTGCCGTGCCAGGCAAGCCCGGCTCTTGCGGTCAGATCGGCAATGTTTGGCAGCGTCGCGTCCTTCTCGCCCGCAAAGGCTGCCGCCGGTTTGGAGAGATTGCTGTCGTTGAGGAAAAGCGCGCCATCGATGCTGAGCGAGCGGAACGGCCTCCAGCTCGACAGAATTTCCAGACCGACCACGCGCCCCGATCCGATGTTCGTCGTGAAGGGAAGCCCGTTGGTATCGACGAGATCGGCCTGAATATCTTCCCAATGCGCATAGGATAGAGAGGCCGACGCCATGAATTTCGATTCCGGATCGCCCAGCCGGACGCCCGCTTCCCATGTCGCGACGCTGTCGGCCTCGAAACGCTGCACGCTACTGGCCTGCACGGCGAGGCCGCCCGGCCGATATCCCTCCTGATACCGCACGAAAAGCGACAGCTTCGGCCTGAGCTTCCACAACAGCCCTCCTGAGGGGAGTATGGACACGTCGTGGCGATGATCGTCACCGGTGCCGGAATCGAGCACTCCGCCCGTCTGTCGTGTGAAACCGATGCGCCCGCCACCCGTCGCGAAAAGCCGTGGCAACAAACGCACCGTCGCTTCGCCGAACAGGGACGCTTCCTCCACCGTGTTGGAGGTGCCGGTGAGGCTGGCGTCCGCGCCAACCGGACCCAGCGTCCGGCGAAGCTTGTCGGAACTGCGCAACAGTTCGACTCCGGCCACCCAGCCGCCGCCATTGCTCGCGCTGTGGGCCAACCGCGTCTCGTTGCTGAATACGCTGATCCCGTGATCTTCCTGATAGCGTGTCGGTTCCGCGGCGGAGGGGCTGGCGTCGTAGGTGGAGCCGACATCATGGGAGATGACCGACGTCGCCGAGGTGAGGGTGGTGCTGCCCATCGTGTGGCGCACGACGAGGCTGCCGAGCGCGTAATCATTGTCGAAGGGTTGAGCGATGACGCTCGATCTTTCGTAAGGAGGGAATCCCCGCAGCCCATATTGGCCGTCGCGACTGTCGATGAACTGCAGCACGCCGCCCGCATCGATCGTCCAGTCCGACGCGGGCGCGAACCGGAGGGTCGCGCGGCCGCCGCGTGTCGTCGTACGATTGATGGCGCGAAGATCGCGACCCGGATCGTTGATATAGCCGCCATCGATCGAGCCATACGCAACCATCCGGAGCGCGAGGCGATCGGTCACCAGTGGAGCGTTGATGAGAAGATCGCCGTCGACGCCCGGAGCACCGTGCGCGGTTGCGGTGCCCCCTGCCGCGATGGCACCTGACCATCGATCGAGCACCGGAGCATTCGGCTCGAGGCGGATCACCCCGCCGAGCGACCCGGCGCCATAGAGCGTGCCCTGCGGACCTTCCAGCACTTCGACGCTCTTGACGTCGTAGAGCGCGAGGTCCGGATCCGGTGCGCTGTAGGTGAGCCTGACGTCGCCGAGATACTGGCCGACCGTCGCCTGCGTCGGGCCGTTGAAGCTCGAATCCGCTATGCCGCGGATGAAGAGCTTGTTGCGGCCGGGTCCGAGGTGCGTGGACGTCAGGACCGGGACGCGGTCGACCAGCGCCTCCGAGCCATGGATCAGCGTGCCGGGGCGGATGGTGGCGACATCGACGTCCGAGATGCTGCCTGGATAGTCATCCAGCGGCGCGGAACGCTTGCTCCCGCTGACGATGATCTCTGCAGGCTGCTCTGCGCCCATCGAAGGCCGGGCGGGAACCGGGCGGCCACCCGGCCGGCGCGCCGGAACAGGCTTGCGAACGATCCGGAAGGTCTGGCTGTCGACCTGCACGAATGTCGCGACCGTCCCGTTCGTCATCCGCGCGAGCGCCTCGGCGACGGTCAGACGACCCCTTACGGGCCGGGTGACAACGGCGCCGAGCGATGCGTCGGAAATGCCGATCGTGGCGTTTGCCGACGTGCCGAGCGAAACGACGGCGGATCGTAACGGCTGGGCCGGGATATCGATCGCCAATCCGGTTCCGGCTTTGGCGCTTTCCGCAGGCGCCATCGCCAGGCCGACGGCCAGAGCAAAACGCCTCACTTGTCGAGCGGAGTCATCTGCCAGCCGTTGCCCACATGGCGAATGCGAACGTCGATGACCGACGCGATGCGGCGGAACATCCTGTCCCGATCGCCATCGATCATGAGTACGCCGCTGAACCGCCGGTCCTTGATCGTCGCGTCCGCCATCACCGGACTCCCGATCGATCGCGACAGGTCCGCCGCGATCTCTCCGAGGGTCGCATCGCGATAGGAAAGCCGTCCCTGCCGCCAGCTGCCGACGGCAGCGGGATCGATCTGTCTGATCGTGGCACCAGCCGTATCGAGCGCGATCTGCTGTCCCCCTTCGAGGCGCACGGCGGCTCCCTTCGGATCGTACATCACCGCCCCCTCGCGCACGGCGACACGCACGCCGCCCGCATCGCGTACCATATCGAAGCTCGTTCCGACATCCTGGAAGACACCGTCGCCGGCCCGCACCGCAAACGGGTGGGCTGCGTCGTGGACGACGTGGAAGAAAGCCTCGCCGCTGACCAGCGTCGCGATCCGCGGATCGGCATGATCGAGTTCGAGGATGCTGCCGCCGTTCAGGGCGATCGTCGTGCCGTCCGCCAGCGCGATGTCGCGCGGGGTGCCCGGTGTCGTTTCGATGCGATAGGGCTGCGCGCCGCCGTGCATCAGCGCGGGCACCGCCAGCACGGCTGCGAAACCCGCTGCGATCGCGCCGCCGATCCCCAATCCCCAACGCGAGGCGCGTCGCTGGCCCGCAACAGGGCTGTTGTCGTTGATCGCGTCCCTGACGGCCGGCAGTTCATGCTTCGGCATCCGGGCCGGGCCGAGGCCCGCGCAGGCATCCTCGATCACGATCAGGGCGGTGTCGAATGCGTCCGTATTGCGGGGATCCGCTTCCAGCCAGGCGATATGCGCGTCCCAATCGGCGAACGTCGGATCGTGGATCCGACGCGCCCAATCGAGCGCCTCTTCCTGGCGCGTTGGGTCAGCGCCGGTCATCTTTAACCTCCCGAACCCTGACGTCCGCCTCGTTTTTCATGAGGTCGGCCTGAGCGGCGGCAACCGCTCGATAGGCTTTCTGCAGGTGCTTCTCGATGGCGCTCAGCGTCACCCCGAACTCCGCCGCGATATCACGCTGGGCTATTCCTTCGACGCGATGCCGACGGAAAATATGCTCCGTCTTGGGCCCCAGCCCGGCCAGCACGGCTTCGATCCGCTGCAAGGCCTCGCGCGCGAGGAGGACATGTTCGGCGCCCGGCGTCTCGTCGGTGTCGTCGATCACCTCCTGATAATTCTCTTCCCGCAGACGGCGGCGTACCGCCCCCCGCCGCCGGTCGAGCATCAGATTGTGCGCCATGCGATAGAGATAGGCGAGCGAGTCGTCCGCTTCGATGGATCCTGCGGCAGACAGCTTCATCCAGAGATCCTGAAGCAGATCGTCCGCTTCGTCGCCCGCACCGCGTGCGCGGAAATAGCGCAGTAACGCGGGCCGATGCGCCATGAACGCTTCGTCGAGCGTCCCTGCCATCCTGATCCTCCGCGCGTTGCCAGCCTCTGCCGACAGATAGGCGCGCGAGCCCGCAGGGGTAAAGATGGTCACTATGGTTCGAGCCATCAGAAAGAGGCCCTGGGGATCTGGCTTATCCGCGTATCGGGGCGGTTCGTGCCGGGCG
Organism: Sphingomonas oryzagri; assembly: GCF_029906645.1. Classification (NCBI taxonomy): domain Bacteria; kingdom Pseudomonadati; phylum Pseudomonadota; class Alphaproteobacteria; order Sphingomonadales; family Sphingomonadaceae; genus Sphingomonas; species Sphingomonas oryzagri. Next base: position 30,142 of record NZ_JARYGZ010000003.1, read on the forward strand.
CGCGTGCTTCGCCCCGCGCCTGCCGTCGGCAGATGTCGCCGTAGTGAACCGGCGGCAGCGCCCACGAAGGAAGCCCCGCAATTGCCGGACCGCTCCAGAAAAGCCCGAGAGAACATGCCATCCTGATCCATTGAATTCTGCACATGGTCGTTCCCCCCGACCCTCGGCCCATGCCGCTTCCGTGCATTTCAGACGTCACGCATCGCGGTGATCCGCACATCCCCGATAGCGAAGCCGGGAATCGGGTCGCCCGTTCCGGCCAAAAGATTTTGGCAGAACCCGTTGCGGGATTGTCGCGCGCGCGGCGTCCCGATCACGGCAAGGGGTGCGAACTGTGTATGAGAATGCGGGAGTTCGCCATCGCGCTGTCGATGGCCGTGATATTGCTGACCCTGCTCGCGATCATCGGCAATATTCTCGCCGCGACCCTCGGTTGAGGGTTGCCTGGCGTATGCTGTTGCAGTTGTGGTGGACGGGCTTCACTGACCGGGGTTATCCTCTCGATCTCGAAATCGAAAAGGCTTCAGCGGCGCCCGTAAGGCTTTTCACCAGCCTGTACCTCGGGTGATCGCAACGTTGCTGGCGCAGGCAACCGCGAATGCGTAGCCGTCCGCGATCCATCCGCCGAAGAGCGCCAGGCCATGGCCGCCACGGAGAATTCGGGCGTCTTCGCCAATCGTCACGTCGAAGCTGTCCAGTGGATAGGACAGTCCAAGGCCCAGAGCCTTTACGAAGGCCTCCTTCCGGGTCCAGCACCGGAAGAAGCTCCGCAATCCGTTTGGCGCGGACAGCAAGGCCTGCTGTTCGATGGGTGTGAAGAAACGCCCCGCGATCGGCTGCCAATCGAGATCGGGAACGATCCTTTCGATGTCGCAGCCAACTTCCTGGCTTCCGACCGCGACGAGCATTCGTTCACCCGAATGCGACGCGCTGAAATGGCAGGGGTGCCCCGGCAGGCGGGGTTTCCCGTGCGACCCGGCCTCGAACCGCAGGCGTGCGGGGGGGGCGCCGATCCGTTCACCGAGGATTTCGCGCAGGCGCGCGCGGCGAACGATGAAGCGTCGACGATCACGTTCAAAACGGAATTGGCCTGCCCGCTGCCGTTCCCCACCATCGATCAGCGCGGCCAGTCGTGCGATCTCCTCCTCGCCGGGATCGAGCGTTATGGTGTGGAGCGTGATCTCGGCCATGCCGTCAGGCAGAGGCGGAGCGGCGCGCCGGTTCGCGCCGGTGCTCCAGCACCGGCCGCAACGCATCCGCGAGGATATCGACGAAAGGGGGTTCCAGCATCGTGCGATGCCCGCCCGGAATGGTGAGGGCCTGGAAATCTCCGGTCACATCCGCGCGCCAATCCTCGAAGAAATCGAGTACGTCGGGATGCTCGGCCGGCTGGAACAGCATCACGTTGCCACCATAAGGACGCGGCGTGTAGCGGAGCGCGGCCTGATCCAGCTTCGATCGCAACATGGGTTGGAGCACCGCCTCGCGCCCGCCGGCCAGCGCCGCCGCATCGGACATGCCCTGGAGCCGCGCGCAGAAATAGCGCCAGCGACGACCCTTGGGCTGCTGAAGCGACGTGCCGATATGGAAGCGCAATTTGCTGAGGAAGAAGCGCACCGCGCCGATGCTGCGCGCTTTCACCGGGTGGAAGGCGTGGATCAGCATCAGCCGTTCGACATGCTCGCCCTCGTCGCGCAGACGCGAGGCGACGGCGAAGGCCAGGATACCGGACGTGCACCAGCCGCCGATCCGATAGGGACCATCGGGTTGCGCATCCCGCATCGCGGCGACCATCAGGCGGGCGGCGTCCTCCAGATCAGGCGGGCAGCCGCCTGCGGCCTCCAGCACCACATCCACCGACACGCCGAAGAACGGCTGATCCGTCCCCAGCCGTTCGGCCAGGGGGCGGAAGGTGGAGCCTCCGTCGAGCCACAGGATCGGCGTTGCGGTGCCGCGCGGCTGGATGGGAGCGATGACCGGAGATTCCCGATCCTGCCCGGCGGCGACCAGCTCGGCCATCTCGAACAGGCGCGAGGCGCGGAACAGCGATGCCATCGGCAGGCGGATGCCATGATCCGCCTCGATCCGGCGGAGCAGGCGCGCGACCAGCAGCGAATGGCCGCCGAGATCGAAGAAATCGTCGTCGCGCGACACCGTTTCGACCTTCAGCACCGTGCGCCAGATCGCCGCCAGCGCCTCCTCTTCGGACGTCGCCGGCGGCGCGCCCTTGCTTCCGGTAGCGGCGCCGGGTTCGGGCAGCGCGCCGCGATCGACCTTGCCGTTGGGGGTGAGCGGCAGCGTGTCCAGAACCACGAAGCGCGTCGGAATCATGTAATCGGGCAGGGTCGCGGCCAGCGCCTCGCGCCATGCGTCCACCGTGCCTTCGCCGACGACATAGCCCGCCAGTCCGCGCTCGCCGGATGGATCGGGCCAGGCGCGCACGGCGGCGCCGGCGATGCCCGGCAGCGCCGCGAGCGCGCCTTCGACCTCCTCGATCGCGACACGGAAGCCCCGGATCTTCTCCTCGTGATCGACCCGGCCGAGACATTCGAGCTGTCCGTCCGATCGCCAGCGTGCGAGGTCGCCGGTGCGGTAGAGGCGCTCGCCGCCATGATCGACGAAACGCTGTTCCGTCAGGTCCGGCCGGCCGCGATAGCCGTGGGCGACACCCCGCCCGCCGATCAGCAGTTCGCCGATCGCGCCCGAAGGCAGATCGTTGCCTTGGGCGTCGAGGATACGGATCTGCGTGTTGGCGATCGGCCGGCCGATCGGGATCGCGCCGTCCGCCTCGATGCGGGCGAGGGTGGACCAGATCGTCGTCTCGGTCGGCCCGTACATGTTCCAGACCTGCCCTGCGCGGGCGAGCAGCTGGTCGGCCAGAGCGCGAGGCAGCGCCTCGCCGCCGCACAGGACCCGCAGGGCCGGATCCCCCCGCCAGCCGGCCTCGATCAGCCCGCGCCAGGTGGCGGGCGTCGCCTGCAGGACGGCGGGGCGCACCTCGGCGATCAGATCGGCGAGTGCGGTCATGTCGATCGCGGTGTCGCGCGAGGCCAGCGCGATCGTGCCGCCCGAGACGAGCGGCAGCCACAGTTCCAGCGCGGCGATGTCGAAGGAGAGGGTGGTGATCGCCAGCAAGGTCTCGCCGCGCGCGAAGCCGGGCCGCTCCTGCATCGCCATCAGCAGGTTGGCGAGCGCGGCGTGCGGGATCTCGACACCCTTGGGCCGGCCGGTCGAACCCGACGTGTAAAGGACGTAGGCCAGCGCCTCGCCGTCGTGCGCGAGCGGTGCGAAGGATGCGTCGGGCCAGCCGCGATCGAGGCGAAGCCGCCGCGCCGCGTCCGCCGGGATCGCGCCCTCGGTGCCGGCCTCGACCAGCACCAGCGCCGGTGCCGCGTCGCCAGCGATCATCGCGAGGCGGGCGGGCGGAAAGCCGGGATCAAGCGGCAGATAGGCGGCGCCCGCCTTCAGCACGCCGAGCATCGCCGCGACCATCCACGGCGAGCGGTTGAGCGACAGGCCGACGAGATCGCCGGTTGCGACACCCTCTGTCGCCAGCCGCGCGGCGATCGTGTCGGAGCGGCGGGCAAGATCGGCGTAGTTCCATGCCTCGCCGTCCTGCCGGATCGCGATCGCTTCGGGCATCTCGGCCACGCGCTCGGCGAACCAGTCGACGACGTTGCCGTGAGGGAGTGCCTGCGCCGTATCGTTGCGATCGGAAACGAGCGCCTGCCGTTCGCTCTCGGACAGCATCGGCAACCGGCCGAGCGGCGTGGCGGGATCGGCGGCGACGCCCTCCAGCAACGTCGTCCAGTGTCCGATCATCCGTCGGATCGTGGCGGGATCGTACAGCTCGCTCGAATAGAGGAACCGGCCGGCCATGCCGCCGGGCCGCTCGTCCAGTTCCAGGTAGAGATCGTATTTCGCCGCGCCGACGACGACGTCCATCTGGGTGAGATCCCACCCTGCGGGGAAGGGATCGACCGGCGGCTCGATCGAGAAGAGCGTGTTGAACAAGGGGTGCGTGCCGGTGCCGCGCTTGATGTCGAGCGCGCGGACGAGCCGATCGAAGGGGATGTCGCGGGCGCCGAGCGCGCCGATCACGCTGGCCTTCACCTGCGTCAGATAGTCCCGGAATGGGGTCGCGCCTTGCGGCTGGCTGCGCAGCGCCATCGTGTTGAGGAAATAGCCCATCAGCGGCTGCAATTCCTGCCGCTGGCGCGTGTCCGTCACGCCGCCGACGATGATGTCGGTGTCGCCGGTATAGCGGAACAGCATCACCTTGTAGGCGGCGAGCAGCACCATGTAGAGCGTGGCGTTGCCGGCCCGTGCGATGCCCTTCAGCGCATCGACCAGCGGTTCGGAAAGCTCGAACACCTCCATCGATCCGGCGTGGGTGGGCAGCGCCGGGCGCGGCCGGTCTCCCGCGACCTCCAGCCGAGGCAGGGGCTGGACGAGCGCATCGCGCCAATAGGCCAGCTGACGACCATAAGCCTGCTCATCGCTCACCCGCTGCTGCCAGGCGGCATAATCGGCATATTGCAGCGCCGGCTCGGCGAGCGGGGAGGGCCGCCCCGCCTCGAACGCCGCGACCAGCGCCGCCAGTTCGGGCATCAGCGTGCGATATATCGAGACGCCGTCGAAGATGATGTGGTGGAGCGTGAGGTAGAGGCGATGCTCTTCCTCGCCCAGTTTCACCACGCGGGTACGGAACAGCGGCGCGGTGTCGAGCGGGATCGGCGCGCGCGCATCCTCGGTGGCGAGACGGCGCGCTTCGGTATCGCGTTCTGCTTCGGGCAGGTGGCTGATGTCGATCAACGGCAAGGCGATGGCGAGGTCCGGCGCGATCCGGTGGACCAGCTCGCCGTCCTGCTCGACGAACGCGGTGCGCCAGATGGCATGGCGCCGCACGATCTCGGTTAGTGCCCGCTCCAGCGCCGCATGATCGTAGCGGCCGAGCCGATGAATCGTGATCGACTCGTTGTAGAGCGGCATGTCCGGCGCCATCTGCGCGTGCAGCCAGAGCTGGCTCTGCTCGGCGGTCAGGTGCACCGGAACGCTCGGATCGCGCGGGCCGATGACCGGCGCCACGGCGGCGGGCGCCAGCTCGCCGCGCAGCATCCGCTGCATCAGCTGACGGCGAAGCTCGGCGGGATCGACCTCAGTCATGGAAGGTCACCGGCAGCTTGGTCAGCCCGCGCAGGCCGAGATTGGCGCGCCAGCCGAGCCTGCCCTCGCCGAGCGCGAGGTTGGGCAGGCGCTTGAGCAACGCGGCGAAGGCGATCCGCCCCTCCATCCGCGCAAGCGGCGCGCCGAAGCAGAAATGCGCCGCCCAGCCGAAGGCGAGATGGCGATTGTCCTGCCGCTCCAGATCGAGCCGGTCCGGATCGGCGAAGCGATCGGGATCGCGATTGCCCGCCGCCATCACCGCCATCACCGCCGCGCCCTTGGGGATCAGGGTGCCGCCGATCACCGTGTCGCGCGGGCAGATGCGCCCGGTATGCTGGCTTGGCGTCTCGTAGCGGAGCAGCTCCTCGATCGCGGTGCCGGCGATCTCCGGCCGGTCGCGCATCTGGGCGAGGCGGTCGGGCTGGCGCAGCAGGGTGAGCAGGCCGTTGCCGATCAGGTTGGTGGTGGTCTCCTGGCCGCCGACCATCGTGACGATGACGTTGGCGATCACCTCCTCTTCGGAAAGACGCGCGCCATCCACCTCGGCCTCGACAAGCGACCGGATCAGCCCGTCGCCGAGCTTTCGCCGCTCCTCGCGGATGGCGCTGCGGAAATAGGCGGCCATCTCCGCGACGCTCTTCAACACCTGCTTGATGCGCTCGGGATTGTGCTGGAAGTTGCCGAGCATCTCGGCGAAATCGGCCGACCAGGCCTTGAGCTGGGCATGGTCTTCCGCCGGTACGCCGAGCAGGTGGGCGGTGACGATCGCCGGGAAGGGTGCGGCGAAATCGCCGATGACATCCATCGATCCACTGGCGATGACCTTGTCGATCAGATCGTCGGCGATGGTCTCGATCCGCTCTTCCAGCAGTTCGATCCGGCGCGGCGTGAAGGCGGTCGAGCAGAGCTTGCGCAGGTGGGTATGGGCCGGCGCGTCCATGAACAGCATCTGCCTGACCATCACCGCCGCGATCGGCTCGATCTCGCCCAGACCGAGCGCGCGCATGTGATCGGGCGAGGGGGTGCGATCCGCCGAGAAGGTCTGCAGCACGGTCAGCACATCGGCATAGCGGGTGACGACCCAGCTGTGCAGATACGGATCCCAATAGACCGGTGCCTCGGTACGAAGGCGCGCGTAGAAGGGATAGGGATCGGCCAGCACCTCCGGATCGAGCAGGCGGAACAGGCTGAGCGACGGGTCGGACGCGGGCCGGCTGGCCATCAGAGCGCCGCCATCCGCTGGATGTCCTCCGCGCTCATGCTGTCCAGTTTTTCGATGATCAGGCGCTCGACCGTCTCGGCGAGGGTTTCGACGGTCCGGCCCTCGAACAGGTGGAAGAGGCTCAACTCCACCCCGAAGGCGTCGCGGGCGCGGACCACCACCTGCGTCCCGAGCAGCGAGTGGCCGCCAAGCAGGAAGAAATCCTCATCGACACCGATATCGGTACGCTCGATGACGCTGCAGACGATCTCCAGCAGCCGCGCCTCGGTGGGAGTGGAGGGCGCGCGGCCCCCAATTGTCTCGGCCATGGCATGGGCGATGGGATCGGGCAGCGCCGTGCGATCCAGCTTGCCGCTGGAATTGAGCGGCAGAGTGGCGAGGCGGACGAAGCGGCCCGGCACCATATAGTCCGGCAGGACATTCGTCAGGTCGGCGCGAAGATCGCGCGCGGTCGGCTCCTGGCCTTCCGCCGGCACCACATAGGCGACGAGCTCGCCCTTGTGCGTGACGACCATGCTGGCCGACACGGCTTCGAGGCGGTTGAGGGCGGCGACGATTTCGGCGGGTTCGATACGGTGGCCGCGCACCTTGATCTGCTGATCTGCGCGGCCCCGAAAGGCGAGTTCACCGTCGGCGAGCCAGGCACCCAGATCGCCGGTGAGGTAGAGCCGCCCGAGCGTCGCATGATCGACGAACCGCGCTGCGGTCAGCGCCGGATCGCCGCGGTAGCCGCGCGCGACCTGCGCGCCGCCGATGGCGATCTCGCCTTCCTTGGCCTCGTTACCGTCGGCGTCCAGCAGGTGGATGCGCGTGCCGGCGATGGGGTGGCCGATGGAGGGGATAGCGTCGCCCTTCGACGCAACCACGCCGGAGGTGGCGACGACGGTGCTTTCGGTCGGGCCGTAATTGTTGATGAACGCGAACGGCTGACCGGGCAGCGGCCGGACCGTCAGCCTGTCGGCGCCGGTCAGCAGGACGCGCAGCGCCGCATCTGCGGGCCACGGCGAGCGCGCCATCGGCTCCGCGAGTGCTGTGGGAGCGAAGGCGACCTCGATCCGCTTCGCCACCAGCCAGTCGCGAAGTGCGGTCGCATCGGCGCGAGTCGCGTCATCGGCCAGTGCGAGAATGCCACCCGAGGCCAGGGTGGGCCAGACCTCCCACGCGGCAGCGTCGAACCCGAGTCCGGCAAGGTGGCTCGTTCGCGTGGCTTCACCCACCGAGAATGCGTTGCGATGCCAGTCGATCAATGCGGCGAGGTTGCCGTGCGTAACCTCCACCGCCTTGGGTTTGCCGGTCGATCCCGAGGTGAAGATGACATAGGCGAGATCGTCCGCCGAACGTGCCGTCGGGATGATGTCGACGCCGGGCGCCGCATCGCCCGGCTGGATGAGCGGCACGGCGCCGGCGATCCGGTGACCGAGGGGCGCGTGCGCGATCAGGGCCGAACAGCGCGCGTCCTCGATCAGCGAGGCGAGCCGTGCGGCGGGCCAGGCAGGGTCGAGTGGAAGATAGGCGGCCCCGGCCCACCAGCAGCCGAGCAGTGCCGCGATCTGATCGGCGGATCGCGGAAGGCAGACGGCGACCACACTGCCCGGCATGGCGTGAAGGGCGTGGAGGTGACCGGCGATCGTGTAGGCCCGATCGTGGAGCTCGCCATAGCTTACATGCGTCTTGGCCGCCTCGATCGCGATGGCATGGGGGGCGTGGGTCGCCATATCCCTTATGGCGTCCGATGCTGACGCGAACAAAGGGTATGTCCCCGAGTAAATGTTCATGCCCACCTCCATTCCCCCCGGAGGATGTCCATTTAACGAAGTAACAGATGCCGTTCCAATTTATCGATAAAGTTAATGTGCCGATCTGATCCAGCACTCCACCGATTCCGGCTTGAGTCCTGCCGTTGTCGTTCCCGGCGATGCAGGCGCAGGCGCGCGTAACACCGGGATCAGCCGCATCGCGGGCATGGCAGGCGATTTCGCGCGAGCTTCATGTGCCCCGCGCGTTCAGGACGGAATGCAGATCCTCCGCCGGAGCCAGGCGAGCTCCGCCCGATCGTCGAGACGGACCGACCCATCGGGTCGGGCGATCACGCCCAGGCGCGAGAAGAGCGTCGGGAGGTCGGTACCGACGCGACGGTGCGCGAAGGCTTCGTAAAGCCCCGCCAGAATGTCCACGCCGGTGGCGGCATCGCCCGCTGCCATCAACTGCTCGGGTGTCCAGGTCGCGGCGTTGCCGCCGCTCGCGCGGTTCATTCCGCGCATCGCGTCACGAAGCATCTTCCTGCCGGACGTCCTCAGCGCGATCTCGACCTCGGCGCGTAGCCAGAAGGTCGCACCGCCCCAATAGAGGCGGTTATGCGCGCGGGTGCCATCCATTCCTCCATCGCCCGGTCGAGGCTCGCCGCCGGGCATGCCGGCGACAGCCTGCCGCCAGACATCCTCCTCGGTCAGTTGGCCAGCCTGCGCCCGAGCGACGGGTTCCACGTAGGTGGCATTGCCCTCCTGCAGCCAGAGGGCGCGGCGCGGAAGATCGGGCAGCGCGGTGTGGACCATTTCGTGCACCAGCACCCAGTCGTTCGCGAAGGCCGTCGCATCGGCGTGCGTGCCAACCCGGATCCTCGTCGCGGGACCGGCATAGCCGAAGGTCGTGGCGTGGCCGACCGTTTCGCCCGGTTCGGCGATGACCAGCAATCGGTAGCGATCGACGGGATATCGGCCGAAATAGGCGATCATCGCGCGACCCGCCAACCGGATCCAGTCGACCACGAGCCTCCGATCGATGCCAGAAGCGCCGTCCGCGAACGTCACGTCGATCGTGCCTCCGACCATCGGCAAGGTGATGTGGGGCTGGCGAAACAGCGCCGCGTACATCGCGTCCGGCTCGTCATAGGCGTCGCTGGCCTCGGCGCCTGCGCGCGCCATCGCCTCGCCCAGACCCAGCGTGGCGCCCATGGCGAGCAGAACCGTGCGACGGTCGGGCACTCATGCGCTCCTATCGGTGAGCCGGGGGCGACACCGAAGCCACGAGGCCATCCTGAAACCACCGGCCGAGCAGGGTGCCGGCGATCGAAGGACCATTTTCCTCGCCGTGCTGCCCGACAAGGCGCGCGCAGAGTGCGCCAAACGACAGGCCCCCCCTCATGAGGCGCAGCGCCTCGTCCTCGTCGCGCTCCAGCGTCCGGAAGGCGGGCGCAAGCTCGCTGCGCCAGACGGCGATGCTGGCCGGTCCGAAGAGTAGCTGCGCTGCCGGTGGCTGCCGGGCGACGGTGATCGCGGACCAGATCGAGGCCGCGTTGGTCGAAACATCGATCAAATCGAGCGTGGGGACGAACCGCAGCGTCGCCGTGTCCCAATCGGCGTCCGACAGTGTCGCCGGATCGAGCGGATCGGCATCCGCGCCGATAAACGCGACGCCCAGGGCCAGTTCGAGCCTTGCCAGATCCGCAACCTCGGGATCGGCCGGATAGCGCGAGGCGAGAGTCGCTGGAAAGTCGAGGGCGTAGGCGTCGAGGGTCCAGCTGTGTGGTGGCAGCCGATCGATGTGCGTGGCGGCCGCAGCGTCGAAAGCCTCGTCGCCGAGCCAGGCGTGCGTCACCGTGAAACTCTCCCTGAGGCAGGCCATGAGCGACGAGCGATAGTTGTTGAGATAGACGGAGAGACCCGGCGCATCGCCGGTTTCCAGACGAGACCCGGCCTCCTGGCACTCTTCGGTCAACCAGTCGCGGAAGTCGCGCTGCAGGGCGAGCAGGTTCACGCCACCTGCCTCATGAATTTGGCATCGATCGAGCGCGCGATACCGAGTTCTTCGATCAGGTCGTCGAGGGGGGGGATGTCGTCGTCACGCTCGATCATCGTGGCGACCGGGCCGATGTGGGCCAAGGCCGTTTCATAGAGCGTCCAGACGGAGGGCGGCACCGGCTTGTCGTGGGTGTCGATCAGGAGGTGGCGTCCCCGGCTGTGGCCGGCGAGATGAACCTGGCGGACGCGCCTGGCCGGGATTCCGGCCAGATAGGCCTGCGGATCGAAGCCGTGGTTCGTGGCGCTGACGAAGATGTTGTTGATGTCCAGCAGCAGGTCGCAGCCGGTCCGTGCGCACATCTCGTCGAGGAATGCCCACTCTGTCATGTCGCCGTCGAATACGAGGTAGCTCGACGGGTTCTCGAAGAGCATCGCGCGGCCGAGCGCCTCCTGCGCCCGGTCGATGTTCGCGCAGACGATCCCGAGCGCTTCCTCGGTATAGGGCAGCGGCAGCAGATCGTGCGCGTTGAACCCCTCGATGCGCGACCAGCTCAGATGATCGGAGACGAACATCGGCTCGATCTCGTCGGCAAGGCCTCGCAGACGACGCAGATAGTCCAGGTCGAGACCGTCAGCCGAGCCGATCGACATCGATACGCCGTGTAGGGCGATCGGATGGCGCTCGCGCACGCGACGCAGCACGTCGCGGGGTTTGCCGCCATCGACCATGAAATTCTCCGAGATGACCTCGACGAAGTCGACCGGGACAGGCACCTCGCCCTCGAGGAAGTCGGCATAATGCGGCTTGCGCAGGCCGAGGCCGAAAAGCGGGGGGCGGGGCATGGCGGGCTCCAGCAGAAAAACAGCCCGACCACCTTTCGGTCGCCGGGCCGAGGGGATCACTTGCTTACTTGCTCTCGGTCAGGCTGCCGCCAGCCGCCTTGCAGGCTTTCGAGCTCTCGAGCTTGAAGCCCTGGCCCTTGCAGTCGTTCTGGCCCTTGCAGTCATGGGTGCCCGACTTGCAGTCCGATGTGCCCTTGCAGCTGTTGACGCCGTAGCAATGGACCTGGCTGGCGCCCTTGGCCATCGCGGGGCTGGACAGGCTGGCGCCGGTGATGGCGATCAGCGCGGCGGCGGCGATGCTGACAGCGGATTTCGAGGGGGGCATGAAGAGCTCCTGGGAGGGGTTCTGCCGGATCGGCCCCTTCCCTACGGCCCCTCCCCCAAGGTGGTTACATCACCGTCCCGGATAGGCTTGCCCACATGCGGGCTGGCGAGTTCCGCCGGAAGGGTACGCCGACTTCCGCGCTCTCCGGCGATGCGGCGAACTGTCTGTAACGGGGGGTGGCCAAGCTGCGTAAGCTCCACCGTGCCCCGCACTGCCCTTCGAGATTCATCACGGGCGAGGGAGCGCGGCCGATCGGCATGGACGAATGGCTCCAGGCCGATGCTCGAACCGGGAGAAAGCCGATGTCCGTTCCGCGGGGAATCCGAAATCTGGGCGGGGCGGCTGTCGCCTGCCTGGCCCTCACGGGGGCGCAACCCGTTGTCGCGGTCGATCAGCGCGGCCCGGTGGTGGTCGAACTCTATCAAAGTCAGGGGTGCTCGGATTGCCCTCCGGCGCAGGAATATCTGAACAGGCTGGCCGATCGACCGGGTGTGCTCGCCCTCTCCTTCGCGGTCACCTACTGGGATCAGCTCGGCTGGAAAGACAGCTTCGCATCGCCGCGGTTCACGCAGCGGCAGCGTGATTATGCCGCCCATAACGGCGGAGCCGGCGTGGCCACCCCGCAATTCTGGATCAACGGACGCGAGACGATACTGGGCGCGAACATCCCTCGGGTGGAGACCGCGATCGCCAAGGCGGCTCTCGCCGGTCCCAGGATTGCCGCAGCCGGCAATCACGTGACCATCGCGGCCGGCCACGCGCCGGCTGCGGCTGACGTCTGGGTTGTGCGCTACGATCCGCGCACGATAGCGGTGGCGATATCCGCCGGCGAGAATGGCGGGCGGACCATCCCCCATCGCGACATCGTGCGCGAACTGGTGCAGATCGGTCACTGGAATGGGGCGGCGGAAATGCTCACGCTGCCTCAACCGGTGACGGGCGGCCTGGCGACGGCGATCCTGCTGCAGGACGGCAAGGGCGGGCGCATTATCGCGGCAGCGCTGGCGCGCTAGCTGACGAGATGGAAGAGATCCGGCTACCTGAGCCGATGGTGACGGCGATGCGTCTTGCCCGTGCGGGCTTGATTATCCGCAGAAAATAAATGGTGCCGCTTACAGGACTCGAACCTGTGACCCCCGCATTACGAATGCGATGAACATGGGGGAAAAGCGCCTATTGTCGCGCGGAGGCAAGGGCGATTCGGCGGAACGGGAAATGAACATCGGGCAATCCGCGATACCAGCGCGATACCAAGATGCACTTTGAAGAGCTGTCGATCGCCTGCGTCGGCGCGCGCTTCGACAACCCGCGCCGCAAGGGCCAGCCCACCGGCTCCCGCGAAATGGAGATCATGTTCGCGGCGCGTGGCGACCGCGTCGAGCTTCGCCCCGAGCCCGAGAACAAGCACGATCAGAACGCGATCGCGGTCTACTCGAAGGAGGGCGTGCAGATGGGCTACGTCTCCGCCGATCGCACGGTGATCATTCACCGCGCCTGGCACGACACGCGGGATGTCCATGCGCTATTCCAGCAGCGCACACCGTGGGGAGCGTGGATCAGGATAGGGATCGATCATGAACCGACCCTACCTCCGGAAGCAGAGCAGGCGCCGACCCTGCGGCCGACGCCCGACTTCTGGCCCGACGACGATCCCGGTTTCGACGGCGTGGATTTCATACCGTCAGACGAATAGGGCGCCGGCTACGGCCCTTCAGCGCGGCCACCCAGTGGAGTTATCCGAGCTGCCGTAACTCGACCTCTGGCGGCTCTGCGCCGAGTAGGGATCGACGGTTCCCTCCCGTCCCGTATAGGGGTTCACGTTCGGGCGGCTGCTCCAGTTGTCGAAAGCATTGCCGTTCGGGTTGGTCTGCATATGCGGCGCGACATAGGTGCCATCGCTACGCGTATAGCCGCGAACCTCATGCGCATACTGCGCGAACGCAGGAGTAGCTGCCAGCACCAGGCCGACAGCAAGCATCTTGATTTTCATGGTCCATCCCCTGTTGAGCCGCACGAGTCGGCGGACCTCAATATCACAGGGTAAGGATCAGCGGCCAGCCGCCGGACAGGTGAACGGCAGCACCATGCCGTGATCGGACGCCCACCGGCACATCGCAGCGACCTGCCCCCATCCGCGCTTGCCCCACGCCTCGACTTCGCTGCCATAGGCGGCCGATGCGTGATCATCGGTGATCGCCGCGTCCGGCATCACCGGCTCGGGCTCGACCTTAAGCGCCGTGACAGGCGGCGGGAAGAACGCGATCCGGGTGCTGCTGGCGCCACCGCACGCAGTTAGCGGCGCGAGTAGCAGCGCCAGTGCTGCCGGCCGGAGCCTTCTGAGACGCATCGTCCTGTTCCTTCTGCTCGACCACCGACTGCGCGGCGGTGACGGCGATCGCCACCGCTTGGTTGGAGTTGATGTCGTCATTCGCCTTGCTCGCCGCGATCTGCGCATCCTTCTCCTGCAGCGCGGCCTTCTGCTGCACGGTCTGGTCGCGCAGGCCGACCACATAGCGGGTGAAGCCGATCGTCGCGGCGAGCGCGATCGCGAGAGCGATCAGCGCCAGCAGCACCGCCGCTGCGATCGCCGCCCAGCGGCCGAGCCGCTGCGCTTCCTCGCCGTGCATCCCGCGCCGGATCAGAGCTCCCGCGACCCAAGTAGCAAGCCAGGTCATGGCACCCTCCTGCGCGCGACGAGATCGATGATCTTGCTGCTCAGCCACACGGTCCCGACACCCACGGCGAGGTTATTCCAGGTCTGGATGATCGAGCCGCGCGTTTCCGGCGATACATTCACATCGTGATTCAGCACGAAGAAGGTGACGATCGCGAAGGCCGTCAGCACCGCCAGCGAGAAGCCGGCGATGATGGCGACGAGCAGCGGGTGAGTCTCGCCGGCATCGAGGGGCGGCGTGACGTTCACCGTCTCGGCCTTCTCGATCGGGGCGATCGGCGTGGGGGAATCGGTCATGCAGCCTCCAACACGCGGTTGAGGAACCAGCCCCAGCCGAACCGCTCCTGGCTGGGCTTGCGGGCGATGATGTCGAGATAGCGCGCGCCCTGCTGCGCATTCACGGCGCAGAGCAGCACGTCTTCCCACCGCTCGTTCGCGCGGCGCTTCTGGCACCCGGCGAGTGCGAAGTCGCTCTTCGCGCCGAAATTGCCGTCGACGCGGGCGAGATCAGGCCAGTCGGCGCCCTGGTTGTTCAGCGCGTTGAGCGCCATCTGCAGCATCATCACGCCCTGCGGCGCGCCCATGTTGACGCCGGTATCCAGCGCCTCGGCCGCGAGCCGCGGCGAGCGCTTCGCCAGCAGGTCGATCCCCGGCACGACGACGAAATCCTGCCAGTAGATCTCGCGCGCCGTCGCCAGCGGCAGCACCCTCATGTCGCCGGTGTAGCCATGCTGGCGGGCTTTCGCCTGCGTGATGCCGTAGCGCGTCGGTCCGCCGCCGTCGGCGGGGTCATCGACATAGCCGCCCTCGCGCTGCACCAGCGCGTCGATCATCTGGTCGATCGTCATGCCGCTTCCTCGTCGAGTGTGATGGTATCGAGCGCGTCCATCGCCGCCCGGATCTCTGCAGTAGGAACAACCGGCAACGGAAAGGCCGCCTTCAGCAGCTCCTCCGCCCGCGTCAGCGAAGCATTGCCCGGATCGACGCGGCGCAGCTCGGCGGCCACGATCTCGAACGCCGCCCGGAGCGCCCAATTCTCTTTTGCCCGCTGCGCGTCCGAGCGCTCGACCCTTTCGAGCCTGCCCTCAATCGCAGAGAGATATTCGCCCCGACGCTCGTTCAGTTCGGTTTCTTCCTTGGCGATGCGATCTGCGCGGCGGTCGTTCCAGCCGAACAGCCAGCGCACGCCCTGGCCGAGCACGCCCAGCACCGTGACGATCCCGCCGACGGCACCGGCAGTCGCAAGCTCCGGAGAGACTTCGCTCACACGCCACCGCTCTGGTAGACCGCGAGGTCGGTCCCCGATCGTGTCCTGTCCGCACAGGTTGACCTGCAGACTGCCGACCGAGACGCGCTGGCAGCTTTCCAGCCCGAAGCCGACCTGCGCGACGTTGTTCACCCGCACCGACCCGACCTGCACGTCGGTGACGGGAAGGCCCGAGCTGCGGATCTTGAAGCCATCCTTGCCAGCCGTGTCGATATCGACCGAGCCGATCTGGATGCCGGTGCAGCCCTTCGAGCGATCGTCGTTGATGTAGAAGGCCGTGTCCGTCGTATCGCGGATCTGCACCTGGCCGATCTGAAGGTCGCTCGTCGGCATCGCCCCGTTGATACCGTACCACGCCGCCTCGGGCGCGCCCTGGCAGGTGATCAGCATCGCCTGCCCAAAATGCGCCGTAATGCCGCTCGTGGTGCCGATGTTGACGGCTGAGAAGCGGCCGATGCGAAGGCGGCGCACGCCCGTCCAGAGCGAACCGTGCGCGGCGCAGTTCACGATAGACAGCTCGCCGATCTGCGGATCGGTGACGTTGGCCATGCAGAAGCCGAGCGTCTTCGAATTCTGTACCTGCACGCGGCCGATGCGGATTCCCGCGAGATAGCCGGGCGTGACCAGCATGTCGCCATGGATGCCGAGCAGCGTGAATCGGTTCGGCGCCTGCGAGCGATCATAGGCGGCGAAATTGGCGATGCCGCCGTCGACGATGATCCCGTCCATGTCGATCGCGCCCGCGATCGAGATACCATCGGCCGCGCCGGTGTAGACGATCCGGGCGTTCTGGCTCAGCGGCCCGCGCAGCATCAGCCCGGCGGGCGGCGTCCATGTCGACCCGATGAAATAGTCGCGGTCGATATACATCGCCGCGTTGGCGACGACGCAATAGGCGGCGCAGCGCTGGAAGCGGCCGAGATCGTCCGTTTCCCCGGCGAGCCTGTCGAACGTCGCGACCGGGATCAGCGTCAGCGCCGCCGTCGTTTCGGGGACCGAGATCGGGAACGGCACGAACCCGCCCGAGCCATCGAAGCCGAACAGCGAGTTCGCCCGCTTCGCGACGCCCGGAAGTGCCGGCCCCTCATCGCCGACCGGCACCTGAATCGCCCGCTGCGTCTCGCGGCGTAGATACTGGTCGCGCAGGGCGGAACGGTCGAAGCCCTCGTTGTGCTGCTGGGGGAAGAAGCTCTCTTCCACGCCGAAGCTGATCCCGTTCGTGAACTCTGGTGCCAGCGCGATATAGAGCGCGGGACCGGCGGCGGGCGGCGTATAGAAGGTGGCCCGCCGCCTGCAGCGCATCCTTCGTCGCGTGCTTCGTTTCCTTGCCGGTCAGCACGTTGTGCAGGTCCTTCGCCGCGGTGACGATACTGTCGCCGGCGGCCTGCAGCGGCGAGATCGTGAAGCCGAACGTCTTCTGTCCGGTCAGGGAATCCCATGCCGGCTCGATCAGATCCTTCACTAGCGGAATCGGGCCGAGCAGCTGCACGATCATCTTCTTGAAGGCCCACTCCCCCCAGTCCTCGTCCGGATCAGGGCCCCGCCCGGCGAGCAGATCGGCGAGCACCGGCGGGAGCGCGACCAGGAAGAACGCCCGCGCCGCCAGCTTGGGCAGATTGCGGGTGCTGCGCTCGCGCACCACCTGCCCGATGTCGCGGCCGAGCGTCCGCTCGCGCTGATAGAAGGCCGAAAAGTAGCTGTAGAACATCGTCAGGAACTTCAGCATTTCGCCGTGCTTGCCCGTGCCGCGCTGGACGGCGGCGAGATCCTTCGCGGAGCCCGCGCCCTGCGACAGCCGCACCGCCTTGTCGCCTTCGTAGCGCGCCGTGCCGCCGGCCGCGTGGGGCTGCAAGCAGCATTGGTACAAGCTGCCGCAGTATCTGCGGAACAAGATCTGGCGCGCCTACCGGCCCGGCCAGGAGAACACGAAGACGCCCAGCCGCACCTATGTCGAGGTCGCTCGCGAGGTGCAGGACTGGATCGCCGCCAACGTCAACACCGGACAGGGGAGCCTCCTATGATCAGCACACCCGACGATCAGGCATTCGCGCGCGGCTGGCAGGCCGCCTGGTCGATGTTCGAGGCTGGCGTCGTCATCGAGAAGCCGCACCACTCGCAGGTGCATATGATCTGGTGCGAGGGCGGTCCGGCGCCGCGTCATCTTCACCGGTCGTGGAAGAGCGCCCGCGACGAGGCCGAGCGGCTGGCGAAGGCGAACCCCAGCAAGCGCTTCCACATCCTCTCCAGCGCGCAGATCTATTCGTTGCCGGTCGTGGAGCGGTCGCATGGCTGAAGCGATCGACTTCCCCGGCTCGAACTTCACCTTCACCCCGCCGCCGGGCCGCGACGACATCCGCGACCTGCACACGTTCCGACAGCACGACGGGCCGTCGAACGTCTCCTGCTGGCGCTTCACGCCGGAGGAGCTGGCAGAGGTGAACCGCACCGGTTGCTGCTTCCTCACGGTCATGTCGCACCGCGTGTTCTTCCCTGCCTTCGTCGGCACCGAGGACACCGTGCGCAGCGTGATCATCGATTACGGCTCAGTCTGGAAGAAGGCGCCGGCCAATGACTGAGGCTGAGCGCATCCGGTTCGTGGGTGTGGCGATTGAGACCGCATGGAACGCGCACCAAGATCTGCCACCGATCGAGATGACCGAGGCGGAGCGGGAATATCTCGCCCGCGCAGCGATGCGCGCAGTGCGCATGGAGGCGGCCAATATGGTCGACGCTTACAAGGTGCCGGGGCGATGACAGACAGAGTGTTCTGTTGCGTGCGCGGCTGCACCCGCTTCAGCTACGCCGAAACGTGCGTGAAGCGGTGGGGCACCGCCAACGTCGTCTTCATTTGCGGGAAGCACTGGCGCCGACTCACGAAGGCGGAACGCCTCGTGTGGTCGCGCCTGCGTCGCCTCGCAAAGAAGATCGGGTGGGAATCTCTCGAAGCGCGCCACGATCGCGTGTGGGAAGCCCTCCGCCGCAGGTGCGCGCTATGAAGACCCTCGTCGCCGCCACCTATGCCGGCGGGCGCCTGTATGCCGCCGTCGACGAGCGCAAGCCGGCGGGCCACGTCGGCGCGCTCGCGCACAGCGCCTCGATCGCCGCCCTCGTCCCCTTCGCCAGCGACGAGCTTGCGAAGGCGGCCATGCTCAAACTCGGCATCGAGCCGAACGCCATCGCGGAGAGGTAGATGGGCGAGGCTATCAGCTTCGATCGGATATGGCGCTGGCGCTGCAATCTGCCCGAGCGGCACGGCACGCGTTGCCGGGTGCTGGCGCGCGGCACGATGAACTCGGCGCTGATCGAGTTTGAGGCGGTGTCAATGGTCAGCCGCCGAAAGCGGCGGAAGATGCACTCGCCGAGCACTATCTAGCCGCGCAGAAGCCCGTCGAGCAGCCTATCGCAGCCGTCTATGTCGAAAAGCTCATGGCAGATTGGCTGCTGGAGCACGCCGAGAAGCACCTCGCCGACCCCGTCCGCTATGCCAACGGCATCGCGCACTGGCAGGCGTTCTTCCTCGAAGAGCGCAAAGCCGGCCGCCTGCGTGGACAGCCCACCGTCGCGGACATCAACTCACGGCTGGTCGAGCGCTTCCACGACTGGCGCAAGGCGCAGGGCGTAGGCGGCCACACGATCAGCCGTGACACCGCCGCGCTGCGCCAGCCCCTCAACTGGGCGTGGAAGAATAACCGAATCGCCTCCGCCCCGTTCGTCCCCGACGTGAAGGCGCACGAGAAGACAGAGCCGCGCGACCTGGTCTATTCGGTCGAGCAGCTGGCGGCGTTCCTGGAAGCGGGATGGGCGCTCGAAGAGCGTCAGCACATCCACCTGTTCGCGATGATCATGCTCAGCACGAACGGGCGGGTGGAAGCGGTGCTGGAGCTGGACAGCGTCCAGGTGCAGGACGGCCTGATCTACTTCAACGCGCCCGGCCGGAAGCAGACGAAGAAGCGCCGCTCGATCGTGCCGATCTGCCCCACGCTCGCGCCATGGCTTGAGGACGTCAACGGCAAGGTCATCCAGTGGCAGAAGCGGTTCGTCGACCGTGAGACGGGGCTACCCTACTTCAAGCGCCTGCCCGCCGAGAGCATCAAGACGGCGTTCGAGAAGACGCTGATCGCTGCGAACATCACCGAGCACGCGGTCGACGACGAGGGCAACGCCATATGGTTGCCGCCCCGCGGGCGCCTGGGCGAATCGTCGATGCGTCCGAAGCTCGTCGGGCTCGGCTCGCCCAACACCCTGCGCCACACCACGAACACGCAGATGCACGCGCGCGGCGTCCCCGAGGCGCAGATCGAGGCGGCGGCCGGCCACCGGGGCGAGGGCACCAACAAGCGGCACTATCGCCACCTGCGACCTGAGTACCTGCGCCAGTTCATCGACGGCGTCGAATCGCTCTGGGCCGATATCGGCGAGCTGACCAAGGTGCACCTGCGATACCAGCGCGATACCAAGATCATCGATCTTGGCGCAAAGCGCTTGGGGCGGTGAAAGAAAAACCAACGATTCCCGTCGGTTCGAATGGTGCCGCTTGCAGGACTCGAACCTGCGACCCCCGCATTACGAATGCGATGCTCTACCAGCTGAGCTAAAGCGGCCTGCCGGAGTGCGGCGCCTGTAGCAGCGCTCCGCGTCGCCCGCAACACCCGTCGCGCAAAGGCTTTACGCTATTTCAACCACGGCGCGTGCATGGTCGGCCATCCGCGCGTTCAGGGGTGCGCGGCAGCGCTGGAGAGTATCGGATGGACGGTATGCGGGGGATCGATCACGAACCCGTCGAGGGGCACGAGCCCGCGCTGGAGCCAGAGCGTCCGCCGGCGATCGGTAGCGATGAGCGGCGGATGCACGTTCGTGCCTACAATTTCTGGGTCTCGATGCTGGGTGGCCGCGCCTATCCCTCGATCGAGGATCTCGATCCCGAGCATAGCGAGGATTTCGGGCCGCACAGCGTGCTGCTGGATTTCACCGGTGGAGTGGAGGACCCGGCGATCACCTTCCTCGGTGCCGCGCTGCGCCGCGAATGCGGCCTGGATCATGACATCCACAATATCTCCGACGTGCCGAGCCGCTCCTTGCTCAGCCGCCTGACCGACCATTATCTCCAGATTCTCGCCAACCGCGCGCCGATCGGTTTCGAGGCCGAGTTCGTCAGCCAGCGCGGCGCCAACACGATGTATCGCGGCATCCTGATGCCCTTTTCGTCCGACGACGACACGATCGATTTCGTCTACGGCGTGATCAACTGGAAGGAAGCGCCGTCCGATGTGGCCGAGCCCGTCGCGCTTCCCGGCGATCCGGCGGCGGAGGAGGTGCCTGCCGCGCCGGTGTGGGCGGATGGCCCGTTCGGTACGCTGGAAGACGCGCCGCACGACCATGATGCGGTGGAGGGCGAGGACGACCTGCTGCCCGGCCACAACGCCGCGCTGGCCGATCATCTCGCCGCCGCGCGCGATTCTGCGGAGGTGGCGCAGGGCGCTCGCCTGAAAAGCCGTGCCGCGCTCTATCGCGCGCTCGGCCTCGCCTATGATTTCTCGCTGCTCGCCGATGCGCGGCCGGCCGAATATGCCGAACTGCTCGACGATGCCGGCGTCAAGGCGCAGAAGCGCGCGCCGATGACGGCGGTGGTGAAGCTGATCTTCGGTGCCGACGTGGACAAGGCACGTGCCACGGAGTTCGCCGCCACGCTTGCCTACGCCCATCGGCTGGGGCTGGAGCCGGGCGCGCTCGCCGGGCATATCGAGGCGCTGCCGGGCGGCCTGAAGGCAATGGTCGCGGCCGAGCGGCAGGCGCGCAAGCCGGTCACCGCACCACCCAGCCATGCCGAGATCGCGCGTGCCGCGCTGCGCAAGGTGGCGGCGCAGGTGGTGATCGACCTCCCGGCCGACTCGGGCGAGTTCGTACTGCTGCTCGCGCGGCGCGAAGGCGACGGAAAGCTCGCCGTGATCGCGCCGGTGCCCGAGGAGGAAAGCCTCGTCGATCGCGCCATCCGCAAGATCACGCGCTGACAGCGACCGACAGACGCAACAAAGATTCGTTACCCTCCGATCGGCCTGACGCGCCGTTGCTTTTACCCCTCCGGGGTTGAGCGGCGGCGCGTTGAGGCGCATATCGGCGCGCGAAATCGGCCCCGAAAACGGGGCGATCCACCCGCGCAAGGAGCGGAAACAGCGATGACGGCATCTGTGGCGAGCGAAGCGACTTCCGGCGAGACGACGGAGGTGGCGCCCGGCCTCATCCGCGAAATCGCCAATCTGCTGACGGCGGGCGCGTTGCCCGGCGAAACCGACGGCTTCGACGAGGCCGCCTGCGAGGCGGCTGCCGCCTTCGTCGCCACCGCAGCCGCCAGGCGCGCCCCCGAAAAGCCCGGCTTCGCGCTCGATTCGATCGGCGGCGAGGGCGGGCGCCGGTTGATGCGCCTCGCGATCGTCAATGACGACATGCCCTTTCTGGTCGATTCGGTCGCCGCCGCGCTCGCCGCGCGCGGGCTGGCGGTGCATCGCCTGCTCCACCCGATCGTCGCGGTGCGCCGCGACGCGTCCGGCACGCTCACCGGCCTGATGCCGGCGGGTACCGAAGGCGAGCGCCGCGAATCGATCATCTACATGGAAATCGAGCGTGTCGACGCGAAGGAGCGTCGCACCATCGTCGAGGAACTGGAGGGCGTGCTCGCCCACGTTCGCGCGGCGGTGGAGGACTGGCCTCTGCTCCAACATGCACTGAAGGATGGCGCCGCCAAGCTGCCGGACGGGGAGGGTGCTGCGCTGCTGCGCTGGTTCCTCGACGGCAACATGACGCTGCTGGGCTTCCGCCGGGTGGATGCCGGAGGGCGGATCGATCAGGAGCTGGGCATCGCGCGCGCGGACGCCAGCCCGTTCATGGCGGACGGCACCCGCGCCGCCGCCATCGCCTGGTTCGAGGCGGGCAACGAGGCGCCGCTGCTGCTCAAGGCCGATCGCGTCGCCACCGTCCACCGCCGCGTGCCGCTCGATCTCGTCGTGCTGCCGCGCCGGGACGGCGGGCGTGTCGCCGGCATCGATATCCACGCGGGCCTCTGGACATCGGGCGCGCTTGCGACCCGGCCTGATCGTGTGCCGCTGCTGCGCCGCCGCCTGTCCGATCTGGAGGAGGAGCTTGGCTTCGATCCCAACAGCCACGCCGGCAAGGCGCTGCGCCATGCCATCTACGAGCTGCCGCACGACCTGCTGATCGCCTTTTCGGCCGCCGCGCTGCGCGAGGTGTCGCTCACCGCCATGTCGCTGTCGGACCGGCCGCGTCCCAAGCTGTTGCTGGTCGACGAGGTGCTGGGCCGCCACCTGTTCGCCTTCGTCTGGCTGCCGCGCGACGAGATGACGACCGGCCGGCGCGAGGCGATCGGCCGGATGATCGCGGAAGCGGCCGGCGGCTCGCTGGCGAGCTGGGCGATCGATCTCGGCGACGGCGACGTCGCGCTGATCCGCTACACGATCGCGCTGGCGGAGCAGGGCAGGCGCCCCGAAGCCGAGCCGCTGGATCGGCGGCTGGAGCAGATGGTGCGTGGTTGGGCGCCTGCCGTCGAGGCGGCGCTGTCCGAGCGTATCGGCGCGAGCCGCGCGGCGCGCCTTGGTCTCAGCCACGCCGGTGCCTTCCCGCCCGGTTATCGGGCGCGCGCCGAGGCGAGCGAGGCCGCCGAGGACATCGTCCGCCTCACCGCGCTGGAAGATGACGGCGACCGCGCCGCGCGCCTCTACGCGGTGCCGGGCGAGGGGGCGGATCGCCTCCACCTCAAGATCTACCGCACCGGTGGCCTGGTGCCGCTGTCGGACGTGGTGCCGGTACTCGAGGATTTCGGGTTCGTTGTGCTGGAGGAGGTGCCGACCGCGCTTTCCGGTGGGTTGGGCCATATCCACGAATTCCTGCTCGATGCCCCGGAAGGTAGCGGCGTCTCGGTGCTCGCCCGTGCCGGGATCGCGGAAACCGCCATTGCCGAAGTGCTGAAGGGCCGGGCGGAGAACGACGCCTTCAACAAGCTGATCGTCGGCCTCGGGCTGGAGCCGCGCGCCGTCGTGCTGCTGCGCGCTTGGTTCCGCTATCTGCGTCAGGCGGGCATGAATTACGGCCTTGCCACCACCGCCGATGCGCTCGCCCGCGCCCCCCAGGTGGCGAAGGGTTTCGTCGATCTGTTCGATGCCCGGCACGACCCGAAACATGCCTCGCCGGCGAAGGCGGATGCTGCCCGTACCGCCATCGACGAAGGCCTCGTCGCGGTCGCCGCGATCGACGACGATCGCATCCTGCGCCGGATGCGTGGGTTGATCGAGGCGATCCTGCGCACCAATGCCTTCGCGCCCGCCGCCGAGGAGGCGCTCGCCTTCAAGCTGGACAGCGCTAAGGTGCCCGACCTCCCCGCGCCGCGTCCGTGGCGCGAGATATGGGTCTATTCGCCACGTGTCGAGGGCATCCACCTGCGCGGCGGCCCGATCGCGCGCGGCGGCCTGCGCTGGTCCGACCGGCGCGACGATTTCCGCACCGAGATCCTGGGCCTGATGAAAGCGCAGGTGGTCAAGAACGCCGTCATCGTGCCGACCGGCGCCAAGGGCGGCTTCTATCCCAAGCAGCTGCCCTCGTCGGCGAACCGTCAGGCGTGGCTGGCGGAGGGGACGGAGAGCTACCGCATCTTCATCCGCTCGCTGCTGTCGGTCACCGACAATCTGGTCGAGGGCAAGGTGGTCCACCCGGATCGCGTCGCCATCCTCGATCAGGACGATCCCTATTTCGTCGTCGCCGCCGACAAGGGCACCGCGACCTTCTCCGACGTCGCCAACGCGATCGCGGTCGAGCGCGGCTTCTGGCTGGGCGATGCGTTCGCGTCGGGCGGCTCCAACGGCTACGATCACAAGGCGATGGGCATCACCGCGCGCGGCGCCTGGGTGTCGGTGACGCGCCACTTCGCCGAGATGGGCGTCGATGTGCAGGCTGACCCGATCGTCACGGCGGGCTGCGGCGACATGTCCGGCGACGTGTTCGGCAATGGCATGCTGCTCAGCAAGACGATCAAGCTGGTGGCCGCCTTCGATCACCGCCACATCTTCCTCGATCCGACCCCCGACATGGCGGCCAGCTGGGACGAGCGCGCGCGCCTGTTCGCATTGCCAACGTCGAGCTGGGCGGATTACAACGCCGATCTGATCTCGGCGGGCGGCGGCGTCTTCCCGCGCAGCCAGAAGGCGATTCCGGTTTCGGCGGAAGCTGCCGCCGCGCTTGGCATCGCCGAGGGCACCTACGATCCCTCGACCCTGATCCAGTCGATCCTCAAGGCGCCGGTCGAGCTGCTGTGGTTCGGCGGCATCGGCACCTACATCAAGGCTTCCAGCGAGACCAACGCGGCGGCTGGCGATCCCGCCAACGACGCCAACCGCGTCGACGCCGCGCAGCTTCGCGCCAGGGTGATCGGCGAGGGTGCCAACCTCTCCACCACCCAGGCCGGCCGCATCGAGTTCGGCCTGCTCGGCGGCCGCTCCAACACCGACTTCATCGACAATTCGGCGGGCGTCGACTGCTCGGACAACGAGGTCAACATCAAGATCGCGCTCAATGCCGAGATGGCGGCGGGCCGGCTCGGCTTCGAGGATCGCAACACCTTCCTTGCCAGCATGACCGACGACGTCGCGGGCATCGTGCTGGAGGATAACCGCCTCCAGACGCTGTCGCTCTCCTCGGCCGAGCGCGGCGGCCCGGCGGCGCTGCCGTCGCAGGTCGCGGTGATCACCGAGCTGGAAGCGGCCGGGCGGATGGACCGCAAGGTCGAGGGCCTCGCCGGCAACGACGTCTATGCGCGCCGCGCGCAGGACGGGCACGGCCTCACCCGGCCCGAGCTGGCGGTGATCCTCAGCCACGCCAAGCTGACGCTGCAGGCCGCGATCGAGGCCTCGCCGATCACCGGCGACCCGACGCTGTCGCCGATCCTCCATCGCGCCTTCCCCGAGCCGATGCAGGCGCGCTTCACGCAAGCGATCGACGCGCACCGGCTGCGCGGCGAGATCATCGCCACAAAGGTCGCCAATGCGGTGGTCAACCGGCTCGGCCTCGTCGCTCCCTTCGAGCTTTCGGAGGAGGAAGGCGTCAGCCTCGCGCGCGTCGCCGGCGCCTATCTCGCCTGCGACACGATCTTCGGGCTGACCCAGCTGTTCGCCGATATCGAGGCCGAGCCGATGCCCGAGACGGGCCGCCTCGAACTGCTCGACGTCGCCGCCCAGGTGATCCGTCTGCACATCGCCGACCTGATCCGCGTGGCGGATTCGACCGCGCTGCCCGGAGAAATGGCGGATGCCGTGAAGGCCGGCGTCGAGCGGCTGGACCGCAAGGCCGATGACGTGATCAAGGCCGAGGTGAAGACCGTCACCGCGCAGCTCACCGATCGTCTCGTTGCCACCGGGGCCAGCATCGAACTGGCGACCCGCGTGGCGCGGCTCTACGAACTGGACGGCGCGATTGCCATTGCCGCGCTGGCCGCGCGCTGCGGCTGGAGCGAGGAGGATGTGGTCTCCGCCTACGTTCGTCTCGGCGAGGCACTGGGGCTGGACTGGGCCAAGACGGCCGCGCAGCGCGCGACTTCGGCGGACAGCTGGGAGCGGCTGCTCACTGCCGGTCTCGCCCGCGATTTCGAGCAGCTGCGTCTCGATTTCCTGTCGCGTGCCGGCAAAAGCGGACCCGTCAGGCTGGTCGATACCTGGCTCGATCAGCACGAGACCCGCGTCGAGCGCTTCGCCCGCCTCGTCCAGCGCGCTCGCACCGCGCCGTCGGTCAGTCCGGCGATGCTGGCGCAGGTCGCCGCACAGGCGCGCATCCTGCTCGCGCGGCGCGCCGACGGGGAGTGATGGTACGATCCCGGCGCCTCGCGCGAGGCGCCGGGGCGTCGTTCAGCGCCGGTCCTGCCAGACGATCTGCGCGTTGGTGAACTCGCGGATACCGAAGTGGGAGAGTTCGCGGCCATAGCCGCTATGCTTGATCCCGCCGATCGGCGTGCGCGGGTCGGATGCGGCGAAGCCGTTGATGAAGACGCCGCCGGTTTCCAGCTTCCGCGCCATCGCCCTGGCACGCGCGGCATCGCCGCTCCATACCGCCCCGGAAAGGCCGAACTCGCTGTCGTTGGCGAGCGTGACGGCCTCGTCGGCATCCTTCGCGACGACGATCGCGGCGACCGGGCCGAACGTCTCTTCCTTGAAAGCGGTCATGCCGGGCTTCACGCCGCCGAGAATGGTCGGCGCGTAGAAATTGCCGTCGCCTTCGATCGGACCGCCGGCGAGCAGCACCTCGGCACCCTCGGCGATCGTGCGCTCGACCTGATTGTGCAACTCGTCGCGCAGATCGCGCCGCGCCATCGGGCCGACATAGGTGTTCTCGTCCAGCGGATCGCCGATTTTCAAGGCATTGACCGCTTCGACGAAGCGGCTGGTAAAGGCCTCGGCGATCGGCGCCTCGACGATGATCCGCTTGGCGGCGATGCAGATCTGCCCGCTATTCTGGAAGCGCGCCTCGACGGCTGCCTTCACCGCCGCATCGAGATCGGCATCGGCGAGCACGATGAACGGGTCGGAGCCGCCCAGTTCGAGCACGGACTTCTTGATCGCCTTGCCGGCCGCCGAAGCCACCGCCGATCCGGCGCGGACGCTGCCGGTGAGCGTCACGGCGGCGATGCGCCGGTCCGCGATCACGTCGGCGATCGTATCCTGATGCGCGTTGAACACCGAGAAGGCGCCATCGGGCGCGCCGGCAGCCTGGAACGCCTCCTCGACGTTCAGGCCGGAGCGCACGCAATTGGGCGCGTGCTTCAGCAGGAAGCCGTTGCCTGCGAACAGGATCGGCACCGCGCCGCGCACGATCTGCCACAGCGGGAAGTTCCACGGCATGATGCCCAGCACCACGCCGATCGGCAGGAAGGAGACGTAAGCCTTGTCGCCCTCGATCGTGGTCGGCTCGTCGGCGATCAGCGAGGCGCCGTGATCGACATACCAGTCGAACAGCTTCGCACATTTCTCCACTTCGGCGCGGGCCTGCACGATCGGCTTGCCCATCTCCTCGGTCATCGTGCGGGCAAAGCGTTCGGCATGGGCGCGGAAGTGCGCCGCGACCTTGCGCAGGATGTCGCCCCGCGCCGCGAGATCGAGACCGCGCCACGCCCGATAGCCGGATGCCGCCCGATCCAGCGCCGCGTCGCGTTCCGCGTCGCCCAGCCACGGAAAGGTCTCCGCCGCCTGTCCGGTCGCGGGGTTGATCGCGGTCGCGCCTGTGCTGCTGTCGGGCATCGTCTGTCCTCTCGTGGTGCGGCGCGGATATCGGGATCGCCGCGCCGGATACAATGCAGCCTTACCCCAGTCGCACGGCGTGCCAGCGCAGGTGATCGGCCATGAAGGTCGAGATGAAATAGTAGCTGTGGTCGTAGCCCGGCTGGATGCGCAGCGTCAGGTCGATGCCGGCATCGGCGCAGGCCTGCTCCAGCAGTTCGGGCTTGAGCTGGTCGGCAAGGAACTGGTCCGCGCCGCCCTGATCCACCAGCAGCGCGGGAACGCGCGCGCCATCCTCGATCAGGGCAACCGCGTCATGCTTGCGCCATCCCGAACGATCGGTGCCGAGATAGCCGGTCAGCGCCTTCTCGCCCCACGGCACCCGCCCCGGCGCGACGATCGGCGCGAAGGCGGAGACCGCCTTGAAGCGATCGGGACAGGACAGGCCGATGGTCAGCGCGCCATGCCCGCCCATCGAATGACCCATGATCGACTGGCGCGCCATGTCGGCCGGGAAATGTTCGGCGATCAACGCTGGCAGTTCGTCGGTAACATAGCTCCACATGCGGTAGTTCGCCGCATAGGGTTCCTCGCTCGCATCGACGTAGAAGCCCGCGCCCAGCCCGAAATCATAGGCCCCGGCGGGATCGTCCGGCACGCTTTCTCCGCGCGGCGAGGTGTCGGGCGCGACGAAGATCAGCCCCAGTTCGGCGCAGGCGGCGCGAAACTCGCCTTTCTCGGTGACGTTGGCGTGGGTGCAGGTGAGGCCTGACAGATACCAGACCACCGGCAGCTTCGCGCCTTCGGCATGCGGCGGCACATAGACCGAGAAGGTCATGTCCGTCCCCGTCGCGGAGGATGCGTGCCTGTAGACGCCCTGCACGCCGCCGAAGGCGCGGTTGGTCGAAACCGCCTCCATCATCCGCTCACCTTATGGAAGCCGCACAATTTGTTGCCTGCCGGATCGCGCAGATAGGCGAGGTAGACGACGCGTCCCTCGGTCGCCTGGCGGATGCCGGGTAGGTCTTCACAGGAGGTGCCGCCATGGGCGACGCCCGCTGCGTGCCAGGCGTCCACCATCTCGGGCGAGGCACAGAGGAAGCCGATCGTGCCGCCATTCGCGAAGCTCGCCGCGCCGCCATCGACGGGCCGCGTCACCAGGAAGCGGCCGCCGTCGTGCGAATAGACCAAGCGGCCCCGCGCATCGACGACGCCCGATGCCGCGCCGAGCACGCCCAGCGCCGCGTCGTAGAAGGCCTTCGAGGCATCGAGATCGTCCGCGCCGACGACGATGTGGCTGAACATCGGCCCGCCCCGTTCAATAGACGACGACGCTGCGGATGCTCTCCCCCGCGTGCATCAGGTCGAAGCCCTTGTTGATCTCCTCCAGCCCCATGACGTGGGTGATCATCGGGTCGATCTCGATCTTGCCGGTCATGTACATGTCGACGATCTTGGGCACGTCGGTGCGGCCCTTGGCGCCGCCGAACGCCGTGCCGCGCCAGTTGCGGCCCGTCACCAGCTGGAACGGCCGCGTCTCGATCGTCTTGCCGGCCTCGGCCACGCCGATGATGATCGAGGTGCCCCAGCCGCGATGGCAGGCCTCCAGAGCCGTCCGCATCACCTCGGTGTTGCCGGTCGCGTCGAACGTGTAGTCGGCGCCGCCGTCGGTCATCTGGACGATCTTCGCCACCACGTCCTCGCGGCTCATCCCTTTGCTGTTGAGGAAGTCGGTCATGCCGAAGCGGCGGCCCCATTCCTCGCGATCCGGATTGATGTCGACGCCGATGATCTTGTTCGCACCCGCCAGCCGCGCGCCCTGCAGCACGTTGAGGCCGATGCCGCCGAGACCGAACACCACGACATTGTCGCCGACCTGCACCTTGGCGGTGTTCACCACCGCGCCGACTCCGGTCGTGACCCCGCAGCCGATGTAGCAGCTGGTCTTGAACGGCGCGTCCTCGCGGATCTTCGCCACCGCGATCTCGGGCAGCACGGTGAAGTTGGAGAAGGTCGAGCAGCCCATATAATGGAAGATCGGCTGGCCCTTGTAGCTGAACCGCGTGGTGCCGTCGGGCATCAGCCCCTTGCCCTGCGTCGCGCGGATCGCGGTGCACAGGTTCGTCTTGCCGCTGAGGCAGCTTTTGCACTGGCGGCATTCGGGCGTGTAGAGCGGGATGACGTGATCGCCCGGCTTCACGTACGTCACGCCCGCGCCCACCTCGCGCACGATGCCCGCGCCCTCATGGCCCAGCACGCTCGGGAACAGCCCCTCGCTGTCGAGGCCGTCCAGCGTGTAGGCGTCGGTGTGGCAGATGCCGGTCGCCATGATCTCGACCAGCACCTCGCCCGCCTTCGGGCCTTCGAGATCCAGCTCCACGATCTCCAGCGGCTTCTTCGCTTCGAACGCTACGGCGGCGCGGGTCTTCATGATCGTCTCTCCGTGGATGCGGGTGCGCTGCTTGATCGTCATTCGGCATCGGGTGTCAATCGCCTTTGGCGCAAAGCAATGTTCGTCGGGGCAATCCCTATGGATAGGCCACCGGCGGCCGCCGGTTCGGCTATGCCCGACCGGAAGCCCCGCTGAGGGCATCGGAGGATCGCGGCTTGTTCGACAGTTTCACGCTCCGCGCGCTGCCGCCAGAGGACGAGGCGCTCCGTGAGCCGTTGCGGGCATTGATCGCCGAGCGTGTCGCGGCGCAACCGATCGATCGACGGGCGCGATCGTGGATGGGCTTCGATGCCGATCTCAGCCGCGCGCTGGGTGCCGCCGGCTATCTCGGCCTGACCCTGCCGAAACGCTACGGCGGGCAGGAGCGCGGCGCCTATGCGCGCTTCGTCGTCTCCGAGGAATTGCTGAGCGTTGGCGCGCCGGTTGCCGCGCACTGGATCGCCGATCGCCAGTCCGCACAGCTCATCCTTCATTTCGGGACGGAGGCGCAGCGGCAGGACTATCTGCCGCGCATCTGCCGGGGTGAGATCTATTTCTGCATCGGCATGAGCGAGCCGGGATCCGGATCGGACCTCGCCAGCGTGCGCACCCGCGCGGAGCCAGTGGAGGGCGGCGGCTGGCGGCTCAACGGCCAGAAGATCTGGACCACATTCGCCCACCACGACGATTACATGATCGCGCTGGTCCGCACCTCGGGTATTAGTGCCGACCGGCATCAGGGCCTGTCCCAGCTGATCATCGATCTGAAGACGCCCGGCGTCACCGTGCGCCCGATCGTCGACCTGACCGGCGACGCGCATTTCACTGAGGTCTTCTTCGAGGACGTCCACTTGCCGCCCGACGCGCTGATCGGCGAGGAGGGGGCGGGCTGGGCGCAGGTCACCGCCGAACTCGCCTTCGAGCGCAGCGGGCCGGAGCGTATCTATTCGAGCATCGTGCTGCTCGATGCATGGATCGCGCATATCCGCGCGCATCGGCCTGACGATGAGGCCAGCCTTGCGCTCGCCGGACGGCTGACCGCCGAGCTGGCGGTGCTGCGCGCCATGTCGCTGGCGGTCACCGCACGGCTGGCGGAGGGAGAGTCGCCGGTGATCGAGGCGTCGCTGGTCAAGGACATAGGCACCGGCTTCGAACAATCGATTCCCGCGCTGATCGCGGACGATCTCGGCCGCCATCCGGATCAGCCGGTCGCGCCCGAGCTGGTCCGTGCGCTGGCTTTCGCCACGCAGATCGCGCCGAGCTATTCGCTGCGCGGCGGTACGCGGGAAATCCTGAGGGGCATCATCGCCCGTGGTCTGGGGCTGCGCTGATGGACGACGCCGAATTCCTCGATCCGTTCGCACGACTGCTCGACGGCGTTTCGTCGCCCGCTCAGGTGCGTGCCGCGCAAGGCGGGGCGGGGATCTCCGCCTTGTGGAGTGCGATTTCCGAAAGCGGCTTCCTCGACGCATTGGTGCCGGAAGAGGCGGGAGGTGTCGGCTTGACCCTCCGCGCGGTCGGGTCGCTCGTCGAGGGGCTGGGCGCTCGCGCGACGCCCGCTCCCGTCGCGGAGACGATGGTCGCCCGCGCGCTGCTCGCCGAAGCCGGCGTCGCGACCCCCGCAGGGCCGATCGTGCTCGCGACCGGGTCGGCGTCGCGCGTGCCGCTGGCGATGGTCGCGGAACATGTGCTGCTCGATACGGGACGCGCGCTGCTCCTGTGCCGGCTGGATGAGGGCAACCGGCGATCGGCGGGCGTGCCGGGCAGCCTTGCCGCCGATCTGGCCGTCAGCGGGTGGCAGACGATCGAACGCCCTGCCGACGGCCTTCGCCCGATCGCGGCGGTGCTGCGGGCCGCGCAGATCGCCGGAGCCGCCTCCCGCCTGCTCGACATGACCGTCGCCTATGCCAACGAACGCAGCCAGTTCGGCAAGCCGATCGGCAAGCAGCAGGCGATCCAGCAGCAACTCTCCGTCATGGCCGAGAAGATGGTGATGGCGCGCATGGCGGCGCGGATCGGGACGGGCTACGCGCTGCTTCCCACGCCCGCCGCTGCCGCGACCGCCAAGAGCGTCGCCAGCGCCGCCGCCGTGGACATCGCTGCGATCGCGCACGCCGTGCATGGTGCGATCGGCATCAGCGAGGAGCATGACCTCCAGCTCTTCACCCGCAGCCTGCACGAATGGCGCGCGGCGGACGGATCGGAGAGTTATTGGTCTGCCATCCTTGGCCGTGCGCGACTGGCCGACGAGGCCTCGACGAGCGCCGATTTCATCCGCACGCTGTCCTCGCCCGCCTGATCCGCTTTCCCGAAAGGACCGACCATGACCGACCTCATCCTCGTCGAGCAGACGGAGGCGATCCGTACGATCACGCTCAACGCGCCCGAGCGGCGCAACCCGATCTCGGACATAGCGATGGTCGATGCGCTGTGCGACGCGATGAAGGCGGCCGATACCGATCCCGTCGTGCGTGTCGTGGTGCTGACCGGCGCAGGGAGTGCCTTCTCCTCCGGCGGGGACGTCAAGAAGATGGCGCCGGGGCAGGGCCTGCGCGACGCTCTGCCGGTCCGCACGCGGAGCAATTACCGCGAGGGCATCCAGCGCTTGCCGATCCTGTTCCAGTCGCTCGACGTGCCGGTGGTCGCGGCGGTCAACGGCCCGGCGATCGGCGCGGGCTGCGACCTCGCCTGCATGTGTGATGTCCGCATCGCGGGCGAGAGCGCGAAATTCGCCGAGAGCTTCGTCAAGGTCGGCCTGATCCCCGGCGATGGCGGCGCCTGGCTGCTGCCGCGCATCGTCGGCTTCTCGAAAGCCTGCGAGCTGGCGCTGACCGGCGATGTGATCGACGCGGCCGAGGCGCTGGCCTGCGGCCTCGTCTCGCGCGTGGTGCCCGATGCGGATCTGCTGCCGACCGCCCGCGCGATGGCGGAACGGATCGCCGCGAACCCGCCGCACGCCGTGCGCCTCACCAAGCGGCTGCTGCGCGAGGGGCAGACGGCGTCGCTGACGGGGCTGCTGGAATTGTCCGCCGCGCTGCAGGCGCTGGTCCATGCGACCGGCGATCATGACGAGGCGGTACGCGCCTTCACCGAGCGGCGCACGCCGGTGTTCAAGGGCGCTTGATCGGCCGGGGCGGTGTGCAATCCGCCGATGGTGACCCCAACGGTCACTCAGTAATCGCAGCAAGGTATTGGTTTAACGCCGGACTTTCTCTCCGGCAGCATTCCCATACCATCACAAATACCAGCCGTCTATTGGGATCGACTGGGCTGACACGGTGCTTCTTGAAGCCCATGGCAGGCCATCGCGGTGGGGATGGATGTCGGTATTGTCGCTTGCGGTTGTCGTGCAGGCGAGTGGGCGACACCAAGCCGTCAGGCAGCAACGCGCTCATTCCCAGCCGTTTCCAGGCCCGAGAGCCTTTCCTGTTTCCCGTCGGTCTGCTTCCAAGCGCGATCCACATCGTGGTCGGGGTTGGAAGGGCACCAATTGCAGCTTTGCCATCGGGCAAGTTTCGGGTGACGATGATCGCATTGCTGGTCTTCCGGTCTGGCGAATTGACCGGGCGAACCATTCCCGTCCTATAAGGCGGCCGCCAGCCGAACGCCATCAATCGAGCCGAGCGCGTGGCGACGAGAGGTTGTCGTATGCTTTTCACCGTTGACTTCGACAACCGCCGCTCGGTGTCCAATCTCTCGATTGACTCCAGAACGTCGCGGTCGTGGCTCAGTCGGCCAGGCCTTCCTTGTGGATGAGCGCCACGCCATGCCCGTTCGGGTTAGGGTGCGGCTCATAGGGGATGCCGAAGATCGTGCCGCGACCAAGCACCTGACGCGCGTCCGCGTCGGCCTCGAGAATGGCCAGCTTCTCCGGCATGACCCTGATCAGCAGCGGTTCGCGACCCTCCGCTCGCGACCGGTCGATCAAATCCTCGAGTTGCCCGATCAGCGTCATGTCGTCTCCATCAGTCGGCCGCCGACGATCACAGGCGAGCAAGAACTACAACGCGCCACCAACGTCTTCGGCGCATTCCGATCGACGGGCGGCATCGGCCGACGCCTACCATCCGCATGCGGATCACGGAGATGCGCGCCGTCTTGGGATTGCTTCGCAACGACTGATTTGGCCATATCGGGGCGCGGGCGAGGGCCGCCCTTGGGGGAATTCATTGAACAAGATCATTATGAGCGTTCTAACCTGCGCGGTGCTGGCGGGCTGCACGAACCATCCCAAAACCGATGCGGAGTTGAAGGGCGAGGCTGAAAACGCCGTCGACCAGAAGCTGAACACTCAGGCAACCTTTTCGCTCATGGAATCCGTCGCCTCGCAGGACATCGCTTGTGGCCACGTGTCCGCGGCGGAAGCGCCCGGCCGTGGAGGGGTCGATCAGGATTTCGTGTATCTGCACGACCGACTGATCATGGACGATGATCCCGATTTTGATCAGGCGGCAATGAAATGCGATATCGCGGCGGGTGGCGGCAACTCGTCGGATCTCGACAACGCAACCGATTAAAGGTGGGCGTCGAGCCGCCGGGAGCGGGATTTCGGTTGCGAAACGGAACTCAAGGGCGCATCGCATTAGAATGCGGGAGTGGAGTGACGAGGAGCGGCAAGCGCTACGCGATCTATGCGCTCAGGGGCTGCATATCGAACGCATTGCGAGCGCGATGAAGCGTCGTCAGACCGAAGTTGCGCAGGAGGCGGTGCGGCTTGGCCTTGAGGTTAAGCTGTCCCGCCCGCGGTATTGCTGAAAGGGCGGGTCACGGTTCTCCGGCGACCGCACCGTCTCTGGGAACACGCCGCTGGGCCCGCGGGGCGGCAACCCAAGCATCCTCGGCCAAGCGAAAAACGCGAATGTCGGGGGGGTGAGGATCGATCTCCCTGATGACGTATAAGCCCCCCGCCAGGTGCATGACATGGGTCTAGCCGCTCAGCGCCAATGTCGGCCGTTCCGCGGCCGATTTGGATATCCCGGTTGCTGCCGTTCTGATTTTTGGCAATTCGTAACGCACGAGCAGAGGTTCGCCGAACGGATGCGGCCCGGCGCCTCAAGGATCCGCGGGAATCGACGCTGCGGGTCGCTATCCGGATCCAACCGACCGCTGGACCTTGGTCGAAGCAGGGAAGGTATCGCCTTCGCGATTAGCAAATCGTCAATCCGTCCGTGAGTTAGATCAGTTTGGAGGTTGTCTGATCGGCGATGAAGAACTGGATGCATTTCTCCCGGCAGCCCGAGATCGTGCTCGCGCAATATGCCGAGTTGAAGCGTCAGGTGCCGCTTCTCTATGCCCTGCTCGTCCTGAACGCATGCGCGGTCGGCTACACCCACTACACTTTCGCGCCCGCGTGGACCACGTTGGGATTTCTAGGTTTCCTGATCGTGGTTTGTGGCTGGCGGATCGCGCGCTGGATTGCGGCGCCCGGCGCGGGGGAAATCGCTGTGTCCGACGCGCGCGCGCAACTTATCCGCACAACCCTTCTTGCAGGGGTTCTCGGCGCTGTGTTCATCGCCTGGTCTTTGCTCATTGATCAATATGGCGAAGCTGCTGAGCGGGGACATGTGGCGCTGTTCATCGCAGCCACGGTCATCGGATGCATTTTTTGCCTCGTCTATCTGCCGCAGGCCGCTTTGCTCGTCACCGCGGTCGTCACTCTTCCGTATCTGCTTTATTATACATTACGCGGTGATCCGGTTTTCATCGCTATGGCGCTTAACATCGCACTGGTATCGGGCGTCATGGTGCGTGTCCTCCTGAACAGCTTCAATGGCTTTAAGGACATGATCGAATCGCGGTCAGCGTTGGCGGCTAAGCAAGGGGAGACAGAACGTCTCAGCATTGAGAATGCGCGTCTCGCCCACACCGATATGCTGACCGGTTTGCCCAATCGAAGGTATTTTTTTAATTGCCTCGAGGAAGCGCTGGCCGCCGCACGTGCAAGCAAATCGCGCGTTGTGGTCGGCGTCCTTGACCTCGACCGCTTCAAACCAGTGAACGACACCTATGGCCACGCCATGGGGGATCGGCTGCTTGCTGATGTCGGCAAGCGACTGTCGAGCATTGCGTCCGCCGAGACGCTGCTGGCACGGCTAGGCGGCGACGAGTTCGGCCTGCTGCTGACCGGTTCGGTTGGCGACGTTCAGGCGGTAGGTCAGACGATCTGCGACATGCTCGCGGTACCCTTCGTGATCGATGGCCAGCGTATCAACCTCGGCTGTTCGGCAGGCTTGGCGGCCTATCCGGAAGCAGGAACATGCGTCCACGAGCTGTTTGATCGCTCGGACTATGCCTTGTACCATGTCAAGAGTGTCAAACGGGGCAGGTGCGCGCTCTTTTCGCTGGAACATGAAACGCTTATTCGATCGGAGCGTGCGATCGAGGCCGCGCTTCAGGCGGCGGACTTCGAGACAGAACTCGGCGTCGTCTATCAGCCTATCATCTGCCTGAATACGCAGACGGTTATCGGTGTCGAAGCTCTTGGCCGCTGGACCAGCCCAGCAATAGGCGCGGTGCCGCCGGACCGGTTCATCACGACCGCGGAACGCGTGGGAACGATCCATTCCCTGACGCTCATGCTGTTCAAAAAAGCCCTTTCCGATTTCAGGCGGATGCCAGCCGGTCTCCGGCTTTCTTTCAACCTTTCGGCATATGACATCACCTCGGCCGAATGTCTCGATCGATTGATGGCGTTGATCGTCGATGCCGGCGTGAATCCTGGTCGCCTGACGTTCGAACTGACAGAGACGGCATTAATGCGCGATTTTGAAGCGGCGGTGAGCGGTATCGAGGCTCTGCGAGCACTGGGTGCACGAGTAGCACTAGACGATTTCGGAACGGGGTATTCGAGCCTCGGTTATCTCAGGCAACTTCCCCTCGACACAGTGAAGGTAGATGGAAGTTTCGCGCTGAATGTCACCGAACAGTCCGGGCGCAATATCCTCTCAGCGATCCTCGGCCTATGCCGTACACTCGGTCTTGAATGCGTTATCGAGGGCGTCGAGAGCGATGTTCAACTGGCGGCCTTGCAAGCGCTCGGATACCGCGCTGCGCAGGGTTATCTCTTCGCCAGGCCGATGTCGTTTCGATCCCTTTTGGATTGGTGCGATGGCGCCGGCACAACTCGTGGCACCGATGCGGAAGCAGCTTGACGTCACTTCGTCTCAACTGCCCACCGGGATTGCTGTCGACGGGACCAAGATCAGGAGCAGCGGTAATGGAAAGACTTGGACTGAGCGGCCGTATCATCAGCGCGCTGAATCGTGCAGAGATCCATGACCTGGAAGCTCTTTTCGCCCACGATCAGGCTGCACTGGCTCGCGTTCCGGGGATTGGGCGCGCCAAGCTTCACGAATTGAAACGAGCAATGCTCGATCATTTCGGTTCGGACAGGGCCCCGCAGGATCCTCAAATCATTCGGCAAGCGCTGATTGGGCGGCATCAGGAGGCGATCGCGCAGCTGAAGTACCGTCGTCGTGAGATCAATCAGCAAATTTCCATTCATAACCGATCGATCAAGAGTCTACAGGAATCATCGATCGAGCGTCTGCGATCGGCCCCAGCTCAATGACCGCCGCCCCTTGAGATCGTGACCCGCATTCGACCAAGGTCTGTGCATCGCGATGGGTTCGGTGCGTCATCCTTAACACGCCCGAAGGGTTGAGCTGGTATCGCGCTAAATCTGAACCTTAGACGAGCCCATCAGTGCAGATCGCGACAAAATTTCAACGCCAGCTTCCGAGGTTCTTGCGGGACGCATTCGACGTCATGACCGGGAGCATCCCCGTAGCGAGCATTCCGACGCGTCCGTCCGTTTGGCGCGCGATCTGGCCGGTCTTGTCCCTGGCGACGGTCGCGGTGGTCAGCTGCGGGATAATGGTCAGTATCCTTGTTGCGCGTATGGATGCCGAGGCGGCGGCCGAAAAGCGGCAGATGATGTCCGGCGCCTATGAGCGAGAGATAGAAGCGCTAAGACCGACTGCGCGGGATTATACGCGGTGGGACGATGCCGTGACCCATCTCTATGGCACCGTCGATCGACGATGGGCTGCTGCCAACATCGGCGGAAGCTACATCAATTTCGTTCTGGACCACGATGGCTCGACGTTGTTCAGCGCAGAGCCGGACAAAAGCGAGCCTCTACTCGATCGCGTCGCTCCGGGCGCTAAAGCCGCTTTGATGGCAAGCTTTCCGCGAACAGCGAGACAGGTCGCTGCGACGGGTATCATTGCCATCATCGGCCAATATCGCGGTCGCCCCGCTGTTTTTGCCGGCGGCCCTATCATTCCCGGCGACCTCGGCGGTGCGATGCCGCCTGCTCTACGCTACGGAGTTGTCGTCCGAACGCTTGATGAAAAGGTTGTTGCCGGCTGGGAGAAGGCGTTCGATCTGCCGGGGTTACACTGGGTCGACAAAGCGTCGGGCTCTCCCGATGAGATCCTGGTGAAAGATAAAGCCGGGAAAACGGTGGGTGTGCTCGCCTGGAAGCCGGTCCGACCGGGACGATCGGTGCTCTTTTCAATGCTGCCGCTGATATTGGGTTCGAGCGCCCTCATCGTCGCAGCCGCGTACATGCTTTCCCGCGTTGTGCTGCGAACCAACGCGGCGTTGACACGGCAAACGTCCGCGGCACGCTCTGCGGCCGAGGTCGAGCAGGCTGCCCGGGAGGCGGCTGTCTTGGCCCAGCAGAGAGCGGAGGCAGCACTTCGATCGGCTGATGAGCAGCGGACTCGCGCGGAGGCACTGGCAAAGCGAGAAGTGGAAGAAGAGGTCCGTCATCGGCAAGAGCTTAGAAAATCGTCATCGGAGATTGCCCAGGCAGTCGACAGCAGACTGGGCGACCTGGTTTCCAAGCTTCTGGAGAAAGCCAGTGCCCTGGAAGGGAGCGCCGAACGCACTCTGTCATCGGTCGTCGAACGTGAGCGCGACGCCGCCGCGGCCCAGCGTGCGAGTCTGCTGGCGACCGACGCGATGGCGGAAATAGCGCAGCGCGTGTCCGAGATGGTCGCCACCACTGGGCAGATCCGGGAAGAGGCCCGCACCACGCAACAGGCAGTCGAGCGAGTCGACGGACAATCCCGCGCAGCGACAAAGGCGAGCCTATCTCTTCGTCACCATGTCGATGCCATCGCCCGTGTTGGAGAGACAATCGAACAAATTGCGCGACAGACTAACCTGCTGTCGCTCAACGCCACGATCGAAGCGGCGCGGGCCGGAACGCAAGGACGCGGCTTTGCCGTGGTCGCCAGCGAGGTTAAATCACTGGCGGAGGATGCTGGCCACAACGCCGCCGACATTGTGCGAAAGGTCGAGGAGGTGCAAACCGCTGCCGCGGTAACCGCGGGAATGGCCGAAACCGTCCACGGTCTTTTGCAAGAAGTCGGTAGATCGGCAGCGGAAACAGCAGCTGCGGTCGATCATCATAAGGCATCCGCACAATCCATTCTCGAGACGAGCGCCCTGATCGACCGAGAAACCCAGACCTCTCACGAGTCGATCTCCGAAATTGTCACGGGTTTGAAACACGTCTCGAGCGAGGCAAATACTACGCGCGCCGTGGGCATCTCGATTAGAGAAGATGCGCTTGAACTTAAAAGAGAGCTTCGGAATTTGCTTGCTGGCCTGAAGGACGCCGCAAGTCATTGATTGAATGAGCGACCAGAGCATATCAGTGACTTGGTCGAGGTCACTCATTTGCGGTAGAGCAAAGATCTTCGATCTGTGTTTAGGTTTCGGAGGGGATAGAAGCAGTCGGGCCTTAGCATCCAGCCCAAGCTATTGCGTGACCTACCCATGAGCGTCTGCTAAGGCGGTAAACCGTTATTCGCATACTATCCAGCAGACGGGCAACAGCGCGCCATAGTCGGTCATAGACTGTCTTCAAGACGCGGCCCAGAAGCTGCCGGGCGGCTATCGAAAGCTGGCAGCTAGTCTTTCGTTGCCTTGAAGCGCGATCGCGGCAGACGTCTGATCGTTGCGCAACGATCACGTGCCTCCACGTAAATGAGCCGATGCCTTCTCGGGTTGGAACCAAAGCTGGACGAAGCGTTGGATTGCCATGACGATCAAACAGGTTGCAGCTCTTCCTTATCGCATGGGTTTCGATGGACGCCCGGAAGTGATGCTCATCACATCACGGAGCGATGACCGACATTGGCTACCGCCAAAAGGGCATTTGATTGATGGTCTGGAACCTCACAACGCCGCAGCCCAGGAAGCACACGAAGAAGCTGGCGTGATTGGTGAAATATCGGAAAGGCCCATTGGCGCGTATCGCGCCCAGAAAATCCGTACGAACGGACAATCGGACGACCTCGAGATCGCACTCTATCCGATGCGTTTCGTGCGTCGCGAGGCTGATTGGCCGGAGAAAGGGCAGCGCGCAATACTCTGGTTCGATCCACAAGATGCGGCCCGCGCGGTACGAGAGGCTGGCTTATCGCGCCTACTTTCGGAATTTCGGCCTTTTTGACACCAGGCCTCAAGGACGCCGCAACCTGAAAATGGATATCGTCACGAACTGGTGATGCACGGGCGGCGTCCCTGCACCGGCGTCAATGAGCGCCATCCAATGGTTGGCGTTGGATCACGGGCGCAACGGATGGATGTACCTTTAGGCCTGTAGCCGTAGAAGGCATTGATGGAAGAGGAACTGAGCGACGCGCACTATGAAGCCTTGGCGAGCATTCGCCACGAGCTGCGGCGTTTCCTGCACTTCAGCGAGCAGGCTGCGTCCGCATCGGGGGTGACAGCGCAGCAGCATCAGGCGCTTCTCGCCATCAGGGCGTCGGGCGGCTCGATGCTCGTGGGAGCGCTGGCGGATCATCTGCTGCTTCGACCTCACAGCGCGAGCGAGCATGTCGATCGTCTCGTCAAGCTGGGCCTTGTCCGCCGCGGCGGCGGCACGACGGACAAACGACAGGTCCCGGTCGAACTGACATCGGAGGGCAAGGCGATGCTGGCATCGCTCTCCCGCGTGCACCGTGAGGAGCTCCGGCGGATACGCCCCTTGCTGACTCAGCTCATCGAGACGCTCTGACGAGCGAACTGGTAGCTTTGTTGGATCTGGATGTGGGGAGCCGCGCCACCGGGGTTCGGCGCGGTGCAGACATGACCGAGCAATCCGTCTCCAACGCCATAGACCAATCCATACAAAGCCAGCTCTCGGCCGCTTCTCCAGGCCTCAGTCACGATTGGGTGCTGCAATAGCGCTTGCACCTGCTCGATCACATTGAGTTCGCACAACCTGTCCAGCTTCGTACCCCGCGAACAGCCAGCGAGGTCATCGTGGCGTTGGCCATATAATCGACGAACAGGCGCCAACCACTGTGCGACCGCGTCAGCCGGTTCGGTGAGAACCGCTTCGATCCCGCCGCAGCCGTAATGGCCGACCAGCAGGATGTTATCGATGCCCAGCGCATCGACGGCGTAAGCGAGTG
The DNA here is from genome assembly GCF_029906645.1 of Sphingomonas oryzagri. Taxonomy (NCBI): domain Bacteria; kingdom Pseudomonadati; phylum Pseudomonadota; class Alphaproteobacteria; order Sphingomonadales; family Sphingomonadaceae; genus Sphingomonas; species Sphingomonas oryzagri. Next base: position 71,508 of record NZ_JARYGZ010000003.1, read on the forward strand.
CGGCTGTGAAATTCGGATCCCCGGGCTCAGCAAGATTGGCGACGTTGCGGTGAACGAACATCTCGCCTGGATCGAGATCGACGATCTCGGTCGCCGGAACCCGGCTATCGGCGCAGCCGATCCAGAAGTAACGGGGGCGTTGTTGTCCGACCAGCCGAGCAAAGAAGCCCGGATCGCTGGTCGTCTTTCGTTCGGCCCACGCTCGGTTACGGCGGAGAAGATCCGGGACGGGACCATCCGCAGCGTCGGCCGTCATGTCGGCGAGTGAAGGTTCGGCACGCGGCCTCGCGTTTTGCCCTTGGTTCCGTCCTTAATCAGACGGCGCAGGCGATCCTGCTCTCGCCATGCTCGACCCACCGGGAGCAGTGCGAGAGCGCCGATCCCAAGGAAGAGGATCACCATCTGGACGAATGGGCGTCGTGCGGCGCCGGGAATGATGAACAGTGATGCCAGCACCAGCCAGGGGCCGAGCTCAGGCAACCGCATCCACTTGAAGACGTGCCACGCGGCCCAGGCGACGAGCGCGGCAGCAACAATGCCGCCGAACACCTGGAGCAGACAATTGGCAAATACGACGAGCATATCGCGGTCCCCCTGCTAGTCCGGGCAGCATCATGATATAAATATCGTAGAGCGATATATGTTCCCGATCAAATCTATTTCGCGAAGCGGGAGCGGGCAGTTTCGGCCTGGCGGTGCGCGCTCCGCGCCTTGAGCAGATCCTGCCTCGACAGGATGCCGACGACGCGACCGGTTTCAGCTTCCACGATCGGTACGCGGCCGATACCGGTTTCTATGATCATATCCGCGATCAGACCGCACGGCGTTTCGGGATGCGCCGCGGGCTGCGAGACGTCGGACAGCGTTTCGGCGAGACTGACATCGCCTTCCGGATCGGTGACCCGCCAGCGGAGCGCGTCCGTGCGCGAGACGAGGCCGAGCAGGCGCCCGTCAGCATCGACGACTGGATAGCTGCGATGCTTTGCCTCATCGGCGAAGAAAGCGCTGGCCGCTGAGATGCTCATCGTTCCAGGCAGCGTATCCGGGTGGGGCGTCATCAGCTGCCCTGCCTGGAGGAAATCGAGCGGATCGACGGTATATTCCTGCAGGATGTGTCGGCCGCGCCGGGCGATCTTCTCGGTGAGGATCGAGCGCCTCATCAGCAGGACGCTGACCGCATAGGCACCACCGGCGCTCGCGATCGTCGCAGGAAGACTGGCGAAGTGGCCCGTCAACTCGGCCGCGAAGAGCGCGCCCGTCATCGGTGCCCGCATCGCGCCGCTCATGATCCCTGCCATGCCGATCATCGCCCAGAAGCCGACATCGCCCGGCAGCGCGTGGCCAAGCAGGCATCCCGTGGCTCCCCCTAAGATGAGTAGCGGCGCAAGTATGCCGCCGGACGTGCCCGATCCCAAGGCGATCAGCCACACTATCGCCTTCACGAACAGGAGTGCCAGGACTACGCGCATGGCGAGACTGCCGTCGAGCAACGCCTGGATGCTGGCATAGCCCGAGCCCAGCACATGCCGATCGACGAGGCCACCGATGCCAACGAAGATCGCACCGATCGCAGGCCACCACATCCAGTGGACGGGCAGGCGATGGAACAGGTCTTCCACGCGGTAGAGCGTCGTTGAGAGCAGAGCCGCTTCCAGGCCGACGATCAGCCCGATGACGGCGGCTGCGGCCAGCACCCAGAGGCCGCCGGGCTGCGCGGACGCGGTCGCGAACATGGGGCCCGCGCCGATCAGCGTCGGTCGCCAGGCAAAGGAGACGAGCACGGCGACGACGACCGGCACGAAGCTGCGCGGCTTCCATTCGAACAGCAGTACTTCGATCGCCAGCAGGATGGCGGCGAGCGGCGTTCCGAAAATCGCGGTCATGCCGGCGGCGGCGCCCGCCACGAGCAGCGTCTTGCGTTCGGCTGCGCTCAGATGGAAGCATTGGGCGAAGAGCGATCCGATCGCCCCTCCGGTCATGATGATCGGCCCCTCGGCGCCGAACGGTCCGCCGCTGCCGATCGAAACGGCGGCGGAGAGGGGCTTAAGCAACGCAACTTTGACAGACAGACGGCTCTCGCCGAACAGGATGGTCTCGATCGCCTCGGGGATGCCGTGGCCCCTGATCTTTTCTGAGCCGTAGCGCGCCATCACGCCGATGATCAGGCTGCCGATCAAGGGGATGGCAAGCACCGCGAGCCCGACGGCACTGTCGGTGATGAGCGCTGGTGCGGCGGACAGGCGCCCGAACCAGAACAGGTTGGTGGCGACCGCGATCATCTTGAGGAGGGTCCAGGCGCCAATAGCCCCGCCCGAACCGACCACGACCGCCATGGCCGCCAACAGCAACATGCGCGCATCGACGCTGTGATCGGCAAGCGGGCGCCGGGCGAAATGGTCGGAATTGATCGCTGTCACTACGAGTCCCAAAAAAATGTGCGAGCCAGATATATCGCATACCGATATAGAACAAGGCGCGACATCGATGGTTGGAGCGCGGACGGTCTCCGGAGGCATGGTGTGTCGACCGGAGCATCAGCGGAGGAGATCCGGAATGAAGGCTGCCAGCATCCTGGAGACGATCGGAGGGACGCCCCACCTCCGCTTCGCCCGCATGTTTCCCGACGTCGAAGTGTGGATAAAATCGGAGCGCGCCAATCCTGGTGGCTCGATCAAGGATCGCATCGCCCTTGCCATGGTCGAGGACGCGGAGCGGACGGGAAAACTCCGGCCGGGCGGTACGATCATCGAGCCGACCAGCGGAAACACCGGGATCGGCCTCGCCATGGTGGCGGCCGTCAAAGGCTACCGGCTCATTCTCGTCATGCCCGAAAGCATGTCGATCGAGCGCCGCCGCCTGATGCTCGCTTATGGCGCGACGTTCGATCTCACCCGGCGCGAACAGGGCATGAAGGGGGCCATCGAGCGTGCCGCCGAGCTCGCCAGGTCAATCGACGGCGCCTGGATCCCCGGCCAGTTCGAGAATCCGGCGAATATCGATGTTCACGCCCGCACCACGGCGCAGGAGATACTGGACGATTTCCGTGACGATCCGCTGGATTTCCTGATCACCGGTGTCGGGACCGGCGGACACATCACAGGCGTAGCGCAGGTGTTGAAACCAGTTTGGCCAGATCTGAAAGTCTTCGCCGTGGAGCCGACCCTGTCGCCGGTCATCTCCGGCGGCCAGCCCGGTCCCCACCCGATCCAGGGGCTCGCGGCGGGCTTCATTCCCGCCAACCTGCACACGCGGCTCCTCGATGGCGTGATCACGGTCGAGGCGGCCGCTGCCAAGGAGATGGCGAGGCGCTCGGCGCGGGAGGAAGGGGTGCTGGTCGGAATCTCGTCCGGCGCGACGCTTGCGGCCATCGACCAGAAGATTTCGGAGGTCGGCGGGAATGCCAGGATATTGGGTTTCAACTACGACACCGGAGAGCGCTATCTCTCGGTCCCGGATTTTCTGCCAGGAGCGGAGCAGATATAGGCTCGATATTCCGCGCCACCGCTCTCCGCTCGCGGGGATCGGCGCCTGAGTTGTCTTTTCGCGCTCCCGCAGCGTAAATCGCAAGGCTGATCGGGAACCGAGTTTTGGTCGATGCGGCATGCTCTGTCGCGTTTGGGAGCGGGCTAAAAGAATGAATGGTATGAAGAGCGCGCTGTCCGACAGGCAGGCGCTATGGGCCTTTGTGCTGGGTTGCCTGGCGGTGACGGCGGGCGTCTGCGCCCACCTGCCGATGTTCGCCATGGCGCGCGGGATGCACTACCATCTCGCGGGCATGCCGATGACCAGCCTGATGATCGGCGGCATGGGCCTGATCCTGGGCGGACTCGGCGTTGCCGCCTATGGCCTGCTGCCCCGCAATCTGAGCACGCATCGTCTGTCGACCGCTAACATCGTCGTGTCCGCGCCGGAAGATGCGCCTCTCGGCCTCTCCCACTTCGCGCTGATGCTGGTGCTGGTGATCGCGCTTGTGGTCGACGTGATGAAGCCTGCCGCATTGGGTTTCGCGGTGCCGGGCATGAAGAGCGAATATGGCGTGGCGAAATCCACCGCATCCCTCGTCGCCTTCTTCGCGCTCGTGGGCACGGTGGTCGGTTCCGTCGTCTGGGGTTTCCTGGCCGACATCTATGGTCGCAAGGCGACGATCCTGCTGTCCGCGGTCTTCTTCGTGGGCACGGCGATCTGCGGCGCGATGCCGAGCCTCGCGTGGAACATCGGCATGTGTTTCATGATGGGCGCGGCCGCCGGCGGCATGCTCCCCGTCACCTATGCTCTTCTCGCCGAGATGATGCCGACCCGGCACCGGGGATGGGCGCTGGTCATGGTCGGTGGCCTCGGCGCCGTCGGAGGCTATTTCGCGGCGAGCGGCGCGTCCGCACTGTGGCAAGCCACCTACAGCTGGCGCATCCTGTTCCTGCTTAACTTGCCGACGGGCCTGCTCCTCGTTCTGCTGGGTGTGTTTATCCCTGAATCGGCGAAGTTCCTGATCGCTCGTGGGCGGACCGACGAAGCCGAGGCCGTGATGCGGCGCTTCGGAGCGACCGCTCGACGTGTCAGAGCGGAACCCGATCCCGAACGTCCCGCTTACCAGGCACTGACCGGCCTCCACCTTTGGGGCAAGCTCTGTGCACTCAGCCTGGCGGCCTTGTGCTGGGGCCTGATCAATTTCGGGCTCATGCTCTGATTGCCCGGCGATCTGCAGGAGAAAGGCTATTCGGTCACCGTCGCGAGCGCATTGCTCGCCAAGTCTGCCCTGATCTCGTTTCCGACCGTCTTCCTCTGCGCGTTCCTCTACAGTCGCTGGAGCACCAAATGGTCGTTGGTGACGATGATCGCGATCACCATGGTTGGACTGGCGCTGATCCTGCGCCTTGAACTTGTAGGCCGTGGCGACCCGGTTTTGCCCGTGGCATTGTTGATCGTGGGTTCGAACGGTGTCCTCGCAATCCTGTTGCCTTATTCAGCCGAGAGCTTCCCGATGGCTGTTCGCGGACGCGCCACGGGCTGGGTGGCTGCCTGCACCAAGGCCGGCGGCGTCGGTGCGCAAGCGCTCGCCATCTGCGCGCTTGCGCCGCCCATGGGCCTGTCGGCAGCGTTGATCCTGATACCGACGGCGATCGCGATGGCGCTCATCGCATGGTTTGGTCGCGAGACGCGCGGTCGGGACCTGCGTGACCTTGACCGCAGCGATATGGCCATGCCTGGTTGATGCGGTTTGGCGAGGGCGTAACACTGCCATTCGTCGCTAAAGGTGCGATATCGTACCCACAGCGCCGATCGGTCGTCTCCTATAGGATTTGCGAAGCCGCATGCCGAAGGCCGGCGCGCAATGGGGTCATCGCAGTCTCATCGGCCTTCGCCGAATGGACGACATAGGCCGAATAGGAGAATTCGGGCGCTTCGGACACCTGAACAAGCCGGCCATCATCGAGGTAGGGCTTGACGAAGCCTCGCCTGAAATAGCCGCTTCCGCCCATCGCGAGGATATAATCCAGCGCGAGAGGCCCGTGGCTGACCGATATGACCGGGTTGGCCTCGTCGGGAAGGGCGGCAAAGTATCGCTCGGCGAATTCCGGCCCCCAATCGATCCAGACCTGGCTTGCCGGATCGGCGGTTGGGGCAGGCGACACCGTTCGCACGAGGACCAGCTTCTCTTCGAAGAGAAGCTCTGCTGCGATCCCGACGCGGCGAGGAGCGGCGTAGAGCACCGCTGCATCGAGCGACCCGTTCTGGACCTGCTCCATCAGTTCGTCGGCGCCCGCGATCTGGACGTGCAACGCGTAATGCGGACATTCGCGACGCATCCAGCACATCCAGGCGGTGATGAGCGGGTTCCACAGGCTGAGTTGGGCACCCAGCATGATCATCATGTCCTTGCCGTCGGGGAGCGCCACAACGCGCCGCGCACGGTCCCAGGATTGCACCATGGTCGTCGCGAAGCGCAGAAAGCGCTCGCCCTCGGGCGTGAGGCGTGCACCGGCCTTGTTGCGGTGGAACAGGGTCCGCCCGAGTTGCTCCTCGAGCACGCGGATGCGGGCGCTGACGGCGGTCTGCGTGAGATTCAGGCTGGCGGCCGCGCTTACGAAATTCCCGGTCCTGACGATCTCAAGGAACGTGCGCGCCGCAGCGATGTCCATCTTCAAACCTTTTGCAGTGAAGGTGCAATAATATGCATTTGCTTGCAGTGAATGGCCAGCCGACAAACAGGAGAGAGCCGCAGGTGGGACCGGAGCGGCAAAGTCGAGGTCATCCCGCGATGCCGCCACGTTATCCTTTCGTGAAGGGCGCGTTGCTCACGTTGGCGGTGTCGGCGGGCTGGCTCGTTCTCTACATCGTCAACGAGACCCGGCGCGTCACGCCGACAGGAGTTTTCCTAGCCATGCTCGTTGGCGCTCCCGTTGCGGTCTGGTATTTGCGGACCTACGCGGATCGCCGTTCGTCCTGATTGCCGGAGGGCATGGCTGTGAGCGATGAGCTTTCTTCGCCCGTTTGCTACGCAGGCCATGCCGACGATCGGTACATGGGATATGCGGCGCGCGACGAGGTGGTCGATGCGCTCAACCGCTTGATCGAAGCCGAGCGTGCCGGTTCCCGCATTGCGTCTGCCTGGCGCAAGGATCCGGCTTTCGGCGATGGCGCAGCGTTTCTGTCGATGCTGAGGCTAGAGGAAGCGCAATGGTGCGCGATGCTGATCGGGCATGTGAGGCGGCTCGGTGGAACACCTTCTTCGAAGGCCGGACTCTTCCTTGCCAAGGCGATGGCGATGGAAGGCGTGTCGCAACGCCTCGCATATCTGAACAGGGGCCAGGCATGGGTCGTGCGGACCCTCGATGAACTGACCCCGCGAATCCGCGATGAGTGCCTCCATGCCGATCTCAAGCGCATGCGCGATGGGCATCTCGTCAATATCGCGTCTGCTGATGTCCTGATCGCCCGTCAGGACCAGCCGCCGCCCAGCGCCTGAAAGACAGTGATCTGATCCGCATTGACGTCGGCCTCGGCCGAGGCCGACGCGGCGACGGCGGCGATCCAGCTGCGCTCGGAGTCGAGCGCCACGAGACCTCCGACGCGGCCGCCCTTGCGAAGCTCGCGGGTGCGGGCCATCACCACGGCGGCCTGCTGCTCGGACTGACGAAGCCGTTTCAGCCTGACGAGCGCCGCCGCATAGGTGTCGAGCGACGTTTCGGTTTCGCGCAGCGCGGCGAGCACGGTGCCGTCGAAACTGGCGAGGCTGGCCTTGGCGCCGGCTTGCGAAGCGGCGATCCTGTCGCGCACGGCGCTGCGATGCAGGTCCCAGCTGATCGCGGGGCCGACACCGAAGCGGTTGGTGAGTGCGGACAGGGCATCGACGGCAGCGCCGGTGGACCCCAAAGTCGCGCCGAGCCGGATATCGGGGTAGAGAGCGGCGGTGGCGACCCCGATCCGTGCCGTTGCCGCCGCCAGCCGGCGCTCGGCGGCGCGGACATCGGGCCGCCGCCGGAGCAACGCTCCTCCGTCTCCGGTCGGAATCGGATTCTTCAGCTGCAGCGGCGCGGCGCAACTCAGCCATGCCGGATCGTAATCGCGGGGCGGTATGCCCATCAACGTCGCCAGCCGAAACGCCGCATTGCGCTGCCGCGCGGCGAGCGGCGCCAGCTGCGCCAGACTGTTTTCGATCGCACCCTGCTGGCGCTGTTGCTCGAATTGCGGAGCCCGCCCGTTGCGGACCAGCGTCCGCGTCAGGGTGAGCCCCTGCTGCTGGACGGCGATAGACCGGCGCAGAACGTCGAGCTGCCGCCCGCCGTTGCAGATGTCGGCATAAGCGCGCGTCGTCTCGGCGGCGACCGAGACCCGCGCGAGATCGCGGGCGGCGACCACCGCCTCCTGGTCGGCGGATGCGGCTTCGATGCCGCGCCGGATGCCGCCGAACAGATCGAGGTCGTAGCTGATCCCGATGCCGCCGTTGTAGGTGTAGCGCTCCGGCGGCTGGACGTGCTGGAGCGCGGCCTCGGCGGATTGCTGGACATAATTGACCTCGACGTCGGCCAGCCCGCTGAACCGGCCGGACTGCGCCTCGGCGAGAAGGGCGCTGCTGCGCTCGAGATTGGCCTCGGCCACGCGCAGATCGGTGTTCCTGGCCAGTGCCTGCTCGACAAGCCCGTCGAGGCGCGGATCTTCGTAGAGCCGCCACCAATGATCGGGGAGCGGCTCGGCCGTAACCGCCTCACCGCCGGACAGAAACGCGCCCTGCGCCGCGGGCGCGTTGACGATCGCGGCTTCGGGCACCCGGTAATTCGGGCCCACGGCGGCGCAACCCGCCGTTACGAGGGCGATGGCCAGTGCCAGCGGGTGCCGTATCCTCACCACGGCAGACTCCGGCGGACGGTCGCGTCGCCCGGCCTGCCATGGATCTCGACCGATGCGGTTTGGCCGGGGATCAGGCGGACGCCCGGCGGGATGCGATCGATGACGATACGCACCGGGATGCGCTGGGCGAGGCGAACCCAGGTGAAGGAGGGATTGACGTTGGCGAGCTGCGCGTCGGTCCCCTGGCGCTCGCGATCCTCGACACCGCCGGCGATGCTCTCGACATGGCCGCGTATCTCGTTGGCGACGCCCATCAGGTAGATGCTCGCGGGATCTCCGACATGGATGGCGGGGAGCTTGGTCTCCTCGAAATAGCCTTCGACACGCAGCGAGCGATCGTAGACCAGCGCCAGCGCCGCCTTGCCCGCCGTCAGGTACAGGCCCGGCTGAAGATCGACGTTGGAGACGGTGCCGTCGACCGGCGCGCGCACCAGCGTCCGATCGAGATTGAGCGCCGCGAGATCGCGAGCCGCCACCGCCTGATCGACTGCGGCGCGCAGCTGCGCGACCTTGGCGGTGCCTTGCTGCGTTACCTCTTCGGCGACGACATCGGGCATGGCGCGGTTGCGACGGTCCTCCTGGGCGGCCTCGGTCAGCGCCGCCTTCTGGGTGGCGAGGCTGGCACGCGCCTGCGCGAGCGCCAGCTGATAGCGGGGGCGATCGATGACGAGGAGGATCTGCCCCTTCTTCACCGGCTGGTTGTCATGGACGAGCACGTCCGTCACCAGGCCTCCGACGTCGGGGGCCACCGGCACGATATCCGCCCGGACCTTGCCGTCGCGGGTGATCGGTTCGACCTGGTAACGCTGCCACAGCGCATAGATCGCGCCGAGAATGACGAACAGCAGCAACCCGGTGACGAGGGTGCGAACGATAGCGTGCCAGCGGATCATTCAGGAGATTGCCCATCGCGGGAGGAAATCGTCGGCGAGGGTTGCGAGACCCAGCCAGATGAGGAGGAACAGCGCCAGTTCGAGCAGCGCCGGATGCCAAAGGATGCGGTGCAGCGGCAGCCGCAGCAGAAGACCACGCAGCAGGAAGGTCAGCATGACCGCCACCACCGCCCAGACGAGCGCCGCCGGCATGTAGACGCCGAAGACATGGAGTTCCTCGATCATGCCCTCGCCTGCTGGAAGGGCGTGGCCCGTGGGAAGAGGTTGCAGCGCATGCCCACCATCGCCAGCAGCGTCGAGGGATAGATGCCCGAATGCGGATCGATGCCCTGGTCGATGGCGTCGTCGATCGCAGTAAGCAATGTTGCGTCCGGCTTGATCGCTTCGCCGGCCTTCAGCCTTGCGCGGAACATGGCGCTGAGTTGATCGAGCAGCCTGTCGATCGCGGCCATCGCGTTCGTTCCGGCATGCTCGACGCCCCCGCGGATTTGCACGATGTTGCGCCCGACGCGGAGATCGGCGAGCCCATCGGCCGCGTGCAGGGCGTCTCCGGGCGCCGCCACCGCCATGCGGGCCGCGACCTGGCCGAGCCGATCCACGGCACGCGCGGTCCATGCATCGGCGGCCGGGACGGCGCGGGGATCGGCCAGCGCTTCCAGGTCACGCCAGTTCGCCCGGATGATCCGGTGCGCGGTCCAGCGCGCGTTGGCGGAGCGGAACAGCCGGGTGACGGCGAGCGTGGTGACGATGCCGCCGACCTGGGCGAGCCCGGTGTTCGCGAAGGCGGAGAAGTCGATCGTGAAGCGGTCGAGGAAGCCCATCGCCACGATGAAGCAGGAGAACATCGGCAGTGCGTGGGCGGAGCGCGCCGGATCCGCCTGGATGTATCCCATGCCGATCAGCGCCGGCGCCAGCGTGACGATCAGCATCTCGGCCCCGTCGACACGGGGCAGGATGACGAACAGATACAAAGCGGCGAGCGGAAAGGTGGCGAGCGTCGCCGTCAGGTAGCGGCCGATCACTGGTGCCGGATCGTCCTGCGCCGCGAACGAGCAGGTGATGAGCGCCGCGAAAGCGGCTGTCGCAGACCCGTTTGGCCACGCCAGCAGGATCCAGACCGCGCAATAGATCATGACGGCGGTGGCGGTGGCGGCGCCTGCCAGCGCCGCGAGGCCGTGATCGCGGGCCAGCGGGAAATGCGACGCGGCCGGCAGGGCCTCGCGCGCCGCGATCGAGGCATCGGGATCGTCGAATCGGCGAACGAGAAAGCTTGCCTCATGCAACGCCGCCATGAACTCGGCCATCCGGTCGCACAGGCTGGCGGCGAGCAGCGAGTTCCAGTCCCCGTTTCGGACGCGCGTCGCGGCGACGGCCCGGCATTGCGCGAGCAGCCCGTCGTCGAGCGGGTCGGGCATGTCGGCGTTGCTCAGGCCCAGGATCACGGTCTGCACGAGTGTCCCGATCTCGGGATCGACGGCGTCGTGCGCGCGCAGCTGGTCGAGCCGGTTGGCGGCGGCAGAGGCGAGCGGGAGGATCGTCGCCAGTCGTTGCTGGAGCGCGATAACCGTATCGCGCGTCGCCAGCGCGAAACGCTGGTCGAACGGCAGGTTCACCGCGATCATGCCGAGCTCGGTCACATCACTCGCGAGCTTGCGGCGATGCTCATACTCGAGCGCGGTATGACGGGTGCCGAGTGCCTCCGCCGTCCATCTGGAGGCATCGGCCAGGAAGGTGCGGGCGCGCTGGTGGATAGCAGGCCGGACGTTCCACGGCTGCAGCACCATGTGGGTGACCGTCACGCACAGGATCGCGACCGTCATCTCCTCGACCCGCGAGATGGTGGTGGTGAAGATGTTGCCGGGATCGTCCAGATAGGGAAAGCTGATCACCGCCGAGCTGAACGCCGCCATCTGGAACAGGAAGGCGCGCGGTGTCCGGTCGAGTACCGCTAGATAGATACACAAGCCGGTCCATGCCGCCAGGCAGACGACAAGCAGGATCGGCGAATTCTGGAGATTGGGGACCAGCGCGATCGTCACCAAGGCGCCGGTCAGGATGCCTCCGATCCGATAGAAGACCTTCGGCCGGAACGCACCCGCCATCGGCTGCGCCGTCACATAGACGGTCAGTAGCGCCCACCAGGGTCGTGGCAGGCTCGCGGTGAAGGCAATGATCAGGGTTGCGGCAGCCGCGATGAAGCTGCTCAGCGAAAAGAGCAGCTTCCGTGAATCGATCGCCAGAGCGCCGGATACTCCGCGATTTGCCCGGAAGGCATGCGACGCGGGCGAAATGCGCCCCGGAGAGGAAGATGTCGAAGCTACGCTCATGGCAGGGATCCGTCGCGCGAGGCGATGCTAGCTGATCACCCGGCTGTCGACTTCGCGATCGACGTGGACATCGGTCACTCGGCCGCTCTCGCTGTTCAGCGAAGTCGTCCAGCGAACCTCGTCGGTCGCGTCGCCGTCCGTCCACATTTGTCTGTAAAGGCATTTGATCGCCTCTGGATGATGGCGGTCGGGCCGGCACGTTGCACCCGCGGCACGCAGAATCTGTATCGCGTCGGGCAGGGGGCTGCCGATTGCGACGGCTGCGAGGATCGCGGTTCGTCCAGCCGCGAGGGCCGCGTCGCCTGTATGAAGATATTCGACCTCGCGAAAATCGAGGGGCGCAGCTGTTGCCGCCTGGATCGAGGCAGGAGAGATCAGGCTCGTCGCCACGGCGAGCAGAGCGGGCAGGGGCGATGGCAAGCGCATTCGGTCGACCTCGTGAAAAGGGCGTGCGGCATTCCGCGCGCCGTCGCTGTCGACGGTACGCGGGTTAGACTTGCTGGTTGGGGGAGAACCTGCCCGTCAGTCCGGGCCGCCGCGTACAAGCGGCGTGATGACAAAAACAGTGCAATGTTTTGCTGCCTGCCAGCAAATATTCTGCACTATGCCGTCGTTGGCCGTAGCCCTGGTATACGACGCGCGCAATTGCGAGGAGATTAGGCGTCGTCCGGGAACAATCATATGCCGCGCCGGGCGCTAATCCGGCATCGGTATCGGGCCTAGACCGGCTTCACCGCCACCGAATGACCGGCCGGGCGGGGAGGTTGGAGACACGTCATGGACCGCAACATCGGAAATGCCGACACCTATGCCACGCCCCGCATCGAAGCGCGGGTGGAGGCGATCGCCCACCATTTCGGCGAGCAGGCCGCGCCCGACGTTCCGGCCGCCGTCGGCCTCATGCTCGTCGCGAGCTTCGCCACGATCATGGGCAGCTTCCTGCTGCTCTACACGGGGTCGCGCTTCGCCACGATGATGGTCGCGATCAGCATCGTCTACACGGCGATCTATCTGTCGGTCCCGACGATCTTCCTGCGCATCGACGCCCGCCGCGGCGGCCATGTCGGCATGGCGGAATTCCTGGAGAAGGGCCTCGATACCTGGACCGGTCATGTCGGTGGCCGCGAGGCGATCGTGCAATTCCTCACGATCCCCGTCGCCATCGCGATCGCCGTCTTCGGCATCGGCGTCGCCGCCGCGCTGATCCTCTGACGCCCGTCGGGCGTCATTCCCTGCAAATCCCGCGGAGCCCGGCCTCAGGTCGGGCTCCGCTGCTGTCGCGCGTACCCGATCGCTCAGGCGGCGAGCAGGTCGTCGGCGGGGCCGAACAACTCGTAGTGGATCCGATCTTCCGCTACGCCTTCGGCCCTCAAGCCGCTCACGAAATGACGCAGAAACGGGGTGGGGCCGCACAGATAGACGTCGGCGTCCATCAGCGGCGTGTTGGCCCGCAACCATGCCAGATCGACGAAGCCCGTCCCGTCATGATCGACATCGGCGTCCAGCGGCTGGCTGTAGAAGGTCGCCGTACGCATCCGGCCATGCCCGGCCGCCAGCGCCCGCACGTGCTCGCGCATCGCATGGGTGTCGCCATTCAGCGCGCCATGGACAAAATGGGTCTCGACCCCCGGCAGTCTTGCGGCGATCGTCTCAGCCATGCTCACCATCGGCGTCAGGCCGACGCCGCCCGACAGCAGGATCACGGGGCGGGCAGGCTGATCGGGCAGGAAGAAATCGCCCGCCGGTGGTGTCGTCTCCAAGGTATCGCCGATCTCGACGCGGTCGTGGAGGTGCACCGATCCGCCCATGCCGTCGACCTCGCGCTTCACGGAGATACGGTAGACATCGCTGTTGGGTGCGCAGGAGATCGAATAGTTTCGCTTGGTGCCCGGCTCCCCCGGCATGTCGAAGCGCAGCGTCAGATACTGGCCGGGTTTGTGCGGAAGGACGGCGCCGCCGTCGACCGGGCGCAGGACGAACGAGGTGATCACCGAGCTTTCGCGGATCTTCCCGGCCACGACGAACCGCCGCCAGCCGCTCCAGCCCCCGTCGGTCCGCTCGATTTCCGACCGGATGGCCGCTTCCCTGTCCTTGAGGATGTCCGCAAGGAACCAGAATGCCTGGCCCCAGGCGGCCAGAATGTCCGGCGTTGCCGCCGCGCCGAGTACGTCCTCGATCGCTGCGAGCAGCGCGTTGGCGACATGGGGATAATGCGCGGACAGGATATGATAGCCGATATGCTTCTGGGCGATGCGCTCGATCACCGGCGCCAGCACGCCGGGATCGGAGATATTGCGGGCATAACCGAGGATCGCCGCGGCCAGCGCGTTGACTTGCCGGCCTCCTTCGCCCTGGTTGGCGCGGTTGAACAAGGCGGCGATGACGGGATCTTCGAACAGCTTCGTGTACATCGCCGAGGTGATCGCGGCGCCGTGCTTCTCCAGCGCGGGCACGCTGGCCTGGACGCGCGCGATCGTCTCCGCGGACAGCGGATGGGGCATGATCTGTCTCCTTGGGTGGATGGTTCAGGTGGTGACGGAAGCCGGCGGCGGCCTGGACCCCAGCATCGCAGCTCGCCCTTCAGGCGTGTGCAGCTGCAGCCCGAGCCGGAGGCTCTGCGCGATACGGGAGGCCTTTTCCTGGAGAGCACCGGCCACCGGGCCGGGCAGCAACTCGCTCGTCGTCGTCGCCCAAAGCGCAAGCCAGCGATCGAACATCGGCGGCGTGATCCGAGATGCGTGCCGCATATGCGTGGCCATCGGATTACCCTTGTACCGGCTGCTCGAGATCATCACCGACGACCAGAAGTCGGCGATCTGTCCGAGGTGGTGGGGCCAGTCGCTGATCGCGTCCTCGAAGACCGGGCCGAGGAGGGCATCGCCCCGGACACGACCGTAGAAACGGTCCAGCAGCGGCGCCAGCTGATGCTCTTCGAGGACGGGCTCCACGACTCACTCCAAATGCAACGGCAACGCATCTATTGCCGAAGGATAAAAGATGCAACAGATTTACATCTTATCGGTCGACGACTAGGGTCGAGACATGCGGCTGACCCGGTACACTGACTATGCGATGCGGGTGCTCATGCATCTCGGCGCGCGCGAGGATGAGCTTTCGTCCATCGCCGAGATCGCGCGTGCCTACGGTATTTCCCAGAATCACCTCATGAAGGTCGTGCAGGATCTCGGCAAAGCCGGCTATGTCGCGACCCAGCGTGGACGGGGCGGCGGTATCCGGCTGGCGCGCCCGGCGATCGACATCAATCTGGGCGCCGTCGTGCGGCATACCGAGGAGGGGTTCGACCTCGTCGATTGCGACGACTGCCTGATCGCACCGGCCTGTTCCCTGCCGCGCGTCCTCAACGAAGCCGTCCAGGCGTTCCTTGCCGTGCTCGATCGTTACACGCTGGAGGACATCCTCGTCCGGCGTCGAGACCTGCGATCGCTGTTCGGAATGGCGACCGAACCGGACGCGCCATTATGCGCCGATCGTGCACAATAGAGATGGCGAACCGGGTCTAATCCCCGGCGCCGACCCGGCCTAGTCCAGGGGCAGGCCGCAACCGCGGCCGGCACCTGAGGAGCAGGACCATGTCGCACCGAATCGACTACAACAAAGCCGCCCCCACCGCGATGAAGGCGCTCGGCGGCGTCTACGGTTACGTGATGACCTCGGGGCTGTCGCCCGCACTGGTCGACCTCGTCTATCTGCGCACCAGCCAGATTAACGGCTGTGCCTATTGCATCGACATGCACAGCCGCGACCTCGTCAAGAAGGGTTTCGACATCGAGAAGCTGGTGCTCGTACCTGTCTGGCCCGAGGCGAAGGGACTGTTCAGCGAGACGGAGCAAGCGGCCCTCGCCTGGACCGAGAGCGTGACCAGGATCGCCGAAGGCGCCGCGCCGGACGAGGTCTACGAAGCGGCGCTCGACGCCTTCGGCGAGAAGGGACTTGCCGACCTCACGGTCGCGATCGGCCTTATGAATGCCTACAACCGGCTGGGCATCAGCTTCCATGCGACCCCGGCCGCGGTCGCCAAGGCGTGAGAAGGCTCTCGCGATTGGCGCAATTCCGGCAATAATGAAGTGCCGAGCCGACGCTATTCGAGGCGACCCCCAGGGCATAGCGACTCTCTGCAGGAGAGTATCATGATGAGCCACTATCGCGCGCAGGCCACCGCCATCGGCGGGCGCACCGGATCGGCCGCCTCCGCCGACGGAGCGCTGCGCGTCCTGCTCGATACGCCGCGCGAGCTGGGCGGCGAAGGCGGCAAGGGCACCAATCCCGAACAGCTGCTTGCCGCCGCTTATGCCGCAAGCTTTCTCGAGACGCTCCGCACCGTGGCCCTGGGCCGGCGCCTGCAGCTCGCGCCCGACGCCAACGTCACCGCGACGATCGGCATCGCGGACCGGGACGAGGCCGGCCGCATGACTCTCGCGATCCGGCTCGATGTCGACCTGCCCGGTATGGACGAGGTTGCCGCAAGCACGCTCACGGAGGAAGCGCATTCGGTTTGCGCCTATTCGAACGCCATGTCCGGCAATGTCGAGATACGCATCGACGTGCAGTGATTACGCTTCGATGCCGTGCGCCCAGGGCCGGTTCGCGAAATGGTCGCGCAGGAACCCGAGCAGCACGCGAACCCGCGCGGGGCGGGCGCGGCCGGGCGGCGTCACCACATAGACCGGGCCGGGCGCCGTCTTCCAATCCGGCAGCAATTCGATCAGCCGGCCAGCCTGGAGATGATCCCAGATGTAGAATTCGGGATAGGTCGCAAGCCCCAGCCCCGCCAGGAGCGACGGCACCATCGCCGTGCCGTTGTTGACGCGCAGCGGTCCCTTCGCGCGAACCGTGAAGCTCCCTTCGGTTTCGTGCGAGAATTCCCATTCCGTGCCCCACGGCACGTGGCTGGGGATCACAGCCGGAAGGGTCGCCAGCTCGGACGGGTGGGCGGGGCTGCCGTGCCGCTCGATAAAGGCGGGCGCCGCGACGAGGGGGCGACGGAAGGAGAAGAGGCGGCTGACGCGCAGCGAGCTGTCGGCCAGCCCGCCGATCCGGATCGCGCAGTCCAGTCCTTCCGCGACGATGTCGACCTTGCTGTCGGTAAGGCAGAGATCGATTTCGATGTCCGGATAGGCCTTGAGGAATTCCGGCAAGAGCGGCGCCAGCGCCTCGACCCCGAACGCGGTGGTCGCCGCGATCCGCACCAGGCCGCGCGGAATGGCGGCCTCCTCCAATATCTCGGCCTCGACACCGATGCCGTCGGCGAGAATGCGGGATGCACGCTCCAGGCAGATTCTGCCGCTCTCGGTCAGGGTGAGCTGGCGGGTGGTGCGATGGATCAGCGTGGTGCGCATCCGCTCCTCCAGTCGCGTGACGGCCTTGGAAACCGTGGTCTTGGCGAGGCCCAATTCCTCGGCAGCATGGCTGAACGAGCCCTTCTCGGCGACCTTGGCGAAGATTGCCCAGGCTTCGAAATCCGGCATGTGCGGCATGGTCGCGCCCCCCTCGCCGCGACCCTATCATGTCCGTTCCGTCAATCTAGCGCCTTGCCGATCGAGCCGCCGCCATCCACGAACAGGGTCTGCCCGGTGATGTAGCCGGCGTCTTCGGAGAGAAAGAAGGCGATCGCTGCGGCGAGCTCTTCCGGTCGACCGAGGCGGCGCATCGGGATCAGCGAGAGGAAGCGCGCCTCGCGTTCGCTGCCTTCGGGCGTGTTGGCACGAAACAGCTCGGTGCCGACCGGGCCGGGTGCCACTGCGTTCACGGTGATGCCGGTCTCCGCCAGTTCCAGCGCCCAGGTACGCGTGAAGCTGTTGAGCGCGGCCTTGGCGCCCGCATAAGCGGTGCGTTCGGCGATACCGAGCACAGTAAGGCTCGAGAGATTGACGACCCGACCCCATCCGCGCGCCTTCATGCCCGGCAGTAGCGCTTGGGTCGCCAGAATGGCCGGGTGAAGGTTCAGGCGCAGGATGTCGTCGACGTCGGCGAGCTCGATCTCGCCGATCCTGTGCAGGCGCACCAGGCCGGCGTTGTTGACCACACCGTCAAAGGCGTAATGCGCCGCGAGATCCGCGAACATTTTGGTCGATCGTGCAGTGTCTGTAAGATCGAGTGTCACCAGCGCGCCTGGAAAGCTCGGGTCAGGACTGCGTGCGATACCGACGACGCCGTGGCCGGCAGCGATCAATCGTTCAGTCAGGGCACGGCCGATGCCCTTCGTGGCACCGGTCACGAGGAACGTGCGGGAAGTTGTCATGATGGGATCTTTCGATTTCGCGCCGACCCTCTCAGGCGGCGATTGCGGTGCTGGCGACGGAGGGCGAGAAGCGGATCTCGGCAACGCGCCGCTCCGCGTCGGCAATCGCGGCGGCCCGTGCATCCGGTCCCGTCGCGACGCCTTCGGCGCGGACGACCATGATCTCCGCGATGCCAAGGAACCCGAAGACGGTGCGCAGATGCGCTTCCTGATGGTCCATCGTCTCGGCTGGGGTTCCCGCGAGTACGCTGCCGCGGCCCGACAGGATGATGACCTCCTTGCCACCGGCCAAGCCTCGCGGCCCTTTGGCGGTATAGCGAAAGGTTTCGCCGGCAACGGCGATCCTATCGATCCAAGCCTTCAGGGTGCTCGGGATGCCGAAGTTGTACATCGGGGCACCGATCACGATGATGTCGGCTGCCTTGAATTCGGTCATGAGTTCGCGACCCAAGGCGATATCGGCCTCGATTTCCCTCGTACGTGGTGCGTCGAGATCGGTCAGCGCCTGGATGTAAGCCGGCGAGAGGTGGGGGATCGGCGTCTCTGCGACATCACGGTGTGTGACGGCAGCGGCAGGGAAGGTTGCGGAGAGGTGCTCCACCACGCGCATCGACAAGGCGCGTGTCACGGAATTGGCGCCGAGAATGCTGGAATCGACAATGAGAATGTTCATGGCCTGTCCTTTCGGAATCGGGGAAGGCCCTTTGTTTGGCGTTTACGATGGCCCGCGATTAGTCGGCACTCCGGCAACTCTCTGCTGACCGATTGCGGGTATCGGAACGACCAACCGCTGCCTCATATCGGCCATTGCCCGTTGCAGGCGATAGCAAGTGGCGCGAAAACGGGTGCCGGCCAGGCAAACTCTGATCGCTGGCAAGGGGTCGGGCGAAGTCGAGCGCTGTCGGAATGTCCGGCCGCCAAGCTGGATGCAGGTCGAAGGGGCCAACGCTGTTGGTCAACCCTGCCGCTTTCGACTCGGCAGCCGGACTTGGGTATCAGACCCCCGACCGCCGCGATTGGCAAGATCGTTGGCTACCATTTGCGCCGAAACGTGAGGCGTGCCGACTTGGCTTAGATCGTGTCTACTTGACCGGGCAAGATCAACGGTCATCAGAGGATTTGTGGTCCAAAATTTAAAAGCTAGCCATTTTTGCTGCACGCGGTTTATCAGCTAGGCGCCAATTGTCGCCGTTCACGCCTTGATATGAAGATCCCAAAACCCGCCATTCGTTCATCCAAGCCGTTCCACTATTTCGGAGAACCTGATCTTGGCCTTTCACTCTGGCAAAGCTTGGCGGGCCTATTGGCGCGCTGTCATCTTCCGGCGTGCCTGAGAGTTCGCACAAGTGTTCTGGAAGGCCCCTCGATGAAGCGTCCCGATAATCTGCAAGAAACCCAATCGGGTGGCGATGTTGCCCGGCTGACGATCGCGCCGCTCTTTATTTTGGCTGGGCTTGTCCACCTTGCACGACCGAGCTTCTTCGAGCCGATGATGCCGGCGGCGGTGCCCTATCCTCATGCGGGCATCATCATGACTGGCATCGCGGAGATCGCCGGAGCCGTCGGCCTGTTTGTGCCCCGCGTCCGCGCTCTGGCGGGCGTAATGCTCGCGCTCTACGCGGTCTGCGTCTATCCGGTGAACACCCTCCATGCGGTCCATGATCTGTCCACCGGCACGGATCTCGGCTGGGCGTATCATTATCCCCGGCTGTTCGCCCAGCCGCTGATCTGTTGGTGGGCACTGGCGGCCGGTGGCCTGCCGCGTCGTAAGACTTCGAGCCCGGGCTGATCCCGCTAGCGTGCATCCGGCGCAATCCTCCTCCCGTATCTTCCCTGCGCGTGAAGGGCGCGTGGTCACGAGGAGACGAGAGCGATGCCCATCTGGAAATGGTATCTGCTGCCTTCATGCCTGGGCCTGACTGCAACCCCGGCTTTCGCCGCCCCCGCCTTCGCGCCCGGGCAATGGAACCACGAGACGCGCCTCGTGCAGGCCGACGTTCCGGGCATCCCCGAATGGGTGATCCGGATGTTCGCGGGCCATGGCAGCCGCAAGAGCTGCAACAGTGCCGCGCAGCTGAGTAGCCATCCCGAAGCGCTGCTGACGGCGGACGACGAGGCCGTCTGCAAGTTGCGGAAATTCTCCGCAACCAACGGAAAGCTGGTGTTCGACACCTTCTGCACGAACAAGCGCTTCCCGGACGGGCTGCTGGTGTCATCCCGCGGCTCCTACACGCCGACATCCTACAGCATATCGACGACGAGCACCGGTACGCGGGATGGCAAGCCGGTCCGTATCCTGACGACAGGCACCGGCAAGCACGTCGCCAACGCCTGCACCAAGTCCTGAGCCATCATGATTGGCACATGGATATCGACGGCGTTTGCGACCGGCATCAGCTTCCTGGCGCTGGATTCGATCTGGCTCAGCCTGGCGGCGAGCCGGCTCTATCGCCCTCGCCTGGGGCCGCTTCTGCTCGAGCGCTTCGATGTGGCACCGGCGGCGGCTTTCTACCTGATCTATCTGGCGGGAATCCTCATCTTCGCTATCGCTCCGGCACTCGTGACGGGGCGGTGGACGTCCGCGCTCGCGCGCGGTGCGATGCTGGGGCTGGTCGCTTACGCCACCTACGATCTCACCAACCAGGCGACGCTGCGCGGCTGGTCGGCCACTGTGACCGTAGCCGATCTGTGCTGGGGCATGTGTGTCACAGCGACGGCCGCGACGATCGGCTTCACCGTGGCGCGCTGGATGCTCGCGCGCGGCTGAGGCTCCAGACGATCACGGCGGACAGCGCCGCCACGCTCATCACGTTCAGCCGCAGGAAGTGGGCATATTCCGGCGCCGTGAAGCGCCCGAGCGGATCGCCGTAATGGCCATGCAGCAGGCCGGCGCCTAACGTGACGCCGAGCAGGACGGCGGCGACCCGCCACTCTTCGCGCCGAAACGCGAGGCAGGCGATCAGGCCGCATGGGATCAGGAACAGCTCTACGCCGGACGTCTCGCCGAACGCCTTGGTGCTGAGGATGCCGTTGGCGATGCCGGTAAGCGGCAGCATGATGCGGCCGGCGACCGCGTTTCGCCGAGCGACGACCGGCAGGCAGGCGAAGAAGGGTGTCGACAGGAAGGTCCAGCACGCCACCGGCCAGTCGCCGCCGACGATCCACCAGAGATAGAGCGGATAAAAGGGCTGGTTGGAGGCGACGAGCAGCGCGATGCGGTTGCACGCTGCCGTCAGCGGATCGGAATGCGCCGCATAGTTGCCGAGGCGCCGGACTAGGCTCACGCGGAACTGGCGACGGGGCGAAGACGATAATGGCTCACGCCCCATTCCTCGCCGCCCGCATGGCCGAAGAGACCGGCGGTCGCGAGATAGAAGAGCCGCCAGCGGCGGCGCCAGAGCTTCGCCTGATCGCCATAGACTTCGCGCAGCACGGCATCGATCTCCGTACGGTTGGCGTCGAAGCGGGCGAGCCACTGTTCGGCAGTGCGCTGATAGTGGCGGCCGTTCCAGCGCCATTGCTCCTCGACCTCGAAGCAGTCTGGGAAATGTCCGATCAGGCCATGGCTCGGCATGATCCCGCCGGTGAAGAAATGCTGTGCGATCCAGTCGGTCTGGTCCGCCTTGTCGAAGCGATAGGGCTGGCTCCGGTGGCTGAACACATGGAGGAACATCCGGCCCTCCGGATTGAGCCAGCCCCTCGCGCGATCGAGCAGCGCTTTCCAGTTGGACATATGCTCGAACATCTCGACCGAGACGATCCGGTCGAAGGTGCCGGTCGACTGGAAGTCGTTCATGTCGGCGGTGACGACGAGGAGATTGGTGATGCCGGCCGCCTCGGCTAGTTTCTCGATATGGCGCCGCTGCGGGGCGGAGTTCGACACTGCGACGATCCGTGATCGCGGGAAGCGCTCCGCCATGAACAGGGTCAGCGAGCCCCAGCCGCAACCGAGTTCGAGGATCGTCTGGCCGTCGGCGAGGTCGGCATGGGCAATCGTGTCTTCCAGCGCGAGGATCTCGCCCTCGACCAGCGTTTCGCCGCCAGTCGGGTAGAGGCAGCAGCTATATTTGCGGCGCGGCCCCAGCGTCAGCTCGAAGAAGCGGGGCGGCAGTTCGTAATGCTGCTCGTTGGCGGTGTCGGTGTGCTCGGCGATCGGATGATCGGCCATGGCGCGCGCGAAGGCGGCGTCATTGTCCTTCGCCGAGGCGAGGCTCCGCCGCCGCGTGCCGACCAGGAACTCGACCCCCGCGCGCGTGATGGGATCGGGAAGTGGTGTCGCCTCGACGGCACGGATGGCGGCGGCGATCGGGTTCATGGGCGATCCTCTTTGGTCGGAGACTTGGGGATGGGCCAGAAGGCGCGGATGCGCCGCTGCGTCCGGCGGAAGGCTTCGCCCCGCGAGCGCAGCATATGCGCTTCGAGCGGCGGGATGCCGGAGACGTGGACGAGCAGCCAATACATGAAGGCCGGCCCGCTCAGCGCGAGCCAGCCCCAGCCGAAGCGGCCATCCGGCCCGATGGCGATCATCGTATAGGCGACCCAGCCGAGCCATTCGAAGAAATAGTTGGGATGGCGTGACAGGCCCCACAGCCCGGCATCGCAGACACGGCGCCGATTGGCGGGGTTGTTGCGGAAGCTGCTGAGTTGCGTGTCGGCCACGGCCTCGCCGATGACCGCCGCAAGCAGGATCGCGGCCCCGGCTCCGTCGCTCCAGCCGAATGCGGGCGCCGGATTGCGCGCCGCGACGAGGATCGAGACCGACAGCAGCCACGCCGCGATCGCCTGGATCTGGAGGAAACCGAAGAGGCGCCGGTCGAACCGGTCTCCCCATTCGCGGCGCAACTCTGCATAGCGCGGATCGTCCTGGCCACCCTTGGTTCTGAGCGCGATGTGTGTGCCCAATCGCAGCGACCAGCCGCCTACCAGCAGCGCAACCAACTCTTGCCGCTTGCCCGGCGACCCATCGATTGGTGCCAGCGCCGATACTACGCCGGCCAGTCCTATCGCGTAGGACCAGATCACGTCCGTCCAGCCCGATCGGCCGGGCCTGCGGGCGATCGCCCATGCTCCCGCCATCGCGATCGAGAGCGCGACGGCGATCAGCGCGGACAGGATGACGGGGCCCATGCCGGAGATACGGGCGGTCATGAATTTCGGATGCCGCCGATTTTCCGCTCATCCAAATCCGGCCTCGCTCCGTAGCTCCTTCAGGAAGCGATTGAGAGAGGGTGCGGAACATCATGCAGGCCGACGGGACGCTCGATATCGCGGTGGTCGGCAGCGGCATTTCCGGCTTGTCGGCCGCCTGGCTGCTGTCGCATCGCCATCGCGTCACCCTGTTCGAGGCGGACGATCGGATCGGCGGCCACAGCCATACGGTGGTGGCGGGCGGCACGCCTGTCGACACCGGCTTCATCGTCTATAACGAGCAGACCTACCCGAACCTGACGGCGCTGTTCCGCCATCTCGACGTGCCGACCAAGGCGACCGAGATGACGTTCGCTGTCTCGCTTGATCGCGGGCGGCTCGAATATTCGGGCACCGATCTGGGCGGCCTGTTCGCCCAGCGCCGCAACCTCGCGAGCCCGCGTTTCTGGTCGATGCTGCGCGATCTCGAGCGCTTCTACCGGCGCGCGCCGCGCGACCTGTCGACCATGGGATCGGTCGGGCTCGGCGATTATCTGGACGGTCTGGGGTGCGGCGCGGCCTTCCGCGACGATCACCTCTACCCGATGGCCGCGGCGATCTGGTCGACGCCGGTCGGCGACATTCCGGATTATCCGGCCGCCGCCTTCGTCCGCTTCTGCGAAAATCACGGTCTCCTCAAGCTCGGCCGCCGTCCCGTCTGGAGGACGGTCGATGGTGGCAGCCGAGAGTATGTTGCGCGGCTTACCCGATCCTTCGCGGATCGCATCTCCCGATCGCGACGGGTGCGGCATGTCCGGCGCGTGCAGGGCGGCGTCGAGATCGATGCGGGCGGTGGCACAGAGCGCTTCGATCACGTCGTGATCGCCACCCATGCCGATCAGGCGCTGGCGATGCTAGGCGATGCGGATGCGCGGGAACGGCATATTCTCGGAGCCTTCGGCTATCGCCGTAACGAGGCGGTTCTGCACTCCGATCCGTCGCTGATGCCGACCCGCCGCCGCGTCTGGTCGAGCTGGAACTATGCTTCGGAAGCCGGGCCGGGCGCGCCGGCGCTTTCGGTCACCTACTGGATGAACCGCCTTCAGGGTCTGCCCGACGCGCAGCCCCGGTTCGTGACGCTCAACCCGATCCGTCCGCCGGATCCATCGCTCGTCCACCGCCGTGATATCTACGATCATCCCGTCTTCGACACGGCGGCCGGTGCCGCGCAGGCCAGACTCTGGTCGCTACAGGGCGTGCGCAACACCTGGTTCTGCGGAGCCTATTTCGGCGCGGGGTTCCATGAGGACGGGTTGCAGGCGGGTCTGGCGGTGGCCGAGCAACTCGGCGGCGTGCGGCGACCGTGGACCGTCGCCGGCGAATCCGATCGCATCCAGATCACGCGACCGGCCGACTTGGCGGTCGCCGCATGACGGGCAACTCCGCTCTCTATGTCGGCCACGTCATGCACCGGCGCACCCGGCCACGGGAGCATCGGTTGCGTTATCGCATCTTCTCGCTTCTGCTCGATCTCGACGAGATCGACCTGCTGGCGAAGCGATTACGCCTGTTTTCGCGCGGTCGCTTCAATCTGTTCGCCTTCCATAACCGGGATTATGCGGCCGGCACCTGCGAGCCGCTGCGCGTGCAGATCGAGCGATATCTCGTCGCCGCGGGCATGGACCTTGGTGGCGGAGCGATCCGGCTGCTCACCATGCCCCGCATCCTCGGCTTCGCGTTCAATCCGCTGAGCGTCTATTTCTGCCATGATCTCCAGGGAGCGCTGCGGGCTGTGCTCTACGAGGTGAACAACACCTTCGGGCAGCGGCACAGCTATCTTCTACCGGTCGAGCAGGCGGACGGGGCCATCCGGCAGGGCTGCGCCAAGCATTTCCATGTTTCGCCCTTCATGGGGATGGACATGCGCTACGCCTTCCGGCTGGCGCCGCCTGCGGAGCGTCTATCTCTCGCCATCACGGGCTCTGACGATGCCGGGCCGATCATCACGGCGGTCCACAGCGCCACGCGTCGTCCACTGACCGATGCCGAACTGCTCAAGGCCTTCGCCAGTCACCCGCTACTGACCGTCAAGGTCGTCGGCGGCATCCTGTGGGAAGCGCTCAGGCTCTGGATCAAGGGCGTGCCGGTGCAGGACCGCCCGGCGGCGCCCCTTCATCCCGTCACCATCGTAAAATCCCGGCAGGAGGCCGCATGTATCTGAGCCACGAGACGCAGGCCGATACCGTCGCCTTCCCGCCGGCAACGCCTGAGGCCGGGCCCTGGCTGGTGCGCCGCGTGTTGCGCCATCTGGAGTGCGGGCGGCTGACGGTGACCCTGCCTTCCGGCGAGCGGATCGCGCATGTCGGGCGGCTGCCTGGGCCGCATGGCGTGATGGAAGTGCGCAACCTGCGCGCCTTCCGGCGTCTGCTGACGCGGGGCGATGTCGGCTTTGCGGAAGGCTATATCGCCGGTGACTGGGCTAGCCCCGATCTCACTGCGTTGATCGCGATGGCGGCGGAGAATGTCGCGCGGCTCGATCGGACGATGGACGGCTTCTGGGCGGTCCGGCTGTGGCGCCAACTCGGTCACGCGCTGCGGCGTAACTCGACCAGCGGGAGCCGGCGCAACATTGCCTTCCACTACGATCTCGGGAACGATTTCTATCGGCTGTGGCTCGACGAGAGCATGACCTATTCGTCGGCCTGCAGGATCGGAGTGGGCCAGTCGCTGGAAGCGGCACAGGGCGGCAAGCTCGATCGGATCGCCGAATTGCTGTCGCTCGGTGGCAACGAGAATGTTCTGGAGATCGGCTGCGGTTGGGGGGCGCTCGCGACGAGGCTGGCTCCGCAATGCCGCAGCGTCACCGGGCTCACGCTGTCGGCCGAGCAGCTTGCCTACGGTCGCGAACAGGTCGCGAAGCAAGAGGTGGCCGACCGAGTCGACCTGCGGCTGCAGGACTATCGCGAGGAAAAAGGGCGTTACGATCGCATCGTCTCGATCGAGATGCTGGAGGCGGTCGGCGAAGCCTA
The DNA here is from genome assembly GCF_029906645.1 of Sphingomonas oryzagri. Taxonomy (NCBI): domain Bacteria; kingdom Pseudomonadati; phylum Pseudomonadota; class Alphaproteobacteria; order Sphingomonadales; family Sphingomonadaceae; genus Sphingomonas; species Sphingomonas oryzagri. The sequence goes on from NZ_JARYGZ010000003.1 coordinate 97,489, forward strand.
TTGGCCCGTCTATTTCGCAAAGCTCAGGGGTTGCCTCAAGCCCGGCGGCCGGTCCGTTCTGCAAGTCATCACCATCCGCGAGGATCGCTTCGATTCCTACAAGCGCAGTCCCGATTTCATCCAGCGCTACATCTTCCCGGGCGGGATGCTGCCGACGCAGGCCATCCTCGCGGATCAGGCGAAGCGGGCGGGGCTCGCCGTCACGACATCCGAGACCTTCGGCGAGGGCTATGCCGACACCTTGGCCGAATGGCGCCGCCGCTTCGATGCGGCCTGGCCAAAAATCGCCGCGCTCGGCTTCGATGCCGATTTCCGGCGGCTGTGGGACTATTATCTCAGCTATTGCGAGGCGGGCTTCCGCACCGGCACAATCGACGTCGGGCTGTATGTCCTCGAACCGGTCTGATCACCCAGCAGGGTGTGCCGCCTGCCACGCCTTGACCGCCGCCATCGTCTTCTCGACATGCCCGGCCGGATCAAGCGCGCTATAGGCGAAGATCACCTTGCCGTCGGGCGCGATCACGTAGCTGGTGCGATTGGAGCGGGCGACCACTGGCAGCTTGACCTTGTATTCCGAGATCAGCTTCCCGTCCGCCGAGGCGACGGCGAACTTGTTGCGGCATTCGCTGACCGAGAAGCGATTGAGCTTGTCGATGTCGTCACCCGACACGCCGATCACGGTGGCACCCAGCGCATGGAACTGGTCGCTTGCCTCGGCGAAGTCATGCGCTTCGACGGTGCAGCCGCTGGTGAAGGCTGCCGGGTAGAAATAGAGGACGACCGGCCCCTTCTTCAGCGCATCGGCAAGATGGAAGGGGAAGGGCTTGCCGGCGAGGCTCGCCTGTGTGGTGAAGTCCGGTGCGGTGCCCCCGACCGGAAGAGCGGCTTTGCCCGGCGAGCAGGCCGATAATGCGAGGGTTCCGACGGCCGCCGCGATAGCCCTGATCATATCGTATCTCCTGCCGTTTCTGATCGAGATACGCGCGGGCCGATGAACCGGATGCATCGCGGATCAGGTCGTCGTCAGCTTGCCGGTCAGGATGACCGGGCCGGTCGGCTGGCCAGTCGGCGAGCCGCCCACCGGCTCGACCGAGACGGCGATCGTCACGCCTGCTGCCATCACCGAGGCCGCGGTGGTCGGCACCTTGGCCCAACTCGGCGCCGCCGCGTTCATCACGCCCATCGAGCGCGGCTTGCCGTCGGCCGGGATGACCCACAGTTCGGGCGAATGCGCGCCGATGTCGAGGCCGGTGACGGCCGAGGTCATTCGCCCGCTGGCCGGATCGAAACTGACCGTCACGAAGCCCGTCTTGCCGGTGAGCACCGCCACCATCGGTGCTGCGGCCTGCTGCGCGACCGGCACGCGCTCGACGATCGTCTGCGGCTTCTGGAGCGCTACCACGGCCAGTACGACGGCAGCGGCGCTGGCGACCAGCGTTCCCGCCTTCCACCAGCGGAGCGACGCAGAAGCGGCCTGCGAGCTATCGTTCGCCGGCAGGCGCGCCTCGATCGCGGTCCAGACCGAAGCGCTGGGTGCTTCGCCGGGATGGTCGATCATCGCCGCCGCATAGCCTTGCCAGCGGGCGTGGGCGCTGGCGAACCCTTCGTCGGAGGTCAATCGCACTTCCGCCACCTGCCGCTCCGCAGGATCGAGCAACCCAAACGCCAGCTCGGCGGCGAGCAGTTCGTCGTCATCGGGCAACTCTGCGCTCACGACAGGCAGTCCTTGAGCTTGAGCAGCGCGCGCCGGATCCGGCTCTTGATCGTGCCGAGCGGCGTCGCGGCGCGGCTCGCCAATTCGGCATAGGTCGAGCCCTCAAAGAAGGCGGTGCGGATCAGGCCGGCATCGCCGCCGTCAAGCGTGCCCAGGCAATGGGCCAGTCGTTGCTGGTCCTCGCCGATCTCCATCAGCGTCGAGGCGGCCGGTGCGGGATCGTGCACATCTTCGGCAAGTTCGATCGGCGCGGTCGCGACCTTGCCACCGCTGCGCAGGCGATCGACCGCGCGGTTGCGCGTCAGCGTGATGAGCCACGTCATCGCGCTGCCCTTCGCCGCGTCGAACGTGGCCGCCCGGCGCCACACCGAGAGATAGGCTTCCTGCAACGCCTCTTCCGCTTCCTGCCTTACGGGCAAGATACGCAGGCAGACGCCGAATAGCTTCACCGAAGTGCGGCGATAGACATCCTCGAACGCGGCGCGGTCGCCATCCGCCACGCGGCGAAGCGTTGCGGCAAGGCTGGCGGCGTCGCTGTCGGAACTTGTCGAGCCCATGCGCATCCAATGAGTCGTGAGCGACGTAGCTCGTAAGAGCTTCAGACTAGCCGGCATTCCGCCCGAGGCAAGAAGGACGACGAGGAATGATGAAGGTTCGACGTGAAGCTCGGTAGGGGGCGGGTAGCTGGCGCGCTGCTGGGGCTGATCGCCTCGGCCTGCTCGCCGCTGAAGGTTTTCAATGCGGTCATGCCCAAGGATAGCGGCGTCCGGCTGATCGTGCGGGACGCGGCCTTCGGTCCCGATCCGCGTCAGCGGCTGGACGTCTATGCGCCGATGGCGCGATCCGCGACGCCCCGGCCGATCATCGTCTTCTTCTACGGAGGTTCCTGGAATTCGGGGACGAAGAGCGGCTATTCCTTCGTCGGGCGGGCTTTGGCCTCGCGCGGCTACATCGTGGCGATCCCCGATTACCGGCTCGTGCCGCAGGTCCACTATCCTACTTTTCTAGAAGACAATGCGACTGCGGTGCGTTGGGCGCGTTCGCATGCGGCCGAGATCGGCGGCGATCCCGATCGGCTGGTGCTGATGGGCCATTCCGCCGGTGCCTATGATGCGGCGATGCTGGCGCTCGATCCGCGCTGGCTCGGGGCGGACCGCATGGCCGTCAAGGCGCTGGTCGGGCTGGCGGGCCCGTATGATTTTCTGCCGTTCGACGGTCCGGTCGTCCAACAGACCTTCGGCGGGGTGGCGGATCCGGTCACGACGCAGCCGGTCCATTATGTCGAACCCGGCGATCCGCCGGCTTTCCTCGCGACGGGTGACAAGGACGAGACCGTCCGCCCGGCCAACAGCGACTCTCTCGGCGCAAAACTCCGGGCGGCGGGCGTTCCCGTCGAGCGCCGAAGTTATCCCGCAGTCGGGCACGCTGGACTCGTCACGGCGATCGCGAAGCCATTAAGAGGGCGGGCTCCCGTGCTCGGCGACCTGACCGCGTTCGTGAACCGCGAAGTCGGATCCGGGCATTGAGGTCAGGCTCGCGGGAACGATGTCTTCCATCGGACGGTTTCAAGTAGTTACCTCCGCCCTGTGTCGGCAGTTTGCCACCAGCATATAGCGTTTTACCAACCTTCCTCAGCGGGCCTCCGGACCTGCCGAGCCTTCAGGGGATCTTGCCGGCAATGGGGTTTCTGGGACTCGACACCCCGATGGCCGAAGCGATCCGATCGCACGATTGGTCCGCGACGCCGCTGGGCCCGATCGACGGCTGGCCAGCCGCTCTGAAGACGACGGTCAGCCTGATCGTGAATTCGCAATTCCCGCAATGTATCGTCTGGGGTCCTGGGCTGGTCAGCATTCCCAATGATGCGTTTTTGCCGATCCTGGGCGACAAGCCTTCGGCGCTTGGGCGATCCTTCGCCGATGTCTGGTCCGAGGCGTGGCACGAGATCGGTCCGATCGCGGAGCGCGCTTTCGCCGGCCAACCGACCTTCATCGAGAACTACGCGATGATGACCGATCGTTTCGGCGCGGAGGAGGAGGCCCATTTCACCTTCTGCTACAGCCCGATCCGCGACGAGAACGGCACGATCGTCGGTATGCTCGACACGGTGACGGAAACCAGTTTCGCGGTCCGAGCGGACCAGCAGCTCAAGATTCTCAACCGAGAGTTGGGCCACCGCCTCAAGAACGTCCTGGCGGTGACGCAGGCCGTCACCTTGCAGACCCTGCGGCGCTCCGCAACGCTGGATCAGGCGAAGGCGGGCGTCAGCGAGCGACTGGCGGCGCTGGGCCGCGCGACCGACGTGCTCACCGCTGCGGAATGGGATGCGGCCGATCTGGCAGCGCTCGCCGAGGTTGCCCTCGCCGGGCATCAGAACGACCGCATCACGGTCAGCGGTCCGCCCGTGCTACTATCCTCCTCGCAGGCGATCGCGATGGCGCTGGCCCTGCACGAGTTGGCCACCAACGCCTCGAAATACGGGGCGCTCGCCGTGCCTTCCGGGCGGATCGATCTGTCCTGGAAAATCCATCCGGCCCCGAATCCCGATGGCATGCGTTTCACCTTGTGCTGGACGGAAATGCATGGACCCACCGTCACGCCCCCCGTGTCGAAAGGGTTCGGCTCGACGCTGATCGAGCGCACATTGAAGTCCGCCTTTAAAGGAAATTGCGTGCTGGATTATCGGCCTGCGGGCCTCATCTTCACACTGGACGCGCCATTGGCAGGCATGTCCGGGGGGGCGGGTCTGCTCTGATGGGCCAGGCCATCACCATAGCCCAGCATACCGTGCTGGTGGTCGACGACGAGCCGATCCTGCGGTTCGAGCTTGTCGACATGCTGGAGGAGCATGGCTTCCAGGTTCTCGATGCGGAGGATGCCGACGAGGCGATCCGGATCATGGAAGGCCACCCGGAGATCGGTGCCGTCGTCACGGACGTGCAGATGCCGGGCTCGATGGACGGGATCAAGCTCGTCCACTACATCCGCAACCGCTGGCCGCCTGCAGCGCTTTTCATCGTCTCGGCGCAGAAGCTGGCCAACGACTCGCTGCTGCCGGATCGAACGATATTCTATGGCAAACCGCTCGATAGCCGACGCCTGGTCCGCGATCTGAATGCTGCGCTGGATGCATGAACGGTGAACTGGGAGGTTCGCTTTCAGGTATTTCGTGCCCCCCACCAAGAGTAGGCGGTTGGTCTGCACCTGACTTACCGTTCCTGTCCCGCGAGCGAAGTGCGTAACGCCTGGAGTGCGTTTCTGTTGTGGCCGATTTTGGCCACAGGAGAAGAACGATGGGCACTTCAGAATTTGATCCCGGCGCGGGTGACCGGCAAGCTTGGAACGCGGGGCGGAAAGTTGGGGCCAAGCGAGCGCTGAAGCCAAAGCAGATATGGGGTATTCGCTTCTATCTCGATCATCATCGGCGCCTTCGCGATCGAGCGCTCTTCGACGTCGCGATCGATAGCAAACTTCGGGGTTGCGACGTCGTCCGCCTGAAGATCGGCGATATCGTAAGCGGAGGGCAGATTCGCACACGTGCAACCGTCACCCAGACAAAGACAGGGCGGCCGGTGCAGTTCGAGTTGCTTTCGGATGCCCGTGCTAGTCTGTTGGCTTGGCTGCAGCGTCGCGGCGGCACATTAGGCGATTACGTGTTTCCAAGCCGGATCGATCATTCCGACCATCTCAGTACCCGTCAGTATGCTCGCCTAGTGGATGAATGGGTGACCGGCGTCGGATTGCGACGAGAAGACTACGGAACCCACTCTCTCCGGCGTACCAAGGCCTCGATCATCTATAAGGCGACGGGAAATCTGCGGGCTGTCCAGATTCTGCTGGGTCATAGCAAGATCGAAAATACAGTCCGGTATTTAGGCGTCGATGTCGAAGACGCCTTGACCCTCGCAGAGGGCACAGAAATCTGACGGTGTCGGCTCCCCGCCCAAAGCGAGGAGCCGATCTGATCGGCGCCCAATCCCGGTCATAGAGCGGCTTGTTATCCGTGGTGGTTTGCGGTCGTTGCCATCAAGCGCCTTCGATGCAAACGTAGAGCAATCGCGGAAAGCTGCTCGTCGCGTCCTCTGGCGAGCCGCTTTGAGGGGAGAATAGGGTGGAAGCTACGGGCGTTTTGGCTGCCGGGGAAAGCTCCGCCGCGATGGCCTATATCAAGGCCCGGCGAGGCGTGTCGCCACGGCAGACCAAGTTAATCCTCCTCATCTTTATGTTGGCCGTAGGCGTTCCGGTGGGGGCATGGGCGTCGGGTTCATGGCTGGACGCCGGGCTGTCGGTGGAGTTCGCCGTCGTCGGTCTTATCGTGGGGGCGCTGGTGGTCCAACGCATTGCGAGGTCCTTGATGCGCAAGGCGCTCACCGAACGGGGTCAGGCTTACGAACAGCGCCTTACCTTCCGTCTTGCGCCCGAAGGCATAGTCTATGATTTGACAGACCTTACGATGACCGCCCGCTGGTCTACCACCGCTCTATCAACGAAAGATCGGGCAAAACGCCCTACTTGCTTGGCAAGTGTCTTTCCAAAGCCGTCCATTGCTTCCTTGACGACGGGAGCAGCGATTGCAGCGGCGGTAAGGGCTTCGGGAGGAGGTGGAATAGCCATAACTTGATTAGTGCAACAAGCCAAAGGCCTATGCAATAGTCCGTCGCTCCCGCTCATGCTTTAGAAAACCGGCTTTGGCACCTCGCTCTTTGGCTGAAGAACACTCACTAAGCATCATTGCATTTTGAGGCCTTCCGCCCGCGCCATACCGCGACTTTGGTCTCCATCGGGCCATAGAACGGTATACGTTCAACCGGTTCGCTGGGCGATCGCGTGCTAGTTGGCATCAATTTTGATCGCCCAAACCTTTGATGGTGGCGGCGCGTCAGGCACCGAACGTCCTGCTCATCCAACCCGCCTTCGGCATTGACGGTGTGGCGGGCAGGGTATCGATCGGCGCAGGTTGCTCTTTGCCGACAGGCTCGGGCTGCGTGGCTGGCGTCGCTGCTGCCTGCATCGCGAGGATGGTGCGGAAGCGCCCATGCCATTCATCAAGGCGTTCTGCCGCCCGCCGAACGAACATGGAGTTCGGCTCCTTACCCTGTCCATCCTTGAAGAACACGATCTCATGGACGGGCTGCACAAGGTCGTTGGTGAAGACCTTGAGTGATAGGCGCTTCACGAGGTCCGTGGTCGTCTTCGATCCCGACAGGCCACCGACAAGGAGGCCCGCAGGCCCAAGCAGCACGCCACCGACGATCGCACCCTTCGCTTGGCTCCCCCGATTGGTGCGCGTCAGCAAGCCGCCGTTACGCTCGATCTCGACCGCGACAAGCTGGTCGAAGGTGAAGACCTTGACGCTGGCGCCCCGCATAATCGCAAAGCGGTTGGAAGCGGGATCGAGTGCAAGGCTAGGGCCGAATCCCCCGTCGAACCTAACAGCAGGGTTGAAGCCGTCGATCGTGGCAAGGGCCTGCGTATGCCCTTGCTGTACCTCGGATTGCATGATGCCCATGATGATGCCGCCGATGATGACGAAGGCTACGATAACGACAATGAGCATGTGCTTTGCTCCCGTTGGATTGCGGCGTGGTGCCGACGCTATCGAATGAGATTTCGGAAGTCGGGCGAGGCCAGCGCCTTGCCGATGATGTCCTGCACGGCAGGTACATAGGCCTGCGCAACGTTGTTGCACGCTGCGGTGGCGGCAAAGCCTGCCCTGAACGTGTAATCGTTCGATATGGTCAACGTGGTGCCGTTGCTGGACGTAAGCATGATCGTCATCGACCACCGCCCGTTTTCGCTACCGAGGCCAGAACTGGAATCGATGCGCAGCAGGCGCCCGCTGACCATTACCCTGCCCGGTGGCGGCGCATAGGCGCCCGCTACCTTCAACTCGTCGGCAAGGGCCTTCTCGACATACTGGGCATGGGTAAGCCCGTCCTGCATCCGCATGAGGCCGATACCGCGGCACTTCACATCGTCCTGTGCAGGTTCCTCGAAGGCGCCCACGCTGATGCCTGTAGCGTGAAGGTCGCGGAGCGCGACCACGTTGTCCGTTCCGACAGAGTAGCGAGGCGTTACAGGCGTCGCACAGGCTGACAGGGCACCCGCCACCGTCAAGGCCACCACATGCTTTGTTCGTATCGTCATGCCGCCCCCTGTCCCTGTAGGAGGCGTTCCCGGCTGCGAGCCGGGCGTTGGAAACCCTGCACAAGGACAAGGCGCATGCACCTTTACCGGCGAACCGGCTGGACATACGCGCATGCCACCCGGCCGAGAAAACTCGACCGGACCTTGTGGCAAAGAGGTTTCCACGCCTCACGGTTTGGATTTTGCCGAACCGCATAGGCATCAATGCCAGCGCCAACGATCGGGCGCAATGGGTATCAGTTTGCGTTATGTTCCAACTGTGGATGATTGATATAGGGCTGACCGCATTCGCCCCAATTGCAGCCATCGCCGTAAACGATCATGATACCTCAAATCGGTCATCGGAACGAGCGGGAGAGCCATGAAGTTAAGCACCACGGTGATGGAGCGAATTGGCGTCGCGACCCTAATCGTCGGAATGATGCTGCTCCCAGCGATCGCCTCTATGCATCTTTCGCCCTACTGGATGATCTTAGCGCTCGCCATCGCGTGGAGTGGGGCGTATTTGCGTTCTCGTAGTCGTCGTGCGCAACAGGCCGCCACAATTCGCCAGCGATAGCCACTTGAGCCGTTCGGCTATCGCCCCAAAGGCGGTCGTGAACGCCGCGTTTGCATTTCGCTGATTGCCGACGCAACCTCGCTCCTTTATCACGCTCCGCTGACAAGCGCAGGGCGGAACGATGTTCCATAAAGTTTTACTCGCCGTTGTATCGTTCTCGCTGTTATCGGGAGAGAAATATCCGCCCGCCCCTAGCCACAAGCATGCCGGTCCTATTCAGAGCGATATCATTCAGTCCTTCGCCACGGACTGCGGGGCAGGGATCGGGCGATATTCTGTTTCGCTAACAATGCCGGCAAAAGCGGAAGCATATCTTAGTGGAATAACGGTAGATGGGAGAGTGATCGAAGAACCAGTTCTCAGTGAAGCCAACAGGGCTTTGAAAGGTATTTCGCGGGTTCAATATGCAACCGTCGAATGTATCAATAGCGGTCTCGCCGTTCAGGTTACGGGGTCAGATTCCTCAAAAGACCAGAAACTTTTGGTGATATTCGTAGCTTCTCGGCGCGGTCTTGACGGCATTCGGACTCTACCTGCTGTTTCATAGCCGCGTCTAGAGGAAGTCGATCGAGATCACCTTGGGAACCGGCAAAGAAGCGGCAAGCAATTTCCAAAAGCAGTCCAGCCGTTTTCCACCATCCCATGCCGATCCGGTGCCTCTGCCGAATCGAATCGCGCGGGAAGCGGCCTGACGGGTTTCGGGCGGAAAATCTGCCGGGCCGTTGTCGCCCCAGTTGGCGCCGTTTCAACGTCTGGACGCGGCTCCTGACAGCCGCCATCATGCTTCCGATGATCGAGGTCCGCGCCCCACTGGAGATCAAAGCTGATCCGCAAGGCGGCTGGGAACTCGTCTTCTGGGTGTTAAATAGTTTCAACTACACAACTCCGTTCCGCGCCATGCTCCGCGAAATTGCGGAGGCATTGGGACAAGACGCAGATGGATGTCTCTCGCTACCCGCTCATGTCGATGGCGAGGATTTCGTAGAAGGAGTCCTGATGTTCAACGAGACATCGCTGCGGGTCTATTACGAACACGCGCTCAGCTATCTGACCTTGGCGACAGGGGATCGAGAGGTGCTGGCGGCGGTGGCTGAGCGTATCCAGCCGCGCATCGCAGTCATTTAACCGAGCGTCAGCTCCCGACTTCTCGCGTCCAAAACCTGCCCGCCCGCAACCCACCATATCCGGACGTTCGCAGGTTGGTGGCAAATTGCCTACAAAAGCGCACAGCGAAGGCACGAGACGGGTTAGGATACCCTACATGCCTTGGCTGTGCGCATCTGGTGGCGAATCAACGCCAAATCGAGGGTTATCGGCCCTCTTCTGCCCTCCTTCGATCTATCGCTTCGAGTTTGGCGATAACGGCTGCGATGGCAGCAGGGTCGATCTGCCCACCCCTCATACAATGTCGGGGAACCGCTCTTACTGAATGCAGATTACAATTGGTTGCGGGACATGCAGCGATTTGCTCACGCCAAGTTCCAGGGTTCAGACTATCATACCCGCAATCTTTACAATGTAGCTCAATATAAGTTTTGTAGCTTGCCAAACTTCTGTTCCTTTTCGATATTACACTCCATAATTGTTGAAATAAAACGGCGTTGCCGTCCGAAGTAATTAGCGCATTGGCAGGTGCATTGTAAAGCCTCTTATCGATGACTTGGATACACATGCGCCCTCTTTGCCGAACGCGGAAACCCATCGGCGGCAAGAGAGCAAGCGCCAAGTGTAATTGCGACCGGGTTCTGTTTATGTTCTCATTGATGCATGGACCGAATCGAACCTGCACGCATTGCCGAAATCCTCGCCGATAGCCCGATATGGGCGAGGCTGGCCCTGACGGCCGCCAACCCTTCTCTCGTTGAAAGGGCAGCCGATACGATGGCGGCGCTGATCGTCGCCCGCCTTGGCGAACCCGAGCCGCCGACGAACGACGCAAGGCAGATGACGCTACCGATCCGTTGAACCGCGCCGCCGTGGAATCGGTGCTATTGTGCCCCTCTCCACCCAAAAAAGTGTGAGACAAACACGCGCGACAAAGCCCCCCGGAAGGAGGCTAAGTGCTTGATTTTATTAAATTGGTGACCCCAACGGGACTCGAACCCGTGTTTTCGCCGTGGACACAAAATCTTGAATTAATTCAATGGCTATTGCCACACAGACGCCTCGAATGCGCCTTATGTAAATCAATGGCTTAGGGTAGCGGTGGCAACGATCTGGCAATGTAGGATTCCACCTGACACGCTTTACAGGTGCCACGATTCGCGACGCTCAAGGACATCTGCTCTGCCGGCTACGACCTCCGGCTCTGGTGTTACGCGTGCGCCCGCGCCGAGCAGATCGATGCCGGCATCTGGCGTCAATTCGAACAGAGAGGATGGCCTATTGAACTCGAAGCCGCCCGTCGCCGATTTCGCTGCCGATGCTGCCAATCGCGCGACGACGTGCTGATCGTTCCCGGCCGGCCGGCTCCGTCACAGGCCGATGCTCCGTTGCCGTCCTTTGAGAACGGAGCCGACATGGTCGCGTGGTTCTATCATCATAATCGAGCGCTGAAAAAGAAGCGCACCACGCTTCACGTTCCCCCTGCCATGATGGAGCGGTTACGACTTCGAATGATGCGACAACCCCGCTAGCCTTCCAAGCTGACATGAATAGCTGAAATCTGCGCGTTCTCGTGTAAAACATCGCCAAAATCGTCTATTGGAGATCAATAGGTTAGCGCTGCGGTGTAAAACATTTCTATTGGCTCAAACGGGCATTCCTACGCCGTTGACGTTCCAGTTGAGCGCCCCTTCCCGGTTGCACCACGCCGCATACATTTGCGCCCCGGATGCCGTGGAGAAGTCACCACGGACCAGCGCTCCGATACCATCCTCCTCCGGCCGCTTAGCCCGAACGCAGAAGCGATCGCGTAGCGGGCCGAAGCCGTCGACGTAGGCTCGGGCGCCTGCCGGCAGCGTCGGAGGCGTATTGCCGGCAAGGCGCCCGAAAAGCCGCATCAGGCCGCTGCCGCCGTCGTGCCGGCCAGCGCTTCGATGCCGTCGACCACCAGCGTGGCGGCGAGCTTGAGGCCGCCAGCGCTCTCGATCGCCGAGGCGAGCGCCACGAGGCCGCTTTCGAGGTTCGGCAGCGTCGCGCGATAGGCCGCCTGGGCAACATCAAGGGCGACGGCACCGATGATGTTGATGTCGGCCTTAATACCCTGCGCCTCAGCCGTGGCGATCAGCGCTTTGGTGATGGCGAACACCTTGTCGGGGCCGCTCATACCGGTCGTGTCGATCGAGAGCTTGGCGGCGAGGTCTTTCGCCGCTTGACCGAAAGCCGTCGCCAACTCTTGCTGGATCGCGTGAGTGAGGTCGGTGGTACCTTCGCTGGTGCCGGGGATGAGGATGCCGGCAACGAAGCCGAGAACCTTCTTGAGGGTGGATGCAACGGACATGATATTCTCCTTCTGGTAGGCTTTGCGAGTGAGGGTGATGATCAGCTGGCTGGCGCGCCTGTGGCGGCGCCTCAGGATGGCTGCACGGGCGGCCGAGGCTCCGCAGGCGCGTACAGTGCCTCCACCCATCGCCAGTGAGCAGCGCGCGCCCGGATGGCACTCCAAGAGGCGGCTCCAGCTACGAGCAGCGCGCCGAGGACTTCGTCCGCGATCGGGGAGACGGCGCCGTTGACCGTGTCCTGATCGACGTAGCCGTGCGCGACCAGCGCCGTGCCGGCAGCGGTGATGACGTGCCGGACGATCGCAGCAGCGATCGCCCGCGCGGCGGTGGATGCAGGCGAAGGGAGATCGTTCATTTCGGCAACTCCGTGAGGCAGATTTTGATTTCGTCTGTGCGCCGGTTCACCAAACCGGGCACGACCTTCCCATTCGCGCGGTTCCACATGGCGAAGGCTGTGCACGCGCCGACCCAGTCGCCCGCGCGAAAGCGGCGGGCGACTGTCGACGTTGCGAAGTTGGCGGCGCCGATATTGTAGGCGAGGCTGATCGAGGCGGCGAGCTGATAGGGATGGCCCTTGAGCGTGGGCGCTGCCTTGAGGACCGGCGCCACGAATGACACGAGGCGCTTATCGACACGCACCGCGCAGCCCGCCGACGTCTCCCGGTCGCCGGGCTTCACGTTCAGCGTGTCGCCGTCGCAGATCGTCCAGATGCCCGGCGCGTCGGCAGCGCCATGATAGGCTTCAAGGTGCTGCTGGCCGCCGCTCTCCCATTTCGTCACCGTCGTGCCTGTGATGATCGCTGCCGTGGCGCCGATCGCAGCGGCGAGCTTCGGCCAGCGGTTCACGCGCGAAAGCGCGGCCCGATCGTCCGTCATGAAACCTCCATCGATGTCGATCATTGAGAGGTCAGCCGGGTGCCTACTCCACCCGGCCTTCCCCCGCTTGACCCCGTCGGCTGACCCCGGCGGGGTTCTTTTTTATCGGCCGGGGTAGCCGTATCTGGCGCTCATCCAGCCCTGCATGTAGGCTTCGTCGTGCTGGACCTGGCGCAGCTGCTCGTCCTGCGCCTTGTTCTTCTCGCGGGCGATCTCATTGCTGTCGTAGTTTCGCCCGATGCCGGCGCCCTGTTGTGCCAGAACCTCGCGCACCGCCGCGATGGCTGCCGTATCGGCAGCCTGCCCGGTGGATGTCGTCTCCAGCTTTTCCTTCCACGGCCCGGTCAATGCGGCAACGATGAGCGCGATGGCGCTGAGCAGGCCGAAGCCGATCATCGCCATGCCGTTGCGTTCCTTTGACTTGCGGTCGGTTTCGTCCCGCATCTCGGCCTTCACCGCTTGGGCGCGCTGAGCTGCACGCTCGCCCGTGTCCGTCATTCCCTCGCTCAGCTTATCAATCTTGCCGCCAATGTCGCCAACGACGCTGGTCAGCTGGTTAACTGAGCTTTCGATACGGTCCTGCCGCTCTTCGATGTGCTGCCGCCAGCCGTTGCCGAACATCACGCGACCCCCACCATCGTTTTCCAAGCGGTGATCACGGCCGCCACCGAAGTATCGAAGTCGGCGTCACCCGCTCCATACGCTTCGTTGAACAAGGCCCATCCGGCGTGCTTGCCGTAGAGCGGGACGCCGCCCGATCCCGAAACGTAACCGAACGGGTGCGCGCTCGCGGCCGAGCTGGTGACCAACGCGTCGGGGGAGACCTGCGTGAGCAGCCCTTCGATGCCATCGATCGCGAAGTGGTTCGTTTTCGTCAGCGGATCGTGGCTCAGCAGCGCGATGTGGGGCGCCCCTGCGGTCGGCGTTGCACCAGCAAACACGATGTCGGCCTGAGGTGCATCTGCCCACGTCACGCCGATCTTGAAGTCGGCGCCCGCGAACTCAGCGACATACCCCGAGCCATCGAGGCCGGAGCCATAGATGCAGAAAAGGCTGCCCGTCGCCGTGCGATTGATCAGCTGGATCGGCGCGATGAAAGTGAAGGCCTGTGGTGGCGTAACGCCGAGCGCATACGGGCCAGTCGTCGTGGCATGGACGTCGATTGACGCATCGCCGTTGAAGTCGGCATCGTTCGCCGCCAGCACCTGCAACACACCGGTTCCGGCCCCGGCATTGCCGATCGCGACGCCTGCATTCATCCGCTCGGTGAAATTCTGGTTGGGATCGATCCCGCGTCGCGCCAGCGCGTTTGGGCGCATATACGACACGATCTTCGAGAAACCGATCGCCGCCACCGCGCGATCGACATCGTCCGAGAACGGCTTTCGCGCCCAAGACGCGCCCTGCGTGTCGGTGAGGATGTTGCCCTTGCCAATTCCCATGTGCAGCTCCTCAGATCGCGTTGAAGGTCAGAATTTGGTGCTGTGACCAGTCGAACATGCGGCCACCGCCTGCGAGCGCGGAGAACGTGTCGGCGGAAGTGTCGCGGATGCAGCCGCGTGGGCCACTCGTTGGGCCGGCCGGCACGGCGGGAACGGATCCGTTTTTCACCCCTTCGAACGTCTGCATCGCGTAGGTCAGCGTGTAGCTGCGGCCCGCAACCAGCGCCGTTGCAGTCGTCGCCGTGATGTCGCTGAAGCCGGACGGTGCGAAGTCCGACAGCGCGATCTCAGCTCCGCTGGTGTTGTCGACCAGCCTGAAGCCGAGCTGCCCCGGATCGGTGACGTTGACCGCGTCGATCGCGATCTGGGTAAGCGTACGGTAGCTGATCGTGATGCCGGTGCCGGTGCCGTTCACGTTGGTCGCCCAAACGCCGGGCACCGGCTGTCCGGCGCGCAGCGCGGCCTTGGCGCGGCCCTCATATTCGCCGAGCTTGCGATAGCCGAGCGAATCTTCATGCAGGCCATCTATGAAGTGGACCAGCCAGTATTGCGGCCCCAACATGATGAACCGGTCGGGATTGGCGATAGCGCGCGCCACCATCGCGGCTACGATGTTGCCGTTATAGTGGGTCGAGCCAGCCGCGTTGCCGTAGACGCACCAGCTGCTCGGCGACCAGAAGATCAGCGGTATATTCGCCGGGACCGGATGGCCATTAGCGCCGAGGATCGCGCGGATGCTCGTGCTAAGGTGCAGCCCGAGCGCATCCCATTTGTCGACGAAGGTATCGACCGTTGCCTGATTGTCGTTCGGGTAGTTACTCTCGCCCTGATCATAATCGACGCCAGGCACTTCGAGGATAGCGCCCGTTAGCTTGGCCCAAGCCGACCATTTCTCGACGCCGCGCAACAGACTGCGATCCGGCAGCGTGTCAGGGCCGATTTGGTCGATGTTCGCGCCACCGACGCCGAAGGTTGCGTAGACCATCGCTTCGTTGTCGCCCAGCGTCGGCGCGAGTACGGCCGCCTGCCCGGCGCCCGTCGACTCTCCGAGCGTGTTTGAATTCGCGACCAGCGTCTCGACCAGCGGCACGAGGCTGTCGAGCTGGCTGTCGAGGATCAGATAGGGCGCGGTCGGCACCTCGTGCACCGCGTCCTGCATCGGCCAAGTGCCGGTCGAGAACATGAAGGCCTTGGTCGGCGCCGGCGGGGTGGTGCTGATCGGCAACCCCGAATTCGTCTTCACGCTCAGCGACTGGCCGGTCTTCGGGCAGCCCACGAGCCGCGTCTTTCCGGACAGCATCGCCATGCCGCCCGCAAGATTGAGGTGCCGCATCTCCTCGGCGCCGCCATTTTCGTCGATCCACCGCACATAGGTGCGATTGAGGCGAGGGGCGCCCTTCACCGCACCCTTCACGCTCGCGATCGAAATCCGCAGCGTGTCCGAACGAACCGTCACCAAGCCCGCATCGTCGACGAAAGGAATGAACTCGTCATACCCCGGAACGACGCTGCCATCGTCCTTATACCAGAGAATGGGCGCGAAGTTGGCATCGAACGTCCCGCTGCCCCCGCCGTCGTCGGGAAAGATCGGAAATGACAGCGCGCCCAAGCTGTCGGGCGTCACCGCCTTGTCAGCGTCTCGACCAGCGAGAACCTCGGCTTTGGTTGCAGGGGCCACGAGACCATCCGCCCCGTGAAAGGTCTGCAGCCAGTCGTCGAACGAACCGACGAAGCCCTGTACGACGGCCAGCTGATACGCATTCATGCCGGGAGGGCCGGCGGGGATCATTATCGTCATGTGGTGGGACCCTTGATCACGCGAAGAGTGAGATCGCCGAGCAGGAAGCGTTCGCCGGCAGGCGGCGTCGCCAGCAGATCGGCCTGCAGAATGAAGTCGCCGGTCGTGTCGTCGATACCGGAAAGCGTGGCGGCAAGGATGCGGATGCCGATCAGCCGGGAAGGCCCGTCAAGGATCGTCAGCCCCTCGCCGGCACCGCCAGGCGCCATGTCTAGTGTGAAGTCCACCGTCGCGACATTCGCGTGGTAGAAGCTCGCTTTGAGCGTGTAGCCTGTCAGATCGACATGGCCGTCAAGGCTCGCATCGCCATAGGTCAGAGACTGGACGTAGTCGCAGCTCTCGCGGGCATCTGGAAGCATGACCATCGATCAGCTCGCGGGGAAGAGCTTGATGATGTAGCTCTCCAGCGTGCAAGTGTCGGTCGTGACGGCAAGCTGGCAGGTGAGCGTGATCGGAACCGATGCCGTGGTGTCGATCGCGCTGGTCGTCGGCGTACCGGACGAAGTCGCGAAGCCAGCCGATGTGCCGACCTGCGAGTTGGTGGCGTTGCGGTTCGCGATGCGTACGAGGACCTGCCCTTGCGCGCTGGTCGTATAGGCCGACGAAGCGAACGACGTGCCGCCGAAGCGGACCCTGATCGTCTTGGTGTTCGAGTTGTTGGTGTAGCTCCAGTCAGGAACGATCTCGATCTGCCCGTTCGGGGCCATCGCGTTTGCCGGCACCGTGCAGGTCGCAGCCGTCCATTCGATTGTATCGCCGGTATGGCTGGCGGCAACCGCATTTTGACAGAGGACCGAACCGAGACCGAGCAGGCCGCGCGCTGTGGGAGCGTCGGCCGCGCCAAGAAGCGATTGGCCGAATGGTGATGCCGAAATCAGAGAGCAACTGCCCGATCCGGTCCAGAGCGCGACCTTGTTCGCCGACGTCGCCAGCGCGGAAAGGCAGGCGAGGTTCGCGTTATAGCCCTGCACCGTGGTGCCGATCGCGCCGGACAGCAGGCCGGAGTTAGACAGCGTGCCGCCAGAGAAGCCCAGGCCACCGCCGATCGTCACTGGCGACCATGTGCCAGCGGCCGAACGATAGTAAAGGGCGCCCGTGGCGCTGGCACCGGCGAGCGACGTCAGGTCGCCGTCGAGCGGCTGAAATGCCGTCGTGAAGCTGCTTTGTCCTGCAAGGTATCCGGCGAGGCTGCCCGTCGTGACGACCACATTCGAGCAAGGCGATACGCCCGTCGCACAGCCGCTACCCTGCACGCCCGACAGCTTGATAGCATCGTCCGGCAAGGTCGCCGCTGGCATGGCAGAGATTTTCACATCCGCAGCCGGCGCCGAGGCGCAGACCAGCAGCCCGGCGAGCAGCGCGCCCGCCAGGCGGCCTTGCGGTCGAAGTCGACGGGCGCGAGCTTGCTGATCAGGTCCGCGCGATCGTGCGGATCGAGCTTCCATTCCGCGATCCACTTGTCGCCCTGCCGGCGACGACGAAAGCGCAGGGTGCCGTTCAGCACGTTGATCGTGAACGGGTCCGCGTCAAACGCATCGTCCTTCACCGCCAGCCACGGCTGCGCGAGACGCGCTATGCACGTCAGCTTGCCGTTGGCCTCCGAGCTGCGGCCCCATTTGCGATGATGATCGGCGCGGGTGACCGCCTGCCCCTTCTTGACGTCGACGATGCAATCGAGCGCGTTTTCATCGCCGCCGGACTGCCGCCACATCTTCAACTCCGCATAGGCGAAGGCATCGAGCTTGTAGCGCTCGGCCTCGGGCAGCTCCTCCCATTCGTCGAACCAGTCGGGCTTCGTCGCGCCGCTTTCGCGGATCACCTCGGCTTCGTCCTGAATGGCGCGCACCGTCTTGAACACGGCGTCCAGCACCTCGGGCGGCACCGCCTTCTCTTCCTGTTTCAGCGCGACCCAGCGACGGCCATCCCAGCCCATCCAGCCGAGCGCGGGCGACCAGCGGAAATCGTCGCCAAAGCGCTCCGCGAACCGCTCGGCGTTGCCGAGATCGGTATGCGGCTTGAAGATGCAGCGGCGATGCCGCGCCTCTTCGTCATCGTCCGCCCCCCGGCCCCCATCGTCGTCATTGGCCGGCTCAGGCTTCCACCCGGAAGGTTTGCCATCCTCAGTCCCCCGGCGGGGTGCGGGGTTGGCGGAAGGGTGGAAGGGTCGAGCGGCGCGATCGCGGGCGCGGGCGGCGATGTCGGCCAGGTCGCGCGGATCGGCGATGCCGGCGGCGAGGCCGCGATCGACGGCCGAGCGACGCGCCACGGGATCGCCGAATGCCGAGACGGCATCGTGCAGGGCCGCACGAGCGACGGATTCGGAAATCGCGCCAGCGCCGACCAGCTGGCCGATCACGAAGCCGCTGGCGTTGCTCTGATTGTCCCGATTGCCGAGCGGCGTCGACGCCAGCGCCTTTGCCTCGGCTTCGAGCGCTGACAGCGCATAGCGCCGCACGATCGTGGTCGCCGCGTCGTCCGCCGCCCATGTGGCGGACGGACGCGAGCCGGAAGGATGAGAAGCGGTCGCCGGCTGGTCGCCGGCGGCGTTTTTGGGTTTGCCAGCCTTGGGCGCGCGTAGCGCTTCGATCAGCCCGGCCGGAGCCTCTACAGGTTCGACGTCGTACTTACCGCGCAGCCAGCGATAGCGGCCGGCAGTTGCATCCGCGCACGGCTCGACGATCACGCTGGGCGGCGCGATCACGTAGCCGCCCTTGCCGCGCACGTCGACGTGAAGCGGCAACGTCCCCCGATTGCGGATCGATTCGCCCTCGGCCGGCTGGCGGAGATAGACATGCACGCCGCCGCTAGGCGTAACAGACACCAGCGAACTGGGAATTTCGCAGCCGATCTGCGCTTCAGTCTCGGCCTTCAGCTGATCGAGCGTGAATTCGCGCCGGGTCACCTCGCCGGTATTGGGATCTACATCTTCCTCGACGCGCGGATCGAAATCGACCGCGAACAACCCATTGCGGCCCATGGCGATGCCGATCATCGCGTTCGGCCAGCGTCGCCACCATCCGACGATCGTCTTTTCGTCGACCGTCGCGCCGCTACAGCCGTTGCCGATATACGGCGCCTTCGCTTTGGGCGTCTTTGTCTCGCCCTTCGAATTCACATACGGCTCCCCGTCGCACTCCCGGCAAGGAAAAACCGGCCAGCCCTGCCGCGCATATTGAAGCGCGGCTTGGCCCATAGGCGACGGCAGACTGGACACGGGGCAATACCTCCGAAACCGCGCGAGGCGGCGAAGCAAACAGGATCAGCGGGGGAGCGGCCGTCAGGGCCTAGAAGGGCACATCGTCATCGAGATCGCTATCGAAGGCTCCACGCCCATTCCCGGTCCACCCGTCACCGGTATTGCTATTTCCGGCCGGCCCGGCACCGTTGCCGCCCGATTGGGCACCGGCACCATCGAGCATAACGAGCGTGCCATGGAACCCCGAAACAACGATTTCCGTGGTGTAGCGATCGCTGCCATCTGATGCCTGCCACTTCCGAGTAGCGAGCTTTCCCTCGATATAGACCTTCGAGCCTTTCTTGAGATAGCGCTCGGCGACGCCGCAAAGTCCTTCGTTTTGGATCGATACGCTATGCCATTCGGTGCGCTCTTTGCGCTCGCCGGTATTGCGATCCTTCCAAGTCTCGCTGGTCGCGATCCGAAGATTTACGAGCTTTCCGCCATTCTGGAAGCTCTTCGTCTGCGGGTCTTGCCCGAGATTTCCGACAATGATGACCTTGTTTACTCCGGCCATGACTCCCCCTTCTAAAACAGGCTTGCTTGGTGAGGTTGATTGGCTGCGATCCAGTCCTGCACCTCGCGGGCAGCGGCGATATATTCGGCGCTTGGCGTCTTTGATTGCTCTTGCCCCGGCCGGAAGGTCCGCCAAATTTTCGAGCGTAGACGCTGCGGCAACTTGTACCAATGTTCGCGGCATCCCCAGGATGCCGGCGGAACTCGCCTATCGCAGCCGGGCCAATGGCAATGATGCCCGCCGGAGCGGCCGTCCGCGATCGCAGCCCGGACATACTCGGCTTTCTCGCCGATCGGCGCGCTCGTCATAGCAGCGGCCTCACGACGGCGCCGGGATCGAGCGGTTCGACGATTTCGATGCCGCAATCGATCAGGCACGGCGTGCACGGCTTCCAATCGCCGGCCACCTTGCCGAGCCTCACCAGCTCGCGATGCACGGCGTAGCAGGGCGGATCACCATCCTCCGCACAGCGGTTCGCGCAAATCGCGAGGGCGGGATCGTTCGTCATGCCGGCATCCCATCATGCTGGACGCCGTCGAGCAGGCGGCCGGCGACTTTCTTGCCGACGCGCTTGAAGACGACTGGCTCAAGATCTGCGGGCACCGGCATGCCATCGGGCCACTTCGCGTCAGGCGCCGGCTCGGCGATGTGTTCGCCCCATTGCTTGAAGAGGAAGGGCACGCCTGCCGCCGAACACTGATTGCGCAGGCCTCGCACCCAATCCGGATGCACCGGCCGCGCACCGTGCCCGCTCTCCCCGCCCACGATCACCCAATCGATGCGATGCTTGGGATAGTGACGCGGATAATTATTCAACCAGCCGCTGTTCCATCGCGAAACCGGCAGCACAAAAGGCTCGATATCCAGTTCCGTTAGCAACGGCTCGCAAGACAAAAAGCGGATGGCGGCGGGCGTCTCCACAAGATCGCAGGCGCGCTGCATCAGCCAATGCTGGTTCTCGGCGGACACCCCGAGCCAGACATTCGCAAGCGGCCATTGTTCTACGGCCCACCATGCTTTCGCACGGCGGTTCGCGTCGGCAGCCGATGTTCCGCCCCACTGACGCAGAACGTCCGTGATGCGCCTCGGCGTATCGGCGTCGCTGATATAGGCGCGCATCCGCGCGGACCGCTTCGTCAGGACCTGGTGAACGTGCTGCGGCGATAGCGCGCACGCAGCGAAAACACGATCGATCCACGCATCGGGCACCTTTTCATGGAAGGTGTCACCATGGGCGTTCCAGAAGATATGACGCGGCCGCCGCCAACTCAGCGGCTGGCGAAGGGCAGCCTCGTGGAGATGAACCTCGCCATTCCACACCATCCCGCCCGTCGTCTTATCGACAAGAGCCGCGCGGAAGGGGGTACGATGCGCCTGTTTCATGGCGTAGCAGCGCTTGCAGCCAGGCGAATAGACCGAGCAGCCGTTGATGGCGTTGACCGTGGCGTCCGTCCACTCGATCCGCGTCCGATCAGCCACGCGCCGTCACCTTGAAGAAGACGTGCAGGCCGCTAATTTCGGGTTGCACGACAGGGAGGACTGAATGGCCGACATCGACTGGACCCAACCCGCTACCGTTTACAGCCGCATCCCGCTCGCGGGTGGGCCGCCGCGTGAACGGGCCGAGGCAATTACTGGCAACCTTGAACAGGCCGTGCGTTTCGCCATCACCGGTTCCAGCGGGCCTCTCGACCGGCTGGTGATCAAGATCGACGACGGATCGGCCGAATACGAAGCCGAGGAAATCCGCGAGCTTGCAAGGCATTTGCCCTAGGCCGGCCATCAGCGTTCCTCCACTTGACGCGCGACCCACTCTTCCAGCGCTGACATCATCAGCGCGCCCGGAGCCATGTTCTGTTCGCGCGCGACCGCGACGATCGCCGACCAGATCGACGGCCAGCGTTCACGCACCATCCGGATCGCATCGGCCGGCGTTTCCGGACCGCCCGCGATCATCACTTTCGCGATCGGATCGCCGGGCGGCAGCGGCCGCATCAGGACCGGCGCCGCGCCCATGCGCATGGTCGCGCGATCGATCTCGATCTGCGCGCGATCGCGCTCGACGCGAGCGGCCATCTTCTCAGAACTGGACGGCGGCAGCGGCGCAACCTCGCGCAGGGCGGCCGTCGCCGGATCAGCTTCATAACGCTGCATGAATAGGCGCGCCTCGGCCGCGCCCTTGACGCCGATCCGTCCGCAGCCGCGCAGGCGCGCCACGAACGCCGTATCGTTTCGCGCCAACAGGCCGAATTCGTGTGGCTTCATTTTGTAGCGATCAAGGAACGCCTCGATCTCGCGGCGCAGGGCGCGGCTGTCATACTTGCTCATGCCAGCGCCATTCCGGTACGCGCGCCGCTCGACAGTATCGTGATGCGACGGCGATGCTTGGGGCCGACAAACTCGATGCCGATCCGTTTTGCCGCCCTGAGTTTGCTGATGACGTAGCTGGCGGCCCGCGCGTCGGCGAGGCCGGCTGCGGCCGCCAGTGTCGCGTTCGATGGGCACGGGCGCTTCGCTGCCGCCGCCCTGCGCAGGCGCAGATAGATCACGGCTTCGGGACTGACCGGCTCCGCATCATGAGCCGCTGCGGCGGACATCGCCTTCACGGCGGCGCGCTGTCGGGAGGCGAGGCGCTGCATCACATATTCTCGACGCCCGTCCGAGGTGCGGCTCGTGAACGTGATCAGACCTTCGCTATGCTTGATCTTCGCCCGAACGACGCCAGGCGCAGACCGAGGGAATTCCTTCCCCCAGGCATACACAGCCGATTCTCCGACCGCCGCCGCGTCGACCCACTGATCGACCTCGGCGGGGGTAATCGCCCCCCGTTCCGTCATGTTGCCCCCGCCTACTCCTAGATAGCCAGCATCTGCCCGAGGCCCCCGCGCAGCATCGCTGCAGCCCCGAACGGGATTTTGATGGACTGCCCGTGGCCGACGATGGTCACGCCATCGCTGCCGTTGAGCAGGTCGAAATGATCGTCGAGCTGGACGTGGCGTGGCGCCTTCGCAGGCGCAGCGCTCGATACTGGGGCCACAGGCAGGTCTTTGACAGGCGGAACGACCGCCCGCGCGAACATGCCGGGGCGCACTGCGCCCCCGGTCGTTTCGGCGATCATATTGGCGATGCCGGTTTCCGGCTCAGCTTCGCCCGTCAGGATGCGGACGGCTTGGGCTTCGGTAAGGCACGCTGCCAGCCGGCTGAAGCGCACGCCATAATCCTCGCCGAGATCGCGGCCGAGCATCCACTTCGCCAGCTCAACCTGCCCGGCAGTCCATTCCCCCGAAATGATGCCGCGCTCATCGCGCAGATCGCGGATCAAGTCCCATTCGTCTAAGCCAGCCAAGCTGCAGCCAGCGAGTGTAAGCGAGAGGGTCATGGTGCAACCTCCGTCAGTGCTTTGAGACGCATGCGCATCATGTCGATCACGTGCCCGGCGGCCTCGATCTCGTTGCGCATTTCGACAATCTCTTCATCGTCGATCTTGCCGTCGTCGGCGAATGCCAACGCAACTTCGTGCAGCAAACCGGTGATTGCCGGCAGCGCGTCCCGATCGGTCGCGTCGCTGCTGTCGATGGGAACTACACGCATGCCAACCAGTGACATTACGTCATTGGCGAAGGCTCCATTCCATTCACGGCATCCGAGAATGAACGAAACAACCCCCATTTCGGCAGTCGCATCACGATATTTTGCGGCGGTATCCTCGCCTTTGCCGAGAACGCGACCGACGTCTGCATACGTTAAACGGTCGCGGTCTTTCAGGCGCCCGAGGCTCACCCCGATGGTTTCGAGCAAAATCGAAGCGGATGGCGTGCGAAAATTGCCGTGGATCATCGGGCGGCTCATCCCGCAATACCCGCTGCATGAGCCGGCATTACGACACTAGGACGCTCATTGTCCGCGCAGAGCAGTTGACGCTGTTCGTACTCTTCCATCGCTTGGCGGACCTTTGCTTCCGTCGTCGACCAAACACGCCGGCCGGCCCGCACTTGGCGGACAAAATGGCGGTCGCCGAACAGCGCGCCGAAGGTTGTGGCCGCCATCTTGTGGCGATCGAGGAAGCGCTCGATGTCAGTTAGCAGCGTCGTCATGACCGCCGACATAAGGTGTGAAACATCACACCGTCAAGGTGTGAAACATCTCATCTGCCGTCGACGCATCATTACGTGTGAAAAATCACACATGTCCGAGCAGTACGAAGTCACCCGCGTGAAGGCCGAGTTGAGGCGCTTGATGGCCAAGAAGGGCCTTAAGGCTAAGCGCCTGTCGCTTGATGCCGGCTTGGGGGAGACGGCCGTTAGAGATATATTCGAACGGCCCGACGCTGACATGAAGGTGGGGACGCTGCACAAGCTGGCGGGAGCGCTCGACGTCACCATTGATGATATCATCGGTTCGAAGATCGATATCGTCGGCCGCGTCGGCGCAGGCGGCAACGTCATCTATGAAGAGAATCCGCTCGGCAGCGCGCCTCGCCCGCCAGGCATCGGCGGCACGCTGGAGGCGTTGGAGGTCGATGGATCATCGATGCTCCCGCGCTATTCGTCGGGGGACGTCGTCTATATCGCGCGCCAACATGACGGAGTTAGCGAAGAGGACATTGGCGAGTTCTGTGCCATCCGGCTGCTCACTGGTGAAACGTACATCAAGCAGCTGGCTTTGGGGTCGCGACCTGGCTTCTTTACCCTTCGATCCCTGAATGCCGAGGATATTTCGGACGTCGAGGTTGAGTGGGCGACGCCGATCCTTTTCGTCCTTCCAAGAGCCGCGCGACGTCGGATGGGCTTTTGACCCAATAGCGGAAGCCGCCAGCCGGCGGTTCCGGTGCGTGACGATCTGGGTAGTACGAAGCGACCCCGACATGGTCGTCGGTGACCACCACAGCGAGCGTCGCCCCCAACAGGCAGGCGCGCCCATACCCGACGCTGGCGATCGTCGCTGCTATACCGCGTCCCTGTTCATGAATAAGCCGGTGCAGCCAGTTGGCGCGCGGTACATAGCCTATCGTTTCCTGTGCAGCGGAAATGACCCGTAGAGCCATCTCATCATGTGGATTGTCCGGCTCGTGGACGAACAGCACACGCTCGCCAGCCGAGCAGCGCGACAGCGCCTCTTGATAGTGTGAGACCCCCGCGACCCGGCAAAATGCCAACCCATCGTCCACGAATCGACCCCGTTTGACCTCCACTAACGATTCCAGAGGCAGGAGAACAATTCAAGAACCATGTGACAGATCACACTTTCATATTGACGAGGTGTGAAACATCACACTAGAGCTTGCACCTTCCAACGGGGAGGCACGCATGCCGGTATCCAAAGACAACATCGTTCGCTTGGCCGACCGCCGGCCGGTTCGCACCGCGCAGCCGATTGAGCCGGCCTCGCTGCAACGCCTGTACGAGGGGCCGCGCCAGCGCCCCCGGCTGATCCCGCTTCCGCTGAAGCCGTCTCGCGCCAAGCAGATCGTCGACGTGGCGATGATCGCGCTGATCGTCCTGACCATCGGCTATTTCGCGGCGGAGTTCGCCCGTGCTTACATCGCGGGGCGGCTGTGATGCGCGATCAGCAGATGGTCTTCCGTCACAACATCACGGCCACCGCCGTGCTTGAACTTGACGAAGCGCAGCTCGGGGCACTCGACGCGCTGGCGGGCTACGGCGACGACGCGTTTCTTCGCGTCTTCTACAAGCAAATGGGCGAGAGCTATCTCAAGCCGTACGAGGCGGGCCTGCGCTCGCTCTTCAAGCGCATCAAGAACACGGTTCCGGAGGCGCTCCACCAGATCAACGACGCCCGCCGCCTGTTGCGCGCGCAGCAGGATCGCCGTGAGGCCCAATGGCGCAAGCGGCTGCAGCGCGACCGCCCCGATCTGGACGGCCGCGACATGGTGGAGGGCGATCTGTGATGTCGATCCCCGCAATCATCCAAGCCGATCGCGACTGGTGGGCCGACTACCTCTCGGAGGTCTACGGCGCCGGGCATCCCGACATCGTCGCCATCCGTGCCGGCGAACGTGACAACGCCAAGGCGTTGCGCATGATCGCTCAACATCGCGTCGCCTATGCTCCGCCGAGCCTTGATGGTCGACCAAGCGATGACAGTCTGTTGCCGCATCTGCCCGAGAGCATTTCGGCCGCGAAGCGGTGCGGGATGCAGCGCTCGCATTGGCTCGACGGCTGGTTCGTTCCTTGGTCGCCGCGCAATGACAATGAGAACGCCGAGGGTCCGTGGTCGGATTGGGTCGCTCTCGCGCTCCGCATCCTTGAAACGGACGCCAAGGCTCGCGCCGCCCTCGCACAAGAGGGAGCGAAGGCATGAAGCACCCGAACCTGCTCGACGGCCTCGAACCCGCGCTGGCGACACCGATCCCGCATATCGGCGGGCTGGTCGGCGTCGGCTTTGCAGGCGGCGGAGGTAGCTCCGAAGGGCTGAAGAAAGCCGGCCTTACGGTCGACTTCGCCATGAATCACGATGCCGCCGCGATCGCGATGCACGTCGCGAACCATCCTCAGGCTCTGCATTTCTGCCAGGACATCTGGCAGGTCCGCCCGGAGAACGTGGAGCCGGGTCGCCCGATCCGCATCATGTGGTTCTCGCCGGACTGCAAGCACTTCAGCATCGCCAAGGGCGGAACGCCGGTCGACAAGCAAATTCGCGACCTCGCTTGGGTCATTCTGCTGTGGGCGAAGCTCCGCCGCCCCGACGTCATCCTGATGGAGAACGTCCGCGAATTCATGGGCTGGGGGCCGCTGATCGAGGTCGACGGCGAATTGGTGCCCGATCCCAAGCGCAAGGGCGAATACTTCCGCGCCTTCTGCCGCGAGCTGCGCAAGCTCGGCTACGTCATCGACTTCAAGATCATGGTCTGCGCCGATTACGGCGACCCGACCAGCCGCACCCGCATGTTTGGCCAGTTCCGCTGCGACGGTCAGCCGATCACATGGCCGGAGCCGACCCACGGTGCGCCGAACGATCCGGACGTCATCGCTGGCAGGAAGCTGCCTTGGCGTACCGCCGCGTCTCACGTGCTGGACTTTTCGCAGCCGTGCCACTCGATCTTCATGACGAGGGAGGAAGCACGCGCTGGCAAGATCAGGATCAATCGGCCGCTGGTCGACGCCACCTTCGCCCGCGTGACGCTGGGGCTGGAGCGGCACGTGCTGGAGGCGGCACAGCCCTACATCATCAAGATCACGCACGGCAGCGCCGCGCCCGCAGCCAGACGCGTCGACGCACCGCTCTACGGGCAGACCTGCGCCAAGGGCGGCGAGCATGCGCTCGCGGTCCCCAGCTTGGTGCCCCTGACGCATCAAGGCGCGCCGCGCGCCCACGGCGCCGAAGAGCCGACCCGGACGATGACTGCCGCCAATCGCGGCGAGATCGCGATGTCGGCCGCCTTCGTTACGAAGTTTCGTCGCGATAGCGCCGGCACGGCCGCGACCGATCCGATCCCGACCGTCTCGGCGAACAGCTTCCAGAAAAAGCCCGGCGGTGCCGCGCCGCTCGGTATCGCGGCCGTGCACATGGTGCAGCACAACGCCGGCCCGAATAACGGCGGGCTGGCCGGCCGGCCGACCACCGAGCCGGTGTCGACCCTCACGACGGCCGGCGCGCAGCAGAACGTCTGCGCGTCATACCTGGCGCATTTCCGTGGCAGCGGCGATCGCAGCGGCAACGACGTGCGCGAGCGCGTCGTCACGCAAACGGCCGGAGGAACGCACGTCGCCGAGGTGCGGACCTTTCTGGTGAAATACTACAAGAGTGCCGAGGTCGGGCAACATACCAACGAGCCGGTTCACGCGGTCACGACGAAGGCCCGTTTCGCGCTGATCGAAGTCAGCACCGCCGACGTCATCATGACGGAAGAGCAGCGTTACACCGCCTATTGGGTTGCCCGCCTGATCGACGTCTATGGCCATCCGGAGGGAAAGCCGAAGCGCCGCCGCCGCAAAGGCTTCGGCTCTCTCCACTATCGCACGCTGATCGACCGGATCGACGCCATGCACCGGCCCCGCCCGTCTGCAGTCGGCCGCGACGGCTGGATCGTATGGGACATCGGCATGCGGATGCTGACGGTCCGCGAACGCTTCCGCGCGCAGGGCGTCACCGACGATTACATCATCGACGTCGAGGTCGACGGCAAGCCGATCAGCGCCACCAAGCAAGGCGAAATGTGCGGCAACATGGTGCCGCCCAACACGGCCGAGGCGATCGCCCGCGCCGCGCTGCCGGAGCTGCGCGCACAGCCGGTCGGGGTGGCGGCATGAATGTGATCGACACGCTCTACGCGCTCGACGCGAAGCGGCCGCAATCGAATCTGTTCAACGGCGATCATCGCGAGGCCGTTGGCGAATGCGTCCAACGCACGGTCGCCAACATGCTGACCGTCGCGACCCGCTATGATCACTGGATCATCGCCTATTCGGGCGGGAAAGATAGCTCCACAGTCGTGACCGTCATCGTCACGCTGCTGCAGCTCGGCGCGATCCCACGGCCGAAAACGCTGATCGTCATGTACGCCGACACGCGGATGGAGCTGCCGCCGCTGCAGGCGGCCGCGCGTCTCATGATGCAGCGGCTGCGCGAAATGGGCATTGAAGTGATCGAAGTCGTCGCGCCGATGGACGATCGTTTCTTCGTCTACATGTTCGGCCGTGGCGTACCGCCGCCCTCGAATACTTTCCGCTGGTGCACACCGCAGATCAAGGTCGAGCCGATGACGGCTGCTATCCGTGATCGCATCGCCGGGCTGGACGGCCGCGTCCTGACCCTGACCGGCGTTCGGCGTGGTGAGAGCAAAGCTCGCGACGATCGGATCAATCTGTCCTGCAGTCGCAACGGTGCCGAATGTGGACAGGGCTGGCTGCAGACTGATCTGCCCGGCGATCTGACTGATACCTTCGCGCCGATCGATCACTGGACGCTCTGCAACGTGTGGGATTGGCTTAGCGTCTTTGCGCTGTGGCCGGAGTTCGGCAGCTGGCCGACCGCGATCATCGCCGAGGGATACGGCGAGATCGAAGACATGCGCACCGGCTGCGTCGAGTGCAATCTGATCGAGCATGACGGCGCGCTCGGCGCCGTGCTGCGCATGGGCGGATGGGAACATCTGGTCCCGCTGCTCGGTCTGAAAATCCTGTATCGCGAGCTGAAGAAGCCTCGGCACCGTAAGCGGAAGTCGGGCGGCCAGACCCGCAAGGACGGCACGCTTCAGACTAACCAGCAGCGCATGGGGCCACTGACCTTCGAGGCCCGCCTAATGGGCCTCGACACCGTTCTGCGCATTCAGCGCCAGGTCAACGACATGGCGGCCGAGCGCGACCGGCCGGGCATCGTCCTGATCGACGAAACGGAGGAAGCGCGCATCCGCGAGCTGATCACGCTGAAGACGTGGCCGCGCGACTGGAGCGAGAGCGATCCCGACGCGACCGTCTGGCTCGATCGCTTCAATCCCGATGGGTCGGTCGAGCCGATCCTCTATCGCGATCTGGTCGGCCAGTGATGGCTTGGCTTCCAAACCCCGGATACCTGCCAGAGGCAGCGATCGGCAAGCGCGTCCGCGTCCGATTTCCGGACGGCCGGGAAGGGCGCTGCGATGACAATCCCATGTCGCCCCCCGGCTGGGCAGCGGATGGCCGCAGCGGTTGCCGCTGGTCGCTGACCGGCCGACCCCACGACATCGCCGAATACGAGGTGATCGAATGACGAAGTCCGTCTTAGACGGTCACGCGGCCGCTAACCCCGGCCCGTACCTCAACGATCGCCAGCGCCTCGCCGCGCTCGCCGTGCAGCTGCGCGACAATCGCGCTGGTCAGTACGAGGCGATGATCGCCAAGGGCCAGATCAGCGAGAACGACGCGTTCCGTGATTCGCTCGCCCGCCAGAGCATCGCAACCGATTGGACGGCGATCATCAACCAGACGGCCCGGCCGAGCGAACCTTGGGCGCGCAACGCCGAATGCTGCTGGTGCCTGCACGAAGTGCTGCGCTCGCAAGAGGATCGCCTTGCGCCGATGCATGAGACGCACGACGGCTATTTCGAGGCCGTGGCGCTCCGCGATACGATCGCCGCCCTGCTGCAGCACTACCGAACGAAATGGGTTTGGATACTGCTCGGCGAGGCCGAGCGCCGCGCCGCCGCCCCGCAGGCCATGCGAGGTGCGGCATGACGTATCCGCTTATCAAGCCATGCCTCGGCTGCGGAGATTTGAGCGGCGTCCTATACGGCTACGGCGATTTCGGACCGTTGAACTGGCACGTCGAATGCGACGGTTGCGACTACATGGGGCCGGCTGGAAATAAGCTGCAGGCGATCCGTCAGCATAATCAGCGCGTCGATAACCGTGTCGACACCATCATCGCCAACCTCACGGGCGCGCAGCGTTCGTGGATGACCGAGCGTGCGAAGGTCTATGGCGGCCGGGTCGCCATCCTGCCGCCCTCGAATACCTATCGCCGGCTCTTCGCGCTTTGCCTCGTTACGCCCGGCGGCGACGCAACGCCTCTTGGCCTCCTAGTGCGCAAGCGGTTGTTCGCGCAGATCGCGAAGCACCAATGACGGATCGCGCAGAGGATCACGCGGGTTTTGCCATGGACCCGCCGACGCCCGTCTTAGACGGATCAGCCCTTGAGCAGAGCGCGCGCACATATCGACGGTGCGTCGAGATCGCCGATCAGGCCGTGCCTAAATATCGGGGCGGCAAGCGCTCGTATAGCTGCGGCGGACAGATGGCTAAGCGCTGGGCCGCCGCGTTCGACGCAGCCATGATCGCGCTCTCAGGGGCTAAAGCATGACCGTCTTAGACGGACCCGCCAGAAAGCCCGCTGAGAGCCAGAACGCGTCTCAGGGCGACACCTGCCCCGAATGCGGGAGCGTCTACGCACGCGTGCATCCCAACCAGATGTTCTGCACGCCCGCGCACAGCAAGGCGTTCAACAACCGTCTGCTGAAGCGTGGGCAATCCCTTACGCCCCTTTCCATGGCCGCGCGGATCACGCGAGGCGGATGGTGCGGCGACACCGCCACCGGGATCAAAGCCCGCCAGATGGCCGAGCAGCTGATCGCCCGCTACGTCGCCGAGGATAAGGCGGCCGGCCGGATGCGCATGGATCACTATGTCGCTTTGCGTATCCGCAAGGGCTTCACCCCGGCATGAGGATGGAGCGCGTCCAGATCATGCCGGACTGGCCGGCGCGGATGACTGCGGAGCTAGCCTCCGCGTACATGGGCATATCTAAGTCCAGCTTCATCGCGCGCTATCAGCCGATCGGCGTGAAGGAAGGCGCGAACACGTTGTGGGCGCGCGCGCAGCTCGACGCCATCATTGCCAAGCAGTTCAATCTGAAACAGTCTCCCACCGGTCGCGGCGCGGAGATCGATACGTGGGCAGATTTGTGATCGACCGCCCCAACCTGAAGCAACAGGGCAAATACCTCTATTTCCGCCGCAAGGTGGGCGGAAAGACGCAGTATCATCGTCTGCCCGATCCGAGCGATCCGGACTTCGAAGCGGCTTACGATCGTCTCGCGCAGCCCGATTCGCCGAAGGCCGCCGCGCCGATCGCCGGCAGCCTCGCCGCGCTCGTGCGGGACTATCGGGCGAGCAGCGACTATCTAGGTATTCCCAGCGACAAGACGCGGGCGAACTATCTCCGCTATCTCGATCTGATCGTCGAGAAGCACGGCCACCGCCAGGTGCACCAGATCAGGCCGACGCACGTCTACAAGATGCGCGACGCTATGCAGGACACGCCGGGCAAGGCGAACAACTGGCTGAGCATCTTCCGCACGCTCATGAGCTATGCGGCCAAACGCGACTGGCGTGGCGACAACCCCGCCGCTGGCATCAAGCCGCTCGCGATCGGCGAACATGAGCCGTGGCCGGCCGACCTGCTGCGCGTCTGCCTTGAAGTCGCCTCGCCGATGACGCGGCTGCTGATCGTCACGGGGCTTTGCTCCGGACAGCGGAACAGCGACGTGATTCGCATGCAGCACGGCTGGATCAAGAACGGGATCATGGGGCCGTTCATCCAGCAGAAGACGAAGGTCGAGGTCGCGGTGCCCATGCACCCGTTCTGGACGGCCGAGCTGGCGAAGCTGCCTCGCAATGCCGTGACGCTGGTCTATGACCGGTTTGGCAAGCCATTCGGCACAACCGGCGCGGTGCGCGAGCGCATCCGCGACCTCATGGCGATGAAGGAGGTTCAGGAAGTCCTAGCCGACCTTGCCGCCCGCGAGATCATCGCCGAGGGCGACACCTTCGTGTTCCACGGCCTGCGCAAGAACGCCTGCTGCTACCTGCTGGAGATGGGCAATAATGACAGCCAGGTCGGGCACATGCTCGGCATGTCGCCCGAGATGGTCCGTCACTACGGCAAGCGCTCGCGCGCGCTCATGATCGCCAAATCGGCCGCCGCCAACTTCAAGGGTGGTAAATTCGGCGATTTGCAGGTGGTAAATTTCAAATCGCGTCCGCGCAAAAACGGCTGATTTCAGCCGATGGTGACCCCAACGGGACTCGAACCCGTGTTTTCGCCGTGAAAGGGCGACGTCCTAGACCGCTAGACGATGGGGCCAGCGAGGCGAGGCCGCGCGTTAGGGCATCACGGGCGCGGGGTCAATCCGCCCAGGCAGCATCATCGAGATGAAGTTCGGCGGACGGGCGCGATGCCCAGTCGTCGATGCGGGCGCGGCCGGCCAGCCAGAGCTTGCGCGTGCTGCCGGCCGCCAGCAGCGCCCGGCCCAGGGGCGTATCCGCCGAACCGAACGCCATCGCCTTGATCGGCTTGCCGTCGTCGCCTGAAACGATCGTGCGGACATGGCCGTTGCCGACGATATCCGCCTTCACCACGCTCACGCGGCCGGCGGCGACGCGCGGCCCTGGCCAGCCGGCGCCGTAGGGGCCGCCTGCTTCCAGCGCCTCGACCAGCGCCGGCGTGACGCCGCCGGGGCCGACCACCGCGTCGACCAGCAGCGCGCGCGCATCGGATGCGGCGGCGACGTCCGATGCGAGGCGTTCGTCGAGGAATTCGGCGAAGGCATCGAGCTTGCCGGGATCGATGGTGATGCCACAGGCCATGGCGTGGCCGCCACCCGCCACCAGCAGGCCGCTGTCCTTTGCCGCCAGCACGGCCGCACCGAGATCGACGCCCGAGATCGAGCGGCCCGATCCCTTGCCGGTCTCGCCATCCAGCGCGACGACGATGGCGGGCTTGCCGGCGCGTTCCTTGATGCGGCTGGCGACGATGCCGATCACGCCGGGGTGCCAGCCATGGCCGGCGATCACCGCGACGGAGCGGTTGTCCTGCGCTGCCAGCAGGGCCTCGGCCTCCTCGCGCACCGCCTGCTCGATCGCGCGGCGTTCCTCGTTGAGCAGGTTGAGTTCGGCGGCGATGGCGCGCGCCTCGCCCTCGTCCTGCGTGGTCAGCAGGCGCACGCCGAGATCGGCACGGCCGACGCGTCCGCCCGCATTGATGCGCGGACCGAGCGCGAAGCCAAGGTCGGTGCAGGTGGGGTTGCGGGTGAGCCGCGCCGCCTCGATCAGCGCGGCAAGGCCGATATTGCGCCGCCCGGCCATCACCTTCAGACCCTGCGCCACGAAGGCGCGGTTCAGGCCCTTGAGCTGGGCGACGTCGGCCACGGTGCCGAGCGCGACGATATCCAGCAGCTCCAGCAGCTTCGGCTCGGGCCGGTTCGCGAACCAGCCGCGCGTGCGCAGCGTGCGAATCAGCGCTGCGCTGAGCAGGAAGGCGACACCCACCGCGGCGAGGTGGCCGTGCGCGGCGCCTTCGCCCTCATCCAACCGGTTGGGGTTCACCAGCGCGTGCGCGACGGGGAGCGAGGTGGCGCATTTGTGGTGATCGACCACCACGACGTCGAGCCCGGCATCCTTGGCGGCCTGCAGCGCCTCATAGGCCATGGCGCCGCAATCGACGGTGACAACGAGGCTTGCGCCGGCTTCCGCCAGCCGTACGAGCGCATCGGCCGACGGGCCGTAGCCTTCGAGCAGGCGGTCGGGGATGTAGGTGCCGGCGGCGAGGCCGAGGTCGCGCAGCAGGCGGACGAGGAGCGCGGCCGAGGTCGCGCCGTCCACGTCATAGTCACCGAAGATCGTCACCGGCTCCTGATGCTCGACCGCGTGCGCCAGCCGTTCGGCCGCCTTGTCCATGTCGCGGAAGATGGATGGGTCCGGCATGAAAGCGCGGATGGTGGGCGTGCGGTGGCTTTCCAGCGCGTCGCGCGTGCAGCCGCGTGCCATCAGCAGTTGATCGACGAGCGAATCCGGCCGGAAGCCCGCATCGGAATCGTCGTTGGCGAGACCGCGCCAGCGCCAGGGCTGGCCAAGGATCGATCGGGTCACTCCACAGGGGGCGGCGGCACTCATGCCACCGCCCTAGCGGATGATCGGGCCAAAGTGAATCAGGCCTCGGCCGCCCGCAACACGACATGGCCGACGCGCGGCAGCAGCAGCTTCAGCAGCGGACCGGTCATCAGTGTCGTCACCACCGCCATCACCACCAGCATGGTGAACATGTTCTGCGGCAGGAAGCCCAAATCGTAGCCGATGTTGAGCACGATCAGCTCCATCAGCGCGCGGGTGTTCATCAGGCTGGCGAGGATGCTCGATTCGTTGGTGTCGAAGCCGGCAGTCCGCGCGGCGAGGAATACCGACACAAGCTTGCCGCCCACCGCTGCCGCGAGCACCAGCGCCAGCCAGCCGAAGTCGCTGGGCGAGAGGCCGAGCAGATTGGTGCGCAGGCCGGTGAAGGTAAAGAAGACAGGCAGGAAGAAAACCAGCGTGAAATGCCCCACCTGCTTGTGCCAGGCCGCCACGAACTCGGTATGGCGATGGAAGAGCAGACCGCAGGCGAAACCGCCGAAGATCGCGAAGATGCCGATCTGGAAGGTCGCGATGCCGAGCGCGAACATCAGGCACAGCACCACCGCCATCAGGTTCGCGGGCAGGCGGCCATCCACCAGCGGGTAGCGGCGCATCAGCCAGTCGACGAAGGGGGCCAGCACGAACCGCAGCGCCAGCAGCAGCGCGCCGATCGCGAGCAGTCGATAGAGCAGGAAAAGAGTGGAAAAAGCGGCGGCGGCGTAAGCCGAGATGCAGGCCAGCAGCACCCAGCCGACGACGTCATTGATCGCGGCGGCCGAGATCGCGACCACCCCGATCGGAGTACGCGTCAGCTCGAACTCGCGCAGGATGCGGCCGAGGATCGGCACGGCCGTAATCGCCAGCGCCACGCCGCAGAACAGGGCATAGATGAAGGGATCGATGCCGGGCGCCACGCTGGGTTGCGAGGCGAACCCCAGCCACAGGCCGAGGCCGAAGGGCACAACGATCGAACCGACCGCGATCAGCAGCGTCGCCCGTTTCATTTTTGCCGATCGCAGATGGCCGAACTCGAAGTCCGCGCCGATCTGGAACATCAGCAGGATCAGGCCGATCTGGCTGAGCACGGTGATCGCAGGGCTGGCCTTGGCGCCGAATATCGCGAGCGACACGCCGGGAAAGAAATGGCCGAACAGCGACGGGCCGAGCAGCAGTCCGGCGACGATCTCACCGATCACACCGGGCTGGCCCATCGCCCGGAACACGCCGTTCATGATCCGCGCCGCGCCGATCATGATGATCAGCTGTAACAGGATCGAGAACAGCAACTGCTCGTTTGCGTGCACGGACGCCATCGAAAACCCTCCCCCTTTTTTGGGGGAGGATTAGGCTGTTGGCCTACGCTGTCAACGGTGGCGCGATGAGCAGATAGGATCCGCTCACTTCCCCTTGTGGTGCTCGCCCTTCACCCAGCGGATGGTGCGCGAGGAGGCGCGCATCACGACGCTCTCGGTGGTCAGCACGCCGTCGCGGCGACGCTTGACGCCGCCCAGCAGCGAGCCATCGGTCACGCCGGTGGCGGCGAAGATCGCGTCGCCCTTCACCAGATCCTCGAGTTCATAGACGCGGTTGAGGTCGGTCACGCCCCACTTGGCGGCGCGCGCCTTCTCGTCGTCGTTGCGGAACAGCAGACGGCCCTGGAACTGGCCACCGACGCAGGAGAGCGCCGCTGCCGCCAGCACGCCCTCGGGCGCGCCCCCCGAGCCCATATACATGTCGACGGTCGATTCCGGATCGGTCACCGAGATCACGCCTGCGACGTCACCGTCGGGGATCAGGTGGACGCCGCAGCCGAGCGAGCGCAGTTCGGCGATCAGTTTTTCGTGGCGCGGGCGATCGAGCACCATCACCGTGACGTGGTGGGGCTTGCAGCCCTTGGCGGCGGCGAAGGCGGTGACGCGCTCGGTCGGCGTCATGTCGAGATGGACGACGCCACGCTCGTAGCCCGGCCCGATCGCCAGCTTGTCCATATAGACGTCGGGCGCGTTGAGCAGGCAGCCATCCTCGGCGATCGCCAGCACGGCCAGCGCGTTGGGGCCGGCCTTGGCGGTGATCGTGGTGCCCTCCAGCGGATCGAGCGCGATGTCGATCTTGGGGCCTTTGCCGGTGCCGACCTTCTCGCCGATGTAGAGCATCGGCGCCTCGTCGCGCTCGCCCTCGCCGATCACGACGGTGCCGTCGAACTCCAGCTCGTTGAAGGCGCCGCGCATCGCCTCGACGGCGGCGGCATCGGCCGCCTTCTCGTCGCCGCGTCCGATCAGCTTCGCCGCAGAAATCGCCGCCGCCTCGGTTACGCGCACCATTTCGAGCACCAGAACGCGATCGAGAACCTGACTTGCGGCGACCTGACTATCCGGCATGATGCCTCCTGCGACCTTCGAGTTGCGCCGAGCGATAGGGAAGGCGTGTTACGATGTCGAGCATGGCAGCGTTGGCATTTCTCGCGGCCGCAGCATCGGTTCCTCCATCCAGCGCATCCGCTCCGCAGGGCGCGATCAGCGCCGATCAGGCGATGGCGCATTATCGGTCCATCGTTCACGATGCGGAGGTTGGAACGCAAGGGGATGCGGCCTGCCCCGAAAGTGAAAACCGCGATATCGTCGTTTGCGGCCAGGATCGGCATCCTGCTCCCCGCCTGCCGATGCCTGAGGCGCGCGCCGAGCCGGGCGAGGTGACCCATCATCTCGGCGAGCCGCCGCCTTCCCTGGCGCCATCGGCACCCCGTCTGCCGAGCAAGCAGGCGCAGACGATCGGCAAGTTGTTCGGCCTGCTGCGTGAAGCGGTGACCGGCGAGGATCCGGACGATTAGACGTCGAGAATGTGCATCAGCATCGGCGTGCCGAGCAGGCTCTGCGATCCTTCGAGGCGGGCGAGTGCGTCGCTGACCGAACGTTCCGGCCCCTCGTGCGTCACCATCGCGACCAGTACGCCGCCGTCGGGCGTGGTGCCGCGCTGGATCAGGCTTTCGATCGACACGCCGGCATCGCGCATCGCAGCGGCGATCTCCGCAAGCACACCGGGGCGATCCGCGACCGAGAAGCGCAGATAGGCGCGGCCGCGACGCTCGCCGGCGGGGGCGGGCGCCATCTCGGCGAGGCTTTCCACCGGCATGGCGAAGGCGGGGCCATATTCGCCGCGCGCGATGTCGATCAGGTCGGCGACCACCGCGCTTGCGGTCGGGCCTTCGCCCGCGCCGCGGCCCTCGAAGAACAGGCGGCCGACGAAATTGCCCTCCGCCACCACCGCATTGAGAGAACCGGCAACATGCGCGAGGGGATGATGCAGCGGCACCAGGCAGGGCGCGACCCGCTGGAACAGGCCGGCGGTGGCGCTGCCTTCCGGCTGAGCCTCGGCCAGCCCGACGAGGCGGACGCGATAGCCGAGCGCCTGCGCCTGCGCGATGTCGGCGGCGATGACGTGGCGGATGCCCGAAACGGCCGCTGCGCCGAAATCGATCTTCGATCCGAAAGCCAGCGACGCAAGAATTGAGAGCTTATGGGCGGCATCGACGCCATCGATGTCGAAGGACGGATCCGCTTCCGCATAGCCCAGACGCTGCGCCTCGCCGAGCACCTCGGCGAAATCGCGGCCTTCCGCTTCCATCGTGGTCAGGATGTAATTGCAGGTGCCGTTGAGGATGCCATAGACGCGCCCGATCGCGTTGGCCGCTGCGCCCTCGCGGAGCCCCTTGATCACCGGGATGCCGCCCGCGACCGCCGCCTCGTACTTGAACGCGACGCCCTTGCCCTCCGCGTCTCCGGCGAGGCCGAGGCCGTGATGCGCGATCATCGCCTTGTTGGCGGTGACGAAGTGACGGCCCCCGGCGATGGTACGACGCGCGAGCGTGAGCGCCGGGCCGTCCGCCCCGCCGATCAGTTCGACGACCACGTCGATATCGTCGCGCGCAGCCAGCTCGGCGGCATCGTCCACCCAGTCGAAGCGGGCGAGGTCGACGCCGCGATCGCGGGTACGGTCGCGGGCCGAGACCGCGACGATCTCGATCGCGCGGCCGGCGCGGCGCTCGACGATTTCGCGATTGGTGTCGATCAGCTTGATCACCCCTGCACCCACCGTGCCAAGGCCAGCCAGAGCGACGCGCAACGCTTTCGACATCAAAAACCCTCCCGAGAGACCAGAACTCGCTGGCACGTCGGGAGGGTCAGGGCAAGCCGATTAGGCTTGGGTACCGCTTAGCGGCACTTCACGTTGCCGCGATCGATCGAGCGGCCGAGCAGCGCGCCGCCACCGGCGCCGAGCAGCGTGCCGAGCGTGCCGCCGCCGAGCAGGTTGCCGGCGAGGCCGCCACCCAGGGCGCCGATCACGAGGCCGGTCGTGCCGTCGCTGCGGCGGCAGTAATAGCGACCGTCATGGCCGCGATAGATCGAATCGTCCCGGCCCATGCGGCGCGCCTTGTAACGGCGGTCGTAATGATAGGAGCCCTGCGGATTCCAGTCGTGGCGATCGCCCTGCCAGCCATAGTGATTGCCATTGTCGTGGCGATCCCAATGCTTGGCCAGCGCAGGCGTCGGCAGCGCCATCGGGGTCGCGAGCATCGACAGCGCGACCGCGCCGAACATCAACTTCTTCATGGTCCACTCCTTCAAGCGTTCCCCCAAGAACCGGCCGGGCGACCAAAAGTTGCCCGGCACGATCCTGATATGGGTTATGCGCTTCGAAGCGTGACGCGTCCATGAATTGCTTCGTCAGCGAAACGAAAGGTTCAGACTGCCTTTGCCGTGGTCGACGGCGTGTTGACGCCCATCGACTGGAGGTAGCGCTTGATGTTGCGCGCCGCCTGGCGGATGCGGTGCTCGTTCTCGACGAGGGCGAGGCGTACATAGCCTTCGCCCTCCTCGCCGAACCCGACGCCCGGCGCCACCGCGACCTGCGCATGGGTGAGCAGCTGCTTGGAGAATTCCAGCGCGCCGAGATGCGCGAGGGCGGGCGGGATCGGCGCCCAGGCGAACATCGAGGCTTCGGGCGAGGGAATGTCCCAGCCGGCGCGGCCAAAGCTCTCGACCATCACGTCTCGCCTGCTCTTATAGAGCTTGCGGTTGCTCTCGACGATGTCCTGCGGCCCGTTGATCGCCGCCACTGCCGCGGCCTGAATCGGCGTGAAGGCGCCGTAATCGAGATACGACTTCACCCGCGTCAGCGCGCCGATCAGCGTCTTGTTGCCGACCGCGAAGCCCATGCGCCAGCCGGCCATGGAGTAGGTCTTGGACATCGAGGTGAACTCGATCGCCACGTCCTTGGCGCCCGGCACCTGCAGGATCGAGGGCGTCGGCGTGTCGCCGAAATAGATTTCCGAATAGGCCAGATCGCTCAACACCCAGAGCTTGTGCTCCTTCGCGAAC
This sequence comes from Sphingomonas oryzagri, assembly GCF_029906645.1. Taxonomy (NCBI): domain Bacteria; kingdom Pseudomonadati; phylum Pseudomonadota; class Alphaproteobacteria; order Sphingomonadales; family Sphingomonadaceae; genus Sphingomonas; species Sphingomonas oryzagri. The sequence goes on from NZ_JARYGZ010000003.1 coordinate 136,978, forward strand.
GCCACGACCTGCTCGTAGAAAGCGAGGTCGGCCACATAGGCGGTCGGGTTCGACGGATAGCCCATCACCAGCACCGAAGGTTTCGGCACGGTGTAGGCGACGGCATGCTCCAGCCGCTTGAAGAAATCCGGCCCCGGCGCGGCCGGGATCGAGCGGATCGCGGCGCCCGCGATGATGAAGCCGAAGGTGTGGATCGGGTAGCTGGGGTTCGGCGCCAGCACCACGTCGCCCGGCGCGGTGATCGCCTGGGCAAGATTGGCGAGGCCCTCCTTGGAGCCGAGCGTCACCACCACCTCCGTCTCGGGATCGAGATCGACCCCGAAGCGGCGGGCATAATAGCCGGCCTGCGCCTTGCGCAGCCCCTTGATCCCCTTCGACGCGGAGTAACCGTGCGCGCCGGGATTGCGGGCGACCTCGCACAGTTTCTCGATGACGTGCGGTGCCGGGGCACCATCGGGATTGCCCATGCCGAGATCGATGATGTCCTCGCCCGCCGCGCGCGCCGCTTCCTTCATCGCGTTCACTTCGGCGAACACGTAGGGGGGCAGGCGACGGATACGGTAGAATTCCTCGGACATTCAAAAGACCTTCTGGATGGCTCGCCACCATGGCGGCGGGCGCGCTATAGCCGAATCGAGGCGCACGGCACAGGCGCGAAAGTCCGGAGAGATCCTTTGGCCGAGAATGGCGATACCCTCGACGCGATCCAGCCGACGCTGGAGGATATCCAGCACTGGACTGGGGTGATGGGGCGCGCCCAGCAGCTCATCCTCGAATATGTCTCGAAACAGTCGCTCCAGATGCCGGCGGCGACGGCCAAGCTGCCGGACTTCTCGACATTGTGGACGAACCCGCAGGCCGTGTCCTTCGACACCGACAAGCTGGCCGACGCGCAGGCCGATTTCTGGAAGGACAGCCTGACGCTCTGGCAGCGGTTCCTCGATCCCTCCACGGCGCCCGTACCCAAGGGCGACAATGATCGCCGCTTCGCCGCTCCGCAGTGGCGCGACTTGCCGCTGTTCGATCTGATCCGCCAATCCTACCAGATCGTCTCCGAGCATATGCTGCGTTCGGTCGAGGCGATCGGCGGGCTTGCGCCCAAGCAGCAGGAGCAGCTGCGTTTCGCCACGCGCTCGTTTGTCGAAGCGATGTCGCCCTCCAACTTCGTCGCGACCAACCCGCAGGCGCTGGAGAAGATCATCACCTCGCGCGGGGAGAGCCTGCTGAAAGGCATGGAGAACCTGCTCGCCGATCTCGATCGCGGCCAACTCACCCATTCCAATAGTGGCGCGTTCGAGGTGGGACGCGATCTCGCCTCGACCCCCGGCAAGGTGATCCACGAGACGCCGCTCTACCAGCTGATCCATTATGCGCCGACGACGAAGGAGGTGGCGAAGATCCCGCTGGTGATCTTCCCGCCGTGGATCAACCGCTTCTACATCCTCGATCTCAAGCCCGAGAAGAGCTTCGTTCGCTGGGCGGTGGAGCAGGGGCTGAGCGTGTTCATGGTCTCGTGGAAGTCGGCTGACGAGAGTCTCGCCCACATCACGCTCGACGACTATGTCTCCGCCCAGATCGATGCGATCGACACGATCCGCGACCAGCTGGGCGTCGAGAGCGTGCACACGATCGGCTATTGCGTCGCAGGCACCACGCTCGCGACGACGCTCGCCTGGCTGGCGGCGAAGGGCGAGGCGGCGAAGGTCGCCAGCGCGACCTTCTTCACGGCCCAGGTGGATTTCTCCGACGCGGGAGACCTCACCCTGTTCGTCGACGACACGCAACTCGATCTCGCGGCGGGGTTGGCGGGGGACAAGGGCTATCTCGACGGGCGCTATATGGCAGCGACCTTCAACCTGCTGCGCGGCAAGGACCTGATCTGGAACTATGTCGTCCAGAACTACCTGTTGGGCGAGGACCATATGGCCTTCGACCTGCTGCACTGGAACGGGGATGTCACCAATCTGCCCGCCGCATGGCACCAGGCCTATCTCCGCGATCTCTATCGCGACAATCTGCTGGCCCAGCCGGGCGCCTTGACCGTGATGGGCGTGCCGATCGATCTGTCGAAGGTCATGACGCCCGCCTACATACAGGCCGGACGCGAGGATCATATCGCGCCGCCGCAGAGCGTGTGGAAGATCACCGAGCATTTCCGCGGGCCACTACGATTCGTACTCGCAGGCTCCGGTCACATCGCCGGCGTGGTGAATCCTCCGGCCTCGGGCAAATATCAATATTGGACAAGCGATGCGCCGGCCCCGACACTGGAGCAGTTCGTCGCGGATGCGAAAGAGACCCGTGGAAGCTGGTGGCCGCACTGGCGTGCCTGGATCGCCGAGCGGGACGGCGAGACCGTCCCCGCAACCCGCGCGCGCATCCCCGGCAAGGGCAAGCGCAAGAGCATCGAAGACGCGCCCGGACGCTACGTCATTCAGCGCTGACGACGGTTCGCCGCGTCACCTTTTCCGTTCGTCTCAAAGATCATGTTGCAGTGCACAATAAGCGCTTGCAGCAATCGGTGCGATTGTGTATTGTGCATCGCAACATGACTGTAACAGTGCTGCGTGGAGCACGACGATGGCGGACGAGACGAGCAAGCCCCAGCCCGCGGTAACCCCGAAGCCGGTGGTCGCCGATGCGCCCAAGTCGACGGTGGTGGCGAAAGCCCCAGCGCCGGTGAAGGTCGAGAAGGCCGAACCCGCTCCCGAGCCCATCGTCGCCAAGGTCGCACCGGTCGCCAAGCCGGCCGCCCCCGCAGCGAAAGCAACACCCGCCGTCGCGAAACCCGCGCCGGCGGCTGCCAAGAAGGCGTCCAGCGCGCCCAAGAGCAAGTCGGCCCCCGTGGCTGCGACGCCCGCCCCCAAGGTGGTTCTGTCGAAGCCGGTCGAAGTGGCCGCCATCAAGGTGGAACCGAAGGCTGCGGCGCCCATCCCCGCGAGGGAAGCGTCGAAGCCCGCCCAGAAGGCAGCCGTGACGAAACTTGAGACGGCCCCCGTCGCCGTCCTCAGCGAGGGAAGCAGGATTATGAACGACACCGTGACCAAGGCCCAGGAAACCGCCAAGAAGCTCACCGCCGATGCCGGTGCCAAGATGCAGGCCTTCTTCGGCGACGCCAGCGAGCGCGCCAAGGCGAACTACGAGAAGGGCGTGAAGCTCACCGAGGAAATGACCGAGTTCGGCAAGGGCAATGTCGAGGCGATGGTCGAGTCGGGCAAGCTGGCCGCCAAGGCCGCGGAGTCGCTCGGCCAGGAAGCCGCCGACTATGCGCGCAAGTCTTTCGAGAGCAGCACCGCGGCGTTCAAGACCTTCGCGTCGGCCAAGTCGCCGACCGAGCTCTTCAAGCTGCAGAGCGACTATATGAAGACCTCGTTCGAGGCGGCCGTCGCCGAGAGCACCAAGGTCACCGAGGCGTGGCTGAAGCTGGCCGGCGACATCGCCCAGCCGCTGTCGAACCGCTTCGCGGTCGCCGTCGAGAAGGTGAAGGCCACCGCCGCCTTCTGATCTCCGACGGATCGACACAAGGACACGGCCGTCCCCTCGCGGGGCGGCCGTTTTCTTTTGGGTCCATCGGTACGGTCCGGCCCTTGCCCTGCCCCCGCGCAATGCCATATTCTGCGTGATGACCATGCAGCAGCACGACCCCCTCCGCGACCACTGGATCAACGCCATCTCCGTCACGGGTATGGCGCAGAAGGACGGCGAGGATGCCGGCACCGGCCTCGGCGTCGCCACGCGGACCCGCACGCGCACCAAGAAGCCGTCGCTCTACAAGGTGCTGATGCTCAACGACGATTATACGCCAATGGAATTCGTCGTGCTGTGCCTGCAGCGCTTTTTCCGCATGAGCATCGAGGATGCGACGCGGGTGATGCTCCACGTCCACCAGAAGGGTGTCGGGGTGTGCGGCGTGTTCAGCCACGAGGTCGCCGAGACAAAGGCGACTCAGGTGGTGGATTTCGCGCGCCAGCACCAGCATCCGCTCCAGTGCACAATCGAAAAAGCCTGACCGGCCTCATTCAATAGCGGAAGGCGCTCGCGATCGGCTCGGCGGTGACCGGGTAGCCGGCATCGTTGGGGATGCAGAGCCAGTCTCCTCCGTCGCGCTGCTCGATCCAGGGCGAGATGATGCGATCCGGCAGACGCTCGGCGTCCGCGCGGGCTTCGTCGAAAGAGGCGAATCGCGCCAGCCGTTCGAGCAACCGTCGCGTCGGGTAGATCACCCGGCCGTCCCCCCGGTCGCAGCGTTGCAGGACCTCGGCGGCCGTGGCCCAGAAGGCGCGACTGGTCTCGATCCCGTCCGCCACCGGCTCGTTTCGGTCCTCCAGCCGGGCGATGTAGAAGCGGGTGTCGAACCGCCGCTTCACCGTTTCGTGCATCGGTAGCCAGCGAGCGAAGGGAATCAGCGCGGTGGGATCCTGCGCCACGACGATGCCTGTTTCCTCCATGGTTTCGCGCAGAGCCGCGATCCGCGCCGCCGCGTCGATGGGATCGAGTTGCGGCAATCGTGCGCCGGCTTCGTCGCGATCGGGTGGATCGACCCGGCCACCGGGAAAGACGTAGGCGCCTGCCGCGAAGACGAGATCGGCGCCCCTCTGGACGATCAGATATTCGGGCCACGCCCCCCTGTTTTCCCGCATCAGGATCAGGGATGCCGCATCGATCGGCGGCGATATCGCGATGTTCGGCTGTCCCAAGTTGATGTCCACCTTGCGGAGTTGTCATTTTGTCACCGCTCTGCGGCATGAGATAGTCACGTTTGCACATTCCGGTGCAGGGGCGAAGGGCGCGCATCGATCATGACCATGGCTGCGATGTTTTGCCGCCTCCGCGGGCACCGGCGTCTGCGCACCAAGGCGTGGCATGATGGCATTGATTATCGCGCGCCGTGCGTGCGCTGCGGGACGCCGCTGATCCGCGACATGGATGGCGCGTGGCGACCGTTCGACTGGGTCAAGGACGCGCCCCCCGGCTCGCAGCCTCGATCGGGCAGGCCCCACCAAGATCATTGAGCCATCACGACCTTTGAGGATGCGCCCGGCCGGCGGAACGATTCCGCTCGCCATGTCTTGAATCGCCCGCATTTTCGGGAGGCTCACGGTGGCGACACGCGCCTATTGGCAAGGGCAGATCAGGCTGGCCCTGGTCTCGATCCCCGTAGAGATCTATTCGGCCACGAAGAGTGGCGCGACCGTCTCCTTCCGTCAGATCCACGAACCTTCGGGCAAGCGGATCCATTACGAAAAAGTAGTGGACGGCATCGGCCCGGTGGATGCCGACGAGATCATGAAGGGGTTCGAGGTTGAGAAGGGCGAATATGTCCTGCTCGACGAGGCGGAGATCGAAGGCGTCAAGCTAGAGAGCAAGAAGACGCTGGAACTGACCCAGTTCGTCGATGTCGGCGAGATCGACGCCATCTATTATGAAAAGCCCTACTATGTGGTCCCGGCCGACGATCTCGCCGAAGAGGCATTCGTGGTGCTGCGCGAGGCGCTTCGGCGGGCAAAGAAGATCGGGCTGGGGCAACTGGCGCTGAGGGGCCGCGAATATGTCGTCAGCCTCAAGCCCTGCGGGCGCGGCATGGTATTGGAGACCCTGCGCTATGCCGACGAGGTCAACAAGGCGGCGAGCTATTTCCGCGACATCGGCGATACCAAGCCCGATGAGGATCTTCTCGATCTCGCCACTTCGCTGATCGAGAAGAAGGCGGGCAAGTTCGATGCCGCCGAATTCCACGATCGCTATGTCGATGCGCTGAAGGATCTCATCGCCCGCAAACGCAAATCGAAGACCGGCAAGGTCAGCCTCGATACCGACGATGCCAGGCCGGCGCGCGGCGGATCGAACGTGATCGATCTGATGGCGGCGCTCAAGAAGTCGCTCGACAGGCCTGCCAACGATACCGCGCGCAAGACGACGGCCCGCAAGGCGTCTGCGAAGAAGGCTCCGGCGAAAAAGCCCGCCGCCCACAAGGCGCCCGCGCGTAAGAGCGCCTGACATGGCGACGCGGCGCAAGCCCGATGCGCTCGCCACCTATCGTGCGAAACGCGATTTCAAAAGGACGCGCGAGCCTCGCGCCGGCAGGCGATCGAAGAGCGGCCACCTCTTCATCGTCCAGAAGCATGATGCGACCCGCCTCCACTGGGATTTCCGGCTGGAGATGGATGGCGTGCTGAAAAGCTGGGCGGTGACGCGCGGTCCCAGCCTCGATCCGGACGACAAGCGCCTCGCGGTGCGGACCGAGGATCACCCTATGGCCTATGCCGAATTCGAGGGGACGATTCCCGAGGGCGAATATGGCGGCGGCACCGTCATGCTGTGGGACAGGGGCGAGTGGGAGCCGGTCGGCGGCAAGGACCCGGCGAAGACGATCGGGGAGGGGCACGTCCACGTCATCCTCCATGGGCAACGGATGAAGGGCGAATGGCTGCTCGTCCGCATGAAGCCGCGCAAGGGCGAAAAGCGCGAGAACTGGCTGCTACGTAAGGTGGAAGACAAGGAGGCCGGCGGGTCCGGCGATCTGGTCGACAACGCGCTCACCAGCGTGGCGAGTGGGCGTTCGATGGCCGAGATCGCGCAAGGGGGCGATCCGGTGTGGCACTCGGACGCGAAGAAAGCGAAGGACGACCCCAAAGCGGCGAACGCCCCCGGAAAGGCGCCGCCCAAGGTGCCGGCAAGAAAGAAAGCGATCGGACAGCTGCCGGCTTTCCATGCCGTGCAGCTGGCGACCCTGGTCGATCATGTCCCCTCGGGCAGCGGCTGGCTGCACGAGGTGAAATATGACGGCTATCGCGCGCTGCTCGCCGTCTCGGGCGATCAGGTGAAGGCCTATACCCGCCACGGCCTCGATTGGTCCGATCGCTTCGCGCCGATCGTCGAGGCGGTGGCTGGACTGGGCCTCGGCTCGGCGCTGATCGATGGCGAGGTGGTGGCGCTCGACAAGCAGGGGCGGCCGAGCTTCTCCGCACTGCAGGCCGCGCTCAAGGATGGCGGCGCGCTTCATTATTTCGCGTTCGATCTATTGTCGGAAGGCGGCAAGGATCTGACGAAGCTCGGCAATGCCGAGCGCAAGCAGCGGTTGGAGGCGCTGTTGAGCGGTGCCGAGCCGCCTATCCATTATGCCGATCACATCGCATCGGGCGGGGAAAAGCTTTTCGATCGCCTGTGCCGCGAGGGCTATGAGGGCATCGTTGCCAAGCGCGCCGACGCGCCCTATCGCGGCGCCCGCACGCGCAACTGGCTCAAGGTGAAGTGCACGCGGCGGCAGGAGTTCGTCATTCTCGGCTATATCGAGAGCGACAGGAAGGGCCGCGATCTGCGCAGCCTCGCGCTCGGGCTGAACGAAGGTGGCGAGTTACGCTACGCCGGGCGTGTCGGCACCGGCTTCGATGCCGACACGCGCGCGATGCTGCTGGCGAAGCTGAAGCCGCTCGCCCGCAAGACCGCGCCGGCCGAGGTGCCGAAGGTCGCGGCGCGCGGCGTGCAGTGGGTGACGCCCAGGCTCGTCGCCGAGATCGCCTTCGCCGAGTTCACCGCCGAGAATGTGGTGCGCCATGCGAGCTTTCTCGGCCTGCGCGACGACAAGGAGGCGGAGCAGGTCGTGCCCGAGAAACCTGCCGCTGAGAGCAAGGACGTCAAGCCTTTCGGCATCGCCATCTCGCATCCCGATCGCGTGATCGACCCCGACGGGGACGTCACCAAGGGGCAGCTTGCCGATTATTACGCGGCGATGGCCGATCCGATCCTGCGCTGGATGGGCGGGCGGCCGGTCAGCCTCGTCCGCTGCCCGCAGGGGCGGGGGCGCAAATGCTTCTTCCAGAAGCATGATGCCGGCAGCTTCGGCGAGCATGTCGGTCACGTCGCGATCCGCGAGAAGGATGGGTCGTCCGAGGATTATCTGGTGGTCGAGGACGGCGCCGGCCTGCTCGCCTGCGTGCAGATGGGCACGATCGAGTTCCACGGCTGGGGGGCGCCGGCATCCGATGTTGAGAAACCCGACCGGCTGGTCTTCGATCTCGACCCCGACGAAGGGCTGGATTTCGAGGCGGTGGTGTCGGCCGCCCGCCATCTGCACGATCTGCTCGGCGAGATGGGCCTCGCGACCTTCCCGATGCTGACCGGCGGCAAGGGCGTCCATGTCATCGCGCCGCTGACGCCCAAGGCGGAGTGGCCGGCGGTGAAGGACTTCGCCCGCCGCTTCGCCGCCGCTCTGGCCGAGGACGATCCCGATCGCTTCACCGCGGCATTGGCCAAGACGCAGCGCAAGGGCCGCATCTTCATCGATTATCTGCGTAACCAGCGCGGCGCGACGGCGGTGATGCCGTACAGCGCGCGGGCGAGGGCGGGGACGCCGGTCGCGGTGCCGGTGACATGGCAGGAATTGCGCGAGATGGATGGCGCCGCACGCTGGCATGTCGGCGATGCGAAGGAACTGGCGAAGCGCGCCGGATCGAAGGCGCTGGCGCGCTGGGGCGTCGCCGACCAGACCTTGCCGGATCTCTAAGCCGCAAAACGAAAAGGCGCCGCCCGGCCATGCGGGCAGCGCCTTTCGAGGATCAAGCTGGCGGGCATCACGCCCGCCGCCGAATCACTTGATCTTGGCTTCCTTGAACTCGACGTGCTTGCGCACGACGGGATCGTACTTGCTGAAGCTCAGCTTCTCCGTCTTGGTGCGCGGGTTCTTCTTCGTGACGTAGAAGAAGCCGGTGTCGGCGGTCGAAACGAGCTTGATCTTGACGGTCGTCGGCTTGGCCATGGTGCCCTCGTACAAATCCTAGAGCGCGTTTCGCCGCCGCCGGATATGCCGGGCCCGCCGAATCGCCTGAAAAGCAAAAAGCGGCGCTGCCGCCGCTCATCCGGCGCGCTCCTGCGGCAGTGCGGGGGATATGTCAAGCCTGCAGCCCTTTAACCGGGCCGCAACACCCCTGCTTTAGTCTCAACCCATTGATATGGAGAGACGCCGTGAACAGGCAGTCGAACGAAGGGATGAAGCTGGTGCGCGCCGATCTGGGCGCCCGGCTGGATGCGCTGGAGGCGAGCCTCGCCAGGCGCGGGCCGATCGGTATGGCCGGACAGGCCGCCGGCATCGCCGTACTGGCGGCCGATTACGGGCTGGTTCCGGTACAGCGCCTGGCCGAGGGGCTGATCGTCGCGCTCGATGCGGGCGGACGCGGCGCCGCCGTGGGGCCATGGATCGAGCGCCTGCGCGACTCGATCGATTCGGATGCGGTCGACGAGCAGGCCGGCACCAGCTGGCTCGCATCGGTCTGGGTCCGTCTCGCCGGATGACCCCGGAACAGGCGGGGCGCCGCTGATGGACGCGCTCGTCCCCGCCTTCATCATCGCCCTGCTCGCCGAATTCGGCGATCGCACGCAGTTGCTCGCCATGGCGCTGGGCGACCGCTACCGCCGGTCCGGCGCCGTCATCGCGGGTATCGCGCTCGCCGCGATCCTGAACATGGCCATCGCCGGGGCGATCGGCATGGAGATAGCCGCCTACATCCCGCATCGCCCGGTCCAGTTGCTTACCGGCATCGCGCTGATCCTCGCCGCGAGCGGGGTGGCCTTTCGCGTCAAGGCGCCGCCGACGGTGGAGACCTGGCGACTGGGGGCCTTTCTCTCGTCAGCCGGGGCCTTCTTCATCCTCGCGTTCGGCGACAAGACGCAGTTCGCGATCGGTGCGCTGGCGGCGGGCAGCGGTTATCCCTGGCTGGCGGCGGCCGGCGGCGCGGCCGGCGTCACCGTCGCCAACGTACCCGCCGCGATCCTGGGCGAGCGCTGGCCACAGGTCGCGCCGTTGCGCTGGGCGCGGATCGCGGCGGGCATCCTCCTCGGGCTTGCCGGCATCGTGCTGATCATCATGGCGCTTCAGATCGGCTAAGCCTCGCTCGATCACTCAAATCGGATAATTTTGCACCCTAGCGGCGAACCGTTCGGCTATTAGCTCGTTATGGACGCGAACCGATCGCAAGGAGATTTCTGATGGCCGAGACGCCCCCCGCCAAGCTGGACACGCCCACCGACATCCAGAGCAACAAGGCTGCGACCGTTGCCGATGCGCTGAACGCGATTCTGGCGGACAGCTTCGCGCTGTACCTGAAGACCAAGAATTTCCACTGGCACGTCTCCGGCCCGCATTTCCGCGACTATCACCTGATGATGGACGACCAGGCGACGCAGATCCTCGGCACCACCGATGCGATCGCCGAGCGCGTGCGCAAGACCGGCAACACCACGCTGCGCTCGATCGGCGACATCAGCCGCCACCAGCGCATCAAGGACAATGACAAGGATTTCGTGTCGGCGTCCGACATGCTGGCGGAGCTGCGCGAGGACAATCTGGCGCTGGTCGAATCGCTGCGCGAGGCGAAGGACATCGTCGACGAGGCCAAGGACAACGCCACGTCGGGTATCCTCGACGAGTGGACCGACCAGGCTGAGGAGCGCGCCTGGTTCCTGTTTGAGGCCAGCCGCAAGGGTTGACGCAAGTCAAGGCGTGCATGGAACCGCCATGCACGCCCGGCGTTCAAATCCCCGACTGATCAATCAGGGGTTTCAACCATGCTCAAGGCGGCTTTTCTCTTTCTCGTGATCGGGCTGGTGCTCGGTCTTCTCGGCTTCGGCGGCATCGGTGGTGCATTCGTCGGTATCGCCAAGATCCTGTTCTTTATCGCGCTGGCGGTGTTCCTGGTGCTGTTGGTGCTGGGCCTGATGGCGGGCCGAGCGGTCGCCGACCGGTTGTAAGGTAGCGTCGCTGCAACAAAATTGGCCGGTCGCCCTCGCGGGTGGCCGGCCAAACCATGTCCGGCACCTGTCGAGAGGATGATCGTTAGGGATCGATGCGCGCCTTCGCCAAGCTCCTCGACGGTCTCGTCTACACGCGATCGCGCAACGCCAAGCTCAGGCTGATCGCGGATTATCTGCGGGCGACCCCCGATCCCGATCGCGGCTGGGCGATGGCGGCGCTTACCGGGGCGATCGACATCAAGGCGGTGAAGGCCGCGGCGATCGGCGAGATGGTGCGGCAGCGGGTCGATCCCGAACTGTTCGCGATGAGCCGCGATTTCGTCGGCGATCTGGCCGAGACGGTGGCGCTGATCTGGCCCAAGCCGGAGGGTGAGGCGGCAGAGCTTGATGACGGCTCGCTTTCCATCTCGGGCGCGCTGGCGCGGCTGGAGGCGGCGCCGCGCGCCAAGGCGGGTGATGAACTGGCGGCGATGCTCGATCATCTCGATTCGTCGGGCCGCTACGCTCTCATCAAGCTGGCGACCGGGGCGCTGCGCGTCGGTGTCTCGGCGCGGCTCGCCAAGACTGCGCTGGCGCAGGCCTTCGGGCTGGATGTCGATGAAGTGGAGGAGCTTTGGCACGGGCTTGAGCCGCCTTACGCCCCGCTCTTCGATTGGGCGGAGGGCAAGGGCGAGCGGCCGGCGCCCGAGGACCTGCCGGTCTTCCGCCCGTTCATGCTGGCGCATCCGCTGGAAGAGACGGTCGTCGATCTCACCGATTATGCGGCCGAGTGGAAATGGGACGGCATCCGGGTCCAACTCGTCCACGTCGGCGGCGAGACGCGGCTGTTCTCGCGCGCCGGAGATGACATCACCGGCAGCTTCCCCGATGTGGCAGCGGCTTTCGCTATGCCGGGCGTGCTCGATGGCGAATTGCTGGTGCGTGGGCAGGGGCAGGGGCGTGCCGAGCATGGCGGCGAGACGGCGAGCTTCAACGCGCTCCAGCAGCGGCTCGGGCGCAAGGCGGTCAGCGCGAAGATGCAGGCGGAGTATCCGGCCTTCGTGCGGCTCTACGACATCCTCTTCGACGGGCCTGATGACATTCGCGAATTGCCGTGGTCCGATCGGCGCAAGCGGCTCGAAGCGTTCGTCGCGAACCTGCCGGACGATCGTTTCGACATCTCGACGCTGATCGATGCCCCGGATTTCGAGGCGCTGGGCGACATCCGCGCCGGATCGCGCGACGCGGCTATCGAGGGCGTCATGCTCAAGCGCCGTGATTCACCCTATGTGGCGGGCCGCCGCACGGGCTTGTGGTACAAATGGAAGCGCGATCCGCTCGTGGCGGACTGCGTGATGATGTACGCGCAACGCGGCCACGGGAAGCGCTCCAGCTTCTATTCGGACTACACCTTCGGCTGCTGGACCGCGCCGCCGGACGAGGGCGGCGAATTGCTCCCCGTCGGCAAGGCCTATTCCGGCTTCACCGACGAGGAACTGAAGGGCCTCGATCGTTTCGTGCGCAACCACACCGTCCAGCGTTTCGGCCCGGTGCGCGAGGTGGAGAAGACGCTGGTGCTGGAGGTCGCCTTCGATTCGATCCACGAATCGAAGCGCCACAAGTCCGGCCTCGCCATGCGGTTCCCGCGTATCAGCCGGATCCGCACCGACAAGCCGGCGCACGAGGCCGATCTGATCGATGCGTTGAAGCGGATGATCGCCTGATTTCGATGGTGGATAACTTGCCCCGAATCATAATCGCTGCTAGGGCGCGCGCTTTCCGGACGTAGGGCATGTCCTGCGGCCGCCAATTTCGACGTGTCGTCAGGCCTCTCGGGACGCAGGGTTCCGATGCCTTCCGGCCGGCAGGAGACAGACGGGTTTATGCAGATCATCGTTCGCGACAACAATGTCGACCAGGCGCTCCGGGCCCTCAAGAAGAAGCTGCAGCGCGAGGGTGTCTATCGCGAGATGAAGCTGCGTCGCCATTACGAGAAGCCGAGCGAGAAGCGCGCCCGCGAGCGTGCCGCCGCGATCCGCCGCGCCCGCAAGCTGGAGCGCAAGCGCGCCGAGCGTGACGGCGTCCGGTAAAAAGCGGACCGGGCGGCGACTCCTGCCGCCCTCAAAACGCTAGACGTGATCGAACGGGCGGTGCAAAAGCCGCCCGTTTTCGTATCTGCAAGACGCGAGGTCCCATGTCCGAAGTCACCGCCGTTCCCCTGCGTCCCGTCGCCAAGGGCACCGTCAGGAAGATCTGGCTCGGCGTCGGTTTCGCCGTCGTGATCGGCGTCGGGGCGGCGCTGGCAGGCACCTACAAGCAGGTGGCGATGGGCCAGCCGCCGAGCGTCTTCCTCGCCAAGAACGCCAAGAAGCATGGTGTCGTCACCACGGCATCCGGCCTCGAATATGAGGTGCTGGCGCCGGGCAGCGGCAATTCGCCCGGCCCGCAGGACATCGTGCTGATCGATTATGACGGCAAGCTGCTCGATGGCACGACCTTCGATTCGACCGCGCAGCACGGCCAGCCGGCGGTGATGCCCGTCGCAGGCTCGATCCCCGGTTTCTCGGAAGGCCTGCAGCTGATGAAGCGCGGCGCGCGCTATCGCTTCTGGATCCCGCCGCAGCTGGGTTATGGCGAGCAGGGCGCGGGCGACGGCGTGATCCCGCCGAACAGCGTCCTCCAGTTCGATGTCAGCCTGCGCGAGATCGCGCCGCAGCAGCCGGGCTACGGCCAGGCGGGCATGGGCGGCGCGGGCGGCCAGCCCTAATCCCTACGGGATCGTCATTGCGGGCGTAGCGAAGCAATCCGTCGCCGCACACGATGCGCCTATGGATTGCTTCGTCGCTACGCGCCTCGCAATGACGACGAACTAGCCGGCGCGGGGTTCAGGAGGCCTTCTTCGCCTCTTCCGCAGGATCGAGGCCGCTCTTCCGCTCCAGCGCGACCTTCGCCATCGCCACGATCGGATCGGCAAACATGAGGCCCAGCAGCCCGAACAGCGCGCCGAGCAGCAACTGCATCCCCAGCACCAGCGCCGGCGCGAGATCGACCGAGCGGCGCGCCACCATCGGCACCACCACGTATCCGTCGAAGATCTGCACCAGCACGTACACGCCGATCGCCAGGAAGCCCGTCGTGCTGCCCGCCGAGAAGCCGACCAGCACGGTCAGCACGCCCGATACGATCGCGCCGATATTGGGCAGGAAGGCGAGGATGCCGGTGATCAGGCCGAGCAGCAGCGCGAAGGGCACGCCGACGATCGACAGCGCGATCCAGATGAAGAGACCCTCCGCCGCCATGCCGATCAGGCGCCCCGCCATCAGGCGGCGCAGCGTGTGCGCCATGTCGGCGCTGGTCTCGAAGAAGCCTTCGCGCTTGTCGGCGGGGATCAGCCAGGCGAGGCCGCGCTCGTATATCTTCGGCTCGGCGGCGAAGAACAGACCCAGCACCACGATCATCGCGACGCTGGAGATGCCGCCCAATGCCACGCCCACCGCACTGGTCAGCTGGCCGAGCGATCCCATCAACTGTTTGCCGAGCGCGCCGACGTCCGGACCGCCCTTCGGCACCACGCCATATTGGCTGGCCCAGCCTTCGATGCGCTGGAACTGGCTCATCACCAGTTCTTTCAGCGCCTGGAACTGGCTGACCAGCGTCAGCCCGGCATAGAAGAAGACGCCGATCAGGAAGGCGAACGCCAGCACCGCCACCAGCGCCACGCGCCAGCCACGCGGGATGGGCAGGATGCGGCCGAGCAGTCGCGCGCCGCCATCCAGCATCGAGGCGAAGACGAGGCCGCCGACGATCAGCAGCAGCGGCTGCGCCAGCACGTAGATCAGCACCACCGACAGCACGACCGAGACCCAGATGATCGCCTTCACCAGCTCGAAGCGGGTGCGCGGATCGCGAAGCTCGACGGGGGCGGGCGCCTGCATCGACGCCTCCGCCTCCTCGTGCGGGGTGGTCGGCGTCACGGCTTGGGCGGCGCGACGCGCGCCGGGTGGAGGTTGATGCCGGTGCGGCTCGGGCGCAGCGCGGTGAACCAGCTGATCGGGTTCCAGATCTCGCCGGTGCCGTCATAGCTGTGGGTGATGAACTCTGCGCGGCCGCCCAGATTCTCCCACGGCACCGGGCCGCCCAGGCCCAGTTCCTCGACCGGGTAGCGGCTGTCCGCCGACTCGTCGCGATTGTCGCCCATCACGAAGACCGTGTTGGCGGGCACGGTGATCGGGCCGTATTCGTCGCCGGGGCTGGCATCGACGCCGAGATCGATCGTGTCGTAGGTGCGGCCCGAGGGCAAAGTCTCGCGGAAGACAGGCAGCTCGCAATAGAGCTTGCCGTCCGGCCCGGTGGTGCGATGCGCTGCCTCCAGCCCGCGGTCGCAGGGCACGTTGGCATCCACCGGGATCATGGCCGGTTTCTCGGCGACACGCGGAATGGGTTTGCCGTTCAGCCACACCACGCCGCCGCGCACCTCGATCGTGTCGCCGGGCAGGCCGATCACGCGCTTGATATAGTCGCTGCTCTCACCGGTCGGCGTGAGGATCACGACGTCGCCGCGTTCGGGCATGTGGCCGAACAGGCGACCATGGATGAAGGGGATGACGTGCCAGAAGGAGGAGGCGTAGCTCCAGCCATAAGGATATTTGCTGACGACGAGGCGATCGCCCTTGATCAGCGTCGGCATCATCGACTCGGACGGAATGTAGAAGGGCTTGGCGACGAACGTCCAGAAGCCCAGAACCGCCAGGATCAGCCAGGCGAGGCCGCGCGCTTCGGTCTTCCAGTCGACCTTGTCCTTCTCCTTGGGAGCTTCCGCCGGGGTGGTGGTGGCGGTGTCGGTCTCGCTCAACTCTCTATCCTCAGTCTGCGTCTGCCGGGATCGGCAGCGCCTCGATGATGACGAACGCCTGCGCCCAGGGCAGATCGTCGGTCATCGTCAGATGCACAATCGGGGCGTGGCCCGCCGGGATCAACGCGTCAAGCCTCGCCTTGGCCCCGCCGGTCAGCGCGAGCGTGGGCGCGCCGCTCGGCAGGTTCACGACGCCGATGTCCTTCATGAACACGCCGCGCTTGAAGCCGGTGCCGACGGCCTTGGAAAAAGCCTCCTTGGCGGCGAAGCGCTTGGCGTAGGTGGCGGCGCGGGTGAGCGTCCGCCGCTCGGACTTGGCGCGCTCGGTATCAGTGAAGACGCGGACGATGAAGCGCTCGCCGAAGCGATCCAGAGAATTCTGGATCCGGTCGATGTTGCAGAGATCGGATCCGATGCCGACGATCACCGCGCCTCATCCATCAGTGCGCGCATCCGGCGGACGCTGGCCTCCAGTCCGGTGAAGATGGCCTCGCCGATCAGGAAGTGGCCGATGTTGAGCTCGGCGATCTGCGGAATGGCGGCGACCGGCACGACATTGTCGTAGGTGAGGCCGTGGCCGGCGTGCGGTTCGATGCCGTTCTTGGCGGCGAGCGCGGCGGCGTCGGTAAGGCGCTTGAGTTCGGCCACCTGTTTCTCGCCCTCGGCATGGGCGTAGGCGCCGGTATGGAACTCCACCACCGGCGCGCCGAGCGACACGGCCGCCTCGATCTGGCGGGGATCCGGCTCGATGAACAAGGACACGCGGATGCCGGCCTCGCCCAGCCGCGCGATCAGCGGCTTCAGGTGATTGTGCTGGCGCGCGGCGTCGAGGCCGCCCTCGGTGGTCACCTCCTCGCGCCGCTCGGGCACGATACAGGCGGCGTGCGGGCGATGGCGGAGCGCGATCGCCACCATCTCCTCGGTCGCCGCCATCTCGAAATTCAACGGCAGCGAGATCGCACCGATCAGATGGGCGATGTCCTCGTCCATGATGTGGCGGCGATCCTCGCGCAGGTGCGCGGTGATGCCGTCGGCACCGGCCGCCTGCGCCACCTGCGCGGCGCGGATCGGATCGGGATGCAGCCCGCCCCGCGCATTGCGGATCGTCGCGACGTGATCGATGTTGACGCCTAACCTCAGCTTGCCACTCATGAAGCACATCCCACGGCCGATAGCGCCCTATAGGCGAAGCCCTTGCCCTGCCAAACCTCGCCGAAGGTAAAATCGCCCCGCCGGGTGAACATGACCAGTGCCTTCCCCATCGCGGGCAGTATGAAGTTGCGAATCTGAACGCCGCCGATCTCGCCCCGTCGCTCGACGATCGAGGTGGGCATGGCGCAGCCCGCCAGTGTCGCGTCATATTGCCACTGGCCGAGCGCCGCCTGGCCCCATCTGGGCTCGCCCTTCCACATCGCGGCGGTTGCCGCCTCGCCGAGCAGCGTGTGGGCGATCAGCGCGCGATCGAAGGCGTAGAGCGCCATGGGAGGCCCGTAGACCGACCCCGCCGCGCCATAGGTGCCGAGATTGCCGATATCCTCGCGCACGCCGGGTTTCGCGATACCGCGGACGTGGGGCGCGGGCGGGCGATCGGGGGAGAAAAGCCCGATCTTGAACTCCAACGGCCCGGCGATCCGTTCCTGCAGCAGCTTCGCATAAGGTTTGCCGGTCGTCCTCTCGATAAGCGCGCCCAGCACGATGAAGTCGCAATTGTCGTAGTGAAAGACGAGGCCCGGCTTGGCGCGGGGGTGCTCCGCGCAATAATGCGTCGCCTCATATTGCATCGTGCCCCGGCCGGGCGGCGGGCGGTAGAAGAGCGGCATCCCGCTCCTGTCGTTCGGCCCGTCCTCGTTGGGATCGGCGAGGCCGCTGGTGTGCTGGAGCAGCTGGCGGATCGTGATCAGATCCGAAAAGACATGCGGCCATTCGGGCCACCAGTCGGTGATCGGCCGGTCGAGCGACAGGCGGCCCGCCTGCACCTCCTGCATCACGATCGTCGCCGCGAGCTGCTTGGAAACGGACGCCCAGCGCCACGTCGCGTCCGCATCGCCATGGACGTAGCCGGGCCTGTCCGAATCGCCCGCGATCACCACGCCGTCGAACCTGGCGGCGGAAACGATTCGGTCGAGCGGGGCGGGCGCCGGTGCGGCGGCGGTCAGCGCGAGCGCGAAAATCGGGGCGAAGCGGCGCGATCCCATCCCAATCCTCCCCCGCCAGGGGGAGGTGGCATGCGTCAGCATGACGGAGGGGGTGGGCGGCGGAGTTTTATCGGTGAGCACATCGTCGTCCTCCCCCTCCGTCGCCTTCGGCGCCACCTCCCCCTGGCGGGGGAGGATTTAGTTATGCCGCCTTGGCCCGGCTGCCGGGCTTGATCGCCGGAATCGCCGCCAGTTCCTCCGGCAGTTCGTCCGGCGCGTAGGTCGGCACGTCCATGGTCAGCAAAGCGGTCAGCGGCACGCCGACGTCCGCCGTGCCGTTCGAGCGATCGACCAGGCAGCCCGCCGCGATCACGCGGCCGCCGGCTTCCTCGATCGCCTTGATCGCCTCGCGCGACGACAGGCCCGTCGTCACGACGTCCTCCATCATCAGCACCTTCTGGCCCGGCTCGAGGCTGAAGCCACGCCGCAGCTCGAAGGTGCCGGAAGGCCGCTCGACGAACATCGCCTCGACGCCCAGCGCACGTGCCATCTCATAGCCGACGATCACGCCGCCCATCGCCGGCGACACCACCGCCGTGACGCCGGCATGCACCGCCGGCGTGAAGCGCGAGGCCAGCTCCGCGCACAGCCGCGCGGCGCGTTTGGGGTCCATCAGCACGCGTGCGCACTGCAGATAGGTGGGGCTGCGCAGGCCGGAGGACAGGATGAAATGTCCGTCCAGCAGGGCTTCGGCCGCGCGGAATTCCGCCAGCACCTCGTCGTCGGTCATGTCAGCCTTCCGAAAACCTTGGGTTCCGAGTCCCCCGGATCGCGCGCTGATAGGCGTGCCGGGCGCCACAGGCAATCCGCTGGCGTGCTGCGCCGCGGTTATCGGCGCTTGAGGCTTTGCGTTCGCTTGCTATAAAGCCGCCCAATGGTCGATGATGGGCAAGAGCCTGCGACACGGCCATGTGGGAAGAGGGGTGACATGAAGAGTTTGAAGTCACTGGGTTTTGCGGGCCTGATCGCCACCATGGCGCTGGGTGGCGCGCTCCATGCGCAAGCCCCCGCGGCGACGCCTGCGACGGCTTCCCCCACCGCGACCGCGACGCCTCCGGCCTCCGGCCAAGCCGCCGCCACCGCGACCACCAAGGATGCAGCCGCGCCCGCCGCCGCCGCGCCGGCCGACAGCGCCGCCGCGACGCCGGCCCCCGCGGCTTCCAAGATCCCCGAATTCTACCAGCCGACGCCGGGCATCGGCCAGCCGACCGACAAGATCTCGCTCCAGCCGCAGGTCACCGATCTCGGCCTCTTCGCCCAGCATTTCGACACCGCTTTGATCTGGGTGATTACGGCCATCAGCCTGTTCGTGCTGCTGCTGCTGGCGATCGTCATCGTCCGCTACAACCGTCGCGCCAACCCGACGCCGTCACGCACCAGCCACAACACGACGATCGAGATCATCTGGACGGTGGCGCCAGTGCTGATCCTGCTCTGCATCGCGGTGCCGTCGATCAAGCTGCTCGCCCGCCAGTATGCGACGCCGAAGCCCGATCTGACCGTGAAGGTGATCGGCCACCAGTGGTACTGGTCGTACCAATATCCCGATAACGGCGACTTCGAGGTCGTCTCCAACATCCTGACCGACGCGCAGGACAAGGCGAAGGGCGAACCCCGCCAGCTCGGCGTCGATGCCCGCATGGTCGTGCCGGTCGATTCGGTGATCAAGATCATCACCACCTCGGACGACGTGATCCACTCCTTCGCGGTGCCGGCCTTCTGGACCAAGATGGACGCGGTTCCCGGCCGCCTGAACGAGACATGGTTCAAGGTGAACCGCCCCGGCCTCTATTACGGCCAGTGCTCGGAACTGTGCGGCGCGCGCCACGGCTACATGCCGATCGCGGTCGAGGTCGTCTCCAGGCAGCAATTCGCCCAGTGGGTCGCCGCCAATGGCGGTACGATGCCGGGGGCAGCGAAGCCTGCCTCCAGCGACGCGACGGCCAATTCGCCGATCAGCAATCCGCCGGCGGGCACCGCCAATCCTGAACCCGGTGCCGGTGAATCCACCACCGCGACCGAGAACAGCACCGCCGCCGCGACGCCCGCGTCGCAGGCTGCCACGACCAACTGAGGCCCGGACCGATGACCGATACCACGGCCACCCCGCATTTCTTTGAAGCGCATGGCGACGCCCACGGGCATCATCACGACGCGGATCACAAGCCGGGCTTCTTCGCGCGCTGGTTCATGTCCACCAATCACAAGGACATCGGCACGCTCTACCTGATCTTCGCGATCACCGCCGGCATCATCGGCGGCGCGATCTCGGGCATGATGCGCGCCGAACTGATGGAGCCGGGCATCCAGTATCTGCCCACCTGGGCGCATTACTGGCACCAGCCCGAAGGCCGCGACGCGGCGCTCCATCTGTGGAACGTGCTGATCACCGCGCACGGCCTGATCATGGTCTTCTTCATGGTCATGCCGGCGATGATCGGCGGATTCGGCAACTGGTTCGTGCCGATCATGATCGGGGCGCCGGACATGGCGTTCCCGCGCATGAACAATATCAGCTTCTGGCTGATCATCCCGGCGTTCCTGCTCCTTCTCGGCTCCACCTTCGTGCCGGGCGGAACGGGCGACGGCGCGGGCACTGGCTGGACGCTCTACGCGCCCCTGTCGACGTCCGGATCGGCCGGCCCGGCGGTGGACATGGCGATCCTCGCGCTTCACCTGGCGGGCGCGTCGTCGATCCTCGGCGCGGTGAACTTCATCACCACCATCTTCAACATGCGCGCGCCGGGTATGACGCTGCACAAGATGCCCCTCTTCGCCTGGTCGGTGCTGGTCACCGCCTTCCTGCTGCTGCTGTCGCTGCCGGTCCTCGCCGCCGCGATCACCATGCTGCTGACCGACCGCAATTTCGGCACGACCTTCTTCGATGCGTCGGGCGGCGGCGACCCGATCCTCTACCAGCACCTCTTCTGGTTCTTCGGACACCCCGAGGTGTACATCATGATCCTGCCGGGCTTCGGCATGATCAGCCACATCATCGCCACCTTCTCGAAGAAGCCGGTGTTCGGCTATCTCGGCATGGCCTACGCGATGGTCGCGATCGGCGTGGTCGGCTTCGTCGTGTGGGCGCACCACATGTATACGACCGGCCTCGACGTGAACACGAAGATGTATTTCACCGCCGCCACGATGGTGATCGCGGTGCCGACCGGCATCAAGATCTTCTCGTGGATCGCGACGATGTGGGGCGGATCGATCGAGTTCAAGACCCCGATGGTCTGGGCGATCGGTTTCATCTTCATGTTTACCGTCGGCGGCGTGACTGGCGTGGTGCTGTCCAATGGCGGCATCGATAACTATTATCAGGACACGTATTACGTCGTTGCGCACTTCCACTACGTGCTGTCGCTCGGCGCGGTGTTCTCGCTGTTCGCGGGCTTCTACTACTGGTTCCCGAAGATGTCGGGGAAGATGTATTCGGAAGCGCTTGGTCAGATCCACTTCTGGCTGTTCTTCATCGGTGTGAACCTGCTGTTCTTCCCGATGCACTTCCTCGGCCGGCAGGGGATGCCGCGCCGCTATCCGGACTATCCGGACGCCTTCGAGAAGTGGAACCACCTGGCGACCATCGGCTACATGGTGATGGCGTTCAGCATGATCTTCTTCTTCGTGAACGTGTTCTACACGCTGTTCGCGGGCAAGAAGGCGCCGAACAATCCGTGGGGCGAGGGGGCCACGACCCTCGAGTGGACGCTGCCGTCCCCGCCGCCCTACCACCAGTTCGAGACCCTGCCGGTGATCGGCGACGAAGATCACCACTGATTCACGGCACTGATCCGGGTCGTATTTTCTGCTAGGGCCGCGCCCGGAGCGACGTTTCCGCTCCGGGCTTCGGTTCGAGTGAGATGAAGGACAGAATGGCGAGCGCGCCGATCGTTACATCGAATATGCCGGCGGAATGGCGCGACTTCTGGGCGCTGACCAAGCCGCGCGTGATGACGTTGGTGGTCTTCACGGGTCTGTGCGGCCTGCTGATCGCGCCGGGCCATATCCATCCGGTGCTGGGCTTCACCGCGATCCTGTGTATCGCGCTGGGCGCCGGCGCCGCTGCCGCGCTCAACCAGTGGTACGAGGCCGATCTCGATGCCAAGATGAAGCGGACGGCCAATCGCCCGCTTCCCGCCGGGCGCATGAACCGCCAGTCCGCGCTCCATTTCGGCGTGGGCCTCGCCGCCTTCTCGGTGATCCTGATGGGCCTCGCGGTGAACGCGCTCGCCGCCGCCATCCTGATCGTCTCGATCCTCTTCTACGTGCTGATCTATACCGTCTGGCTGAAGCGCCGGACGCCGCAGAACATCGTCATCGGCGGTGCGGCCGGCGCCTTCCCGGCGCTGATCGGCTGGGCGGCGGTGACGGGGCGGGTGGACGTTCTGCCGGTGCTGCTCTTCTTCCTCGTCTTCCTGTGGACGCCCCCGCATTTCTGGGCGCTCTCGCTGTTCGTGAACTCGGACTATGCCGCCGCCGGTGTACCGATGATGAGCGTTGTGGCCGGCACGAAGGCGACCCGCCTGCAGGCCTTCCTCTACAGCTGGCCAATGGCGGCGGTGGCGATCGCGCCCTGGCCGCTGGGCCTCGCCGGACCGATCTACGGCATCGCGGCGATCGCGCTGAACCTAGTTTTCCTGGCGCTCGCCGCGCGCGTCGGCTTCAGTCGCGAGGCGGATCCGGCGCTGATGAAGGCCGAACGCCGCCTGTTCGGCTATTCCATCCTCTATCTCTTCGCGACCTTCGGCGTGCTGGTCGTGGACAAGCTCTGGTTCGCCTGATGGCCCTCGATCCCGAAACCGAAACCGAAGTCCGCCGCCGTCAGCGCAGCCGGGCGATCGTCACCGCGCTTCTGCTCGGCGCCTTCGTCGTGCTGGTCTACGCGATCAGCATCGCCAAGATGCTCAAGTGAGCGCGGCGTCCCGCAACCTGCGCACCGGCCTGATCGCGGGCGCAGTGGCCTGCGGGATGGTTGGCATGGGCTTCGCGGCGGTGCCGCTCTATCGCATCTTCTGCCAGCAGACCGGCTTCGGCGGCACTGCGCGGATCGAGGAGGGGGCGAAGGCGCCCGGCGACACCGGCAAGATCGTCACCGTCCGTTTCGACGCCAACGTCTCCGACAAGCTGCACTGGACCTTCGAGCCGGAGCAGAAGACCGAACGCGTCGCGATCGGCGCCCGCCAGCTCGCCTTCTTCGACGCGACCAACCTGTCCGACAAGCCGATCACGGGATCGGCCGCTTTCAACATCTCGCCCGACCAGAGCGCACAATATTTCGTGAAGGTGCAATGCTTCTGCTTCACCCAGCAGACGCTCCAGCCCGGCGAAACACAGCGGATGCCGGTGGTGTTCTACGTCGATCCCGCCTTCCTGAAAGACCCGGACAATGCCGGGGTCAGCGAAATCACGCTCAGCTACACATTCTATCCTGTGGACCACGCGCCCACCCAAGGCTAAGGTCCACGCCGAACACGGCCTCAAGAGCCGACAGACAGGGACGAGAGAGACGATGGCCGGTGCGAAGAACCACGACTACCACATCCTTCCGCCGAGCCCCTGGCCGCTGCTGACGGCCTTCTCCGCGCTGGCGCTCGCATCCGGCCTGATCATGTTCATGCACTCGGTTCCCTACGGCAAGCTGCTGCTGCCGGTGGGTCTGCTGCTCACCGTCTCGATGATGGGCTTCTGGTGGGCGGACGTGATCAAGGAGGCCCATGCCGGCGATCACACGCCGGTGGTGCAGCTCCACCTGCGCTACGGCATGATCCTGTTCATCGCTTCGGAAGTGATGTTCTTCGTCGGCTGGTTCTGGGCCTTCTTCGACGCTTCGCTCTTCCCCAAGGCGGTGGAAGCGGTCGGCGGGGTGTGGCCGCCCAAGGGGATCGAACCGCTCAATCCGTTCAAGTTCCCGCTGCTCAACACCTTGATCCTGCTCTGCTCGGGTACGACCGTCACCTGGGCGCACCATTCGCTGATCCATGGCGATCGCAAGGGGCTGAAGCAGGGCCTGTGGTGCACGATCCTGCTCGGCCTGCTGTTCAGCTCGATCCAGGCATGGGAATATATCCACGCGCCGTTCGCGTTCAAAGGCAACATCTTCGGTGCCACCTTCTTCATGGCGACCGGCTTCCACGGTTTCCACGTCATCGTCGGCACGATCTTCCTGATCGTCTGCCTGATCCGCGCCTACAAGGGCGACTTCACGCCGCGCCAGCATTTCGGCTTCGAGGCGGCCGCCTGGTACTGGCACTTCGTCGATGTGGTGTGGCTGTTCCTGTTCCTCTCCATCTACGTATGGGGCGGCTGGGGCGCGACCTACGCCGGCTGAACGGGCAGCCGCGACGATGCAGGCTATGAGGGCGGGGGTGCGAACTTCCGCCCTTTTTTCAATTTCGCGGTCGTGCGCGCCGAGGGGCGGACGGAGGCGGGTGGCCCAACTTGCCTTCGCGTCCGAACGCTTCGCCGCTATACCCTCGTCATGACCACGGACCCGCCGCCCACCGAACCCACGATCGCTGCGGCGGGTCTGCAGGGGCTGTGCCCCAGGTGCGGCGCCAAGACGTTGTTCGGCGGCATGGTCAAGTTCGCGTCACGCTGCCGGGCCTGCGGGCTGGACTTCGATCGCTTCAACGTCGGCGACGGACCGGCGGCTTTCCTGACGCTGATCGTCGGCGCGGTCGTCTGCATCGCGGCGATCACTCTCGAACTCTCGGTAAGCCCGCCTTGGTGGTTGCACGTGATCATCTGGCCGCCGGTCACGACCGCGCTGGTGATCGTCTCGCTGCGCGTCGCCAAGGGTATGTTGATCGCATCCGAATATCGCAACCGCGCCGGGGAAGGTCACCTCCGCCGCGAGCCGCCGCAGCCATGAAGATCCGCATCCCCATCCTGCCGACCCTGCTTGTCATGCTCGCCGCGGGCATCATGATCTGGCTCGGCATCTGGCAGTTGCACCGTCTCCATTGGAAGGAGGGCCTGCTCGCCGAATATCGCGCCGCCGCCGGCAAGCCGCCGGTCGCCTTCCCGCGCGACCTGACCGACCAGTCCCTGCTGTTCCGCAAGTCGGAAGCCTTCTGCCTCCAGCCCGTCGGCTGGCGGGCGAGCGCGGGGCGCAACGAGGCCGGCCAGTCGGGCTGGAAGCACATCGCCGATTGCCGCACCGGCGCCGAGGGGCCGGGCTTTGCGGTCGACATGGGCTGGTCCGAAAAGCCCGACGCCCCGGCCGGGTGGAAGGGCGGCGAGGTCTCCGGCGTGATCGGGCCGGATCATGACGACCAGATACTGATCGTCTCGGCCGTCGCAGCACCCGGCCTGCAGCCGAGCCAGCCGCCCAGCCTCGACGACGTGCCCAACAACCATCTCGCCTACGCGGTGCAGTGGTTCATCTTCGCCGGGCTGGCGGTGCTGATCTACGGCATCGCGCTGTGGCGGCGGGGGAGGGTGTCGGCCGGCTGACGGCTCCGTCGCCCGAAATTGACAAAGTTGACAGCTGTGAAGGCGAAAAGAAGGCATTCCTGCGCGGCGATCGACGGTGAGAAAGAGCCGGCCGGCCACCCCGACCGGCGCGAGCGTGACAGACGAAATCCTACATTGGAAGGGCAGGCGATTCCGGCCTCAAGCCGATCATTCCCTTCCCGCAACGATGGCGCTAGGCTGCGCGCGATCAGGGGGGTACATGCACGTTCATCTTCCGAAGCCGATCCATGGTTGGCGTCAGTTTTTCGGCGAAGTCGGGATCATCGTGATCGGCGTGCTGATCGCGCTGGCGTTCGAGCAGGTGGTCGAGTGGGCGCACTGGCGCCATGTCGTCCATCAGGACGAGGAAGTGCTCAACGGGCAGGTGGAGGGCTATTACGGCGCGATGCTGGCGCGGGTCGATCAGCAGGCCTGTATCGACCAGCGCCTGTCCGATCTGGGTGTCATCCTCGCGCGGCACGATGCGGGCACACCGCTCGGCATCACGGGGCCGATCGGCCGCCTGAGCGCGTTCGGTGGGGATGACAGCGCGTTCGAGATGGCGATCGCCGATCAGTCGCTCGCGCACATGAGCCTCGCGTCGAAGCAGCGATTCTATGATGCCAGGGGATCCTACAAGACCTTCATCGCAAGCCAGGATATTGAGATGGAGGCATGGCGCACGCTGCGCACGGTCGATAGGCAGGCGCATCTGTCGCCTTCGGACTGGAGCGACATCGCGAAAGCCTATGATCGTGCCGTCGACGTGAACGGGGTGATGAAGGCCAATCTCACGACGACAAATGCCACTACGTGGCTGACGCCGTTCGGATCGTTCGAGAAGCCGACCGACGCGAGCCTGCGGTCCCTGCCCTGGGTCAAGCAATTGTGCGCGGGAACGGTGATCGGGAAAACGGCAGGCAACGGCAAGGCAGGCGCCTGATCGCCCCTGCCGATCGTCGCGGTGCGCCGATCCGGTTCGCGCCCTTGTGAAGCCGTGCCGGAACGGACGGCCTGCTCCGTCCTCTCCGCTTGCCCCTTGTCCCCCCGCCGTCTAAGCCGCGCGGCCATATGCGCTACATCTCCACCCGTGGGCAGGCCGATGCGCTCGGCTTCCAGGCTGCCACCCTTGCCGGTCTCGCGTCCGACGGCGGGCTTTATGTGCCCGAGGGCTGGCCGACGCTCAGCACCCAGGAGATCGAGGCGCTGGCCGGTCTCACCTACGCCGAGACGGCGGTGCGCATCCTCGCCCCCTTCGTCGGCGATGCGCTGTCCGAGGCCGATCTGCGCGCGCTGTGCGAGGCCGCCTACGGCCGCTTCAGCCATGCGGCGGTGACTCCGCTCGCGCAGCTCGATCACCGCCATTTCCTGCTGGAACTGTTCCACGGGCCGACGCTGGCCTTCAAGGACGTCGCGCTGCAGATGCTCGGGTTGCTGTTCGAGCGCTTCCTGTCGGGCGGCGACCAGCATCTCACCATCGTCGGCGCGACCTCGGGCGACACCGGATCGGCGGCGATCGAGGCGGTGGCGAACCGCGCGCACATCGACATCTTCATGCTGCACCCGAAGGGCCGCGTCTCCGACGTGCAGCGCCGCCAGATGACGACGGTGCTGGCGGAGAACGTCCACAATATCGCGATCGAGGGCGATTTCGATCAGGCGCAGGCGCTGGTGAAGCGCATGTTCGGCGACCGCGACTTCGCCGGGCGCTTCCAGCTGTCGGCGGTGAACTCGATCAACTGGGCACGGCTCGCGGCGCAGATCGTCTATTATTTCTATGCGGGCGTGCGGCTCGGCGCGCCGCATCGCGCGATCGCCTTCTCGGTGCCGACCGGCAATTTCGGTGACGTGTTCGCGGGCTTTGTCGCGAAGAAGATGGGCCTGCCGGTGGCGCGGCTGATCGTCGCGACCAACGTCAACGACATCCTTCATCGCGCGCTGTCGGCGGGCGATTACTCGACCGGCACCGTGACGCCGACCGCGACGCCGTCGATGGACATCCAGGTCAGCTCCAATTTCGAGCGGCTGCTGTTCGATCTTCACGGCCGCGATGCGGGCGCGCTGTCGGCGGCGATGAAGGGGTTCGAGGGCGACAAGGTGATGGCATTGTCGCAGGCGCAGCGTGATCGCGCGTCGGCGGATTTCGCCAGCGCCCGCGTCGATCACGAGGGCATGGTGGACGCGATGCGCTGGGCCCATGCCTCGGGTCAGGTGATCGATCCGCACACCGCGATCGGCCTCGCGGCGGCGCGTGCGGCGGAGTTGCCGGCCGACGTGCCGGTGGTGACGCTTGCCACCGCGCACCCCGCCAAGTTCGGCGATGCGGTGGAGGCTGCGATCGGCACGCGCGCTCCGCTGCCGGAGCGGATCGGCGGGCTGATGGAGAAGGAGGAGCGTTACGCCACGCTCCCCGCCACGTTCGAGGCGATCACCGGCTATATTGCCGAGCGCGCGAGGCCCCGCGCTTGAACCCGCGCCTCCATCGCCTGCCCAACGGGCTGACCGTTGCGGTCGATCCGATGCCGGGCGTCGAGACGCTGGCGGTCGGCCTCTACGCCGATGTCGGCAGCCGCTCGGAAGCGGCGCACCTCACCGGCCTCGCCCACATGGTCGAGCATATGGTGTTCAAGGGCGCGGGTGACCGCGATGCGCGCCAGATCGCCGAAGCGGCCGAGGATGTCGGCGGGCAGCTCAACGCGTGGACCTCGCGCGACACCACCGTCTTCCATGCGCGGCTGCTGCCGAACGATCTCGCGCTCGGCGTCGACCTGATCGCCGATCTCGTCCGCGCGCCGCATTTCTCGGCGGAAGAGCTGGAGCGCGAAAAGCAGGTGGTGCTGGCCGAACTTGGCGAATCGCGCGACACGCCCGACGACATCATCTTCGATCACCTCGCCGCCGCTGCCTATCCGGGCCAGACCTACGGCCGCCCGGTGCTCGGCGACGCGCAGACCATCGCCGCGATCGACGTGGCGGCTCTGAAGCGCTGGCTGGAGGAGCAGTATCGCCCGGCCGGGCTGGTGCTCGCCGCCGCCGGCAAGGTGGACGAGGATGCGCTGCAGAAGCTGGCCGAAGCGCGCTTCGGCGATCTCGCCGCCGGCGCGCCGCCCGCGTTTGAGCCGGCGCGCTTCGCTTCCGGTGTTGTCACGGATGCGCGACGCTTCGATCAGGTGCACGTCGCGTTCGCGCATCCCGGCGTCGATCAGCGCCACGGCGATGCCTATGCGCTCAGCCTGTTCGCCAGTGCGGCGGGCGGCGGCATGTCCTCGCGGCTGTTTCAGGAGGTGCGCGAGCAGCGCGGCCTCGCTTATTCGGTCTATGCGTGGAGCAGTGCGGCGGCGGACACCGGCCAGCTCGGCGTCTATTGCGCCTCGGCCAAGGCGGATGCGCCGCGTGCCTTCGCGCTCGCCCGCGAGGTGCTGGCGCGCACGGCGGAGGATCTCTCCGAGGCCGAACTGGCGCGTGCGCAGGCGCAGGCCAAGGCGGGGCTGCTGATGGGGCTCGAATCGGTGCAGGCGCGCTGCGACCATCTCGCCCGCCAGATCCAGGTCCACGGCCGCATCGTGCCGGTAGCGGAGACGGTCGCGCAGATCGAGGCGGTGGATGTCGCCCACGCGCGGCGCGCCGCGAACGACGCGATCGGCGGCGGCATCGCGACCGCCAGTGTCGGCGGCAAGCTCGCCCGTGTCGCCTGATACACTCGTCATTGCGAGCGTAGCGAAGCAATCCAGTGCCACAGGCGTGGCGCATATGGATTGCTTCGTCGCTTCGCTCCTCGCAATGACGGTGGAATGACAGGCACGCTGGTGAACCTTCAAACCCTCATCACCGAACCGTGGGCCGATTACGGCCTCGTCGATTCAGGCCACGGCCGCAAGCTGGAGCGCTATGGCCGCTTCCGGTTCGTCCGGCCTGAGCCGCAGGCGATGTGGGCGCCCGCCTCCTCGGAATGGAAGCACGATGGCGAGTTCCTCGGCGCGTCGGACGAGGATGGCGGCGGACGCTGGCACCTGAAGGGCAACGTACGCCGCGACTGGCCGCTCGGCTGGCAGGACGTGAAGTTCCACGCCGCCAACACGCCCTTCCGCCACCTGCAATTCTTCCCCGACATGGCGCCGCAATGGGCGTGGATGCGTGATCGCGTCGCGACGGACGACGAGGTGATGAACCTCTTCGGCTATACCGGCGTCGGCTCCCTCGCGCTGGCCGCCAAGGGTGCGAAGGTCACGCACGTCGATGCGTCCAAGAAGTCGGTCGAGCAGGGCAAGGCCAATGCTTTGCTCTCCGGCATGACCGACAGGCCGATCCGCTGGATGATCGACGACGCCACGAAGTTCACCGCGCGCGAGGTGCGGCGCGGGCGGCGCTATGCCGGGATCATGCTCGATCCGCCCAAGTTCGGGCGCGGCCCGACCGGCGAGACCTGGCGGCTGGAAGAGGGCCTGCCCGGCCTGATCGCCGATTGCGTGAAGCTGCTGGACCGCGAATCGAAATTCCTCGTCCTCACGGTCTATGCGGTCCGCATGTCGGCGCTCGCCATTGCCGAACTGCTGCGGCAGGCGACCGCCGAGCTGTGCGGTACGGTCGAGGCGGGCGAGATGGCGGTGCGCGAGGAGGCGCGCGGCCTGCTCCTCCCCACTGCCATCTTCGCCCGCTGGTCGAGTGGCGGCTGAAACCCTGCCGTCATTGCGAGGAGCAAAGCGACGAAGCAATCCAGATGCGCGGCGCTCGTGGCGCTGGATTGCTTCGCTATGCTCGCAATGACGATGCAAGAAGCGCTCAATACACCAATATCTGCCCCTGCATCCCCGATGCGACATCGAGCGCCACCGACGAGGTGAGATCGAACGGCCCACGCGCGCGCGGCGTCACCACGAATTCGCGGGTCGATTGCGAGGGAACGGTAACGATGCCCTCCCGGATCGCCTGCATGCCGCCGCGCGCATCGCGGATGTCGGCGCGTGCGAAGAAGCCCTTGGCCGAGAAATTATGCCCGCTCACGTCGCGGTTCACCAGCACGATGCGGGTCGGCACGTTGATCCTCAGCCGGATCACCTGGGGGTGGAACTTGCGATCCTGCATCACCACGGTGCGCGTCGGGATGGGCTTTGCGGCGGGCGCGGCCTGTACCGGTGTCGCCGCGATGGGCGCCAGCAGCGGGAGGGCGGCGGCGAGGGCAAGGGCGATACGCTTCATCTTGGGCTCCGTTGGTCAGTCTCGAAGGCTTCGTAACGCCGCACCGGCGGCAAAGGGTGCGCCGAAAGTGAGGAGCAAGGCGGTCGCGGCCAGCAGCTTGAGCGCCTGCGCGTTCGTCGGTTCGAGCGCGCCGGCACCGAAGATCAGCAGCGGTACCGCGAGCGGCAGCAGTACGAGGCCGGCCAACGCGCCACTCCCGCGCAGGCCGGCGGTGAGCGCGGCCACCGTCAGGCCCAATGCGGCGAGCGCGGGCGTGCCGATCGCCAGCCCGGCCTCCAGCCGGCCGAGCGTCGCGCCGTCCAGCCCGAGCAGCGCCGAGCCGGGCAGCGCCGCCAGCATCAGTGGCGGGCCGAAGCTCAGCCAGTGTGCGGCGATCTTGGCGGCGGCGACGCCTTCGTCCGCGATCCCGCGCGCCGCGAACTGATCGAGGATCCCTGCCTCGGCATCGGGGGCGACCAGCCGCTCGATCGGCAGCAGCGCGGCGAGCAATGCCGCCAGCCACAGCATCCCGCCGCCGGCCTTCGCCAGCAACCGCGCATCCGGCCCGACCGCGAAGGGGAAGAGGGTCGCCGCGATCAGGAAGAACACCACCGGCAGGCCGGCGGCGCGCAGGCCGCGTAGCGTGTCGCGCAGGATGAGGGGGGAGATCATGCGAGGATCCCGTCGAGCACGAGGTTCGCCGCATCGTCGACCGGCAGCGGCAGGTGGGTGGCGGTGACGACGGCGCCTCCAGCATTCCGATGCGCGCGGATCGCTTCGCCCAGCCGATCGACCCCCTCGGCGTCCAGCCCGTTGGCCGGCTCGTCGAGCAACCACAGCGCCGCGCCGCTCGCGATGGTGCGCGCGATGGCGGCGCGGCGGCGCTGGCCGGTCGAGAGATAGCGCACCGGCACGCGGGCGATGTGGGCGATACCCATTGCCTCCATCGCGGCTTCCGGATGCGTGCCGTCGAGCTTTGCCCAGAAGCCCAGCGCCTCGCCCAGCGTGCGATCCGTATCGAGAGCCGTCGCCTCGCCCAGCCACGCGACGCGGCCATCGCGTTCTACCGTGCCGGCGGACGGGCGGAGCAGCCCCGCCGCGATGCGCAGCAGGCTCGATTTGCCGACGCCATTGGGGCCGGTCACGACCAGCGCCTCGCCCGGCGCGACCGTCAGCGTCAGCCGCTCGAACAGCAGCCGGTCACCGCGGAGGCAGGCGACGTCGCGTAACGCCAGCATCACGCCTCGCCATCCTCCAGCGCGTGCATGTCGTCGTCCGACAGGCCGAAATGATGGCCGATCTCGTGGATGATGACATGGGTGACGAGCGCTTCCAGCGTCACTTCGCCCTCGGCCCATTCGTCCAGCAGAGGGCGGCGGTACAGATGGATGACGTCGGGCATCGTGCCGCTGTCGTCGACGCTCTTCATGCCGATCGGGCGGCCGGTGTAGAGGCCGGAGAGCGCGAAGGGATCGTCGATCCCCATCTCGTCCAGCACCGCTTCGTCGGCGAACTCTTCGACCTGCAGCACCACGCCGTCGAGATGCGCGCGGAAGGCATCCGGCAGGCGCGCCATCGCAGCGCGGGCGATCGTCTCGATCGCATCGGCATCGGGGGAGAGGCCCCAGGGGGTTTGACGGGCGGTCATCGCATCGCGACAGTAGAAGAGCCGAGCGGAGGTGCAATGGAAGACAGCGGCCCGGAGGTGGGGTTCGAGCAGGTGGTCAAGCGCTTCGGCGGTCTGGCGGTCGATCATGTCGATTGCACGGTCGCGGCGGGCAGCTTCGTGGCGCTGGTCGGCGGATCGGGGGCGGGCAAGTCGACGCTGCTCAGGATGGTCAACCGGCTGGTCGAGCCGGACGAGGGGCACATCACGATCGGCGGGCGCGATGTCGGCGAGGGGCCTGCGCCGCTGCTCCGGCGGCGGATCGGCTATGTCTTCCAGTCGATCGGGCTGATGCCGCATATGAGCGTCGCCGAGAATATCGCGCTGCCGGCGCGGATCGCTGGGACGGCGCCACCGGACCTCGCCGAGTTGCTGGCGATGGTGGAGCTTCCCGCGGACTATGCCGGGCGCCGCCCCGATGCCTTGTCCGGCGGCGAGCGCCAGCGCGTCGGCGTCGCGCGCGCATTGGCGACCGGCGCGAAGCTGATGCTGCTCGACGAGCCGTTCGGCGCGCTCGATCCGGTGACGCGCGACGCGATCGGACGGCGCTATCGCGATCTCCATGATCGGCTCGGCCTCACCTCCATCATGGTCACGCACGACATGGCCGAGGCGCTGCTACTGGCCGATCGCGTGCTGGTGATGGCGAAAGGCCGCATCGTGGCGGACGCGACGCCGGCCGAGATGCTGTCGGGCAAGGCGGGCCCGGAGGCGGACGCGCTGGTCGCGGTGCCGGCGCGGCAGGCCGTGGCGATCGAGGCCTTGCGAGGGTGACCGAGATCGCATCCCTCGCGGCGCATCACATCCTGCTCGCGGCCGCCGCTTTGGCGCTGGCTCTGCTGATCGCGGTGCCGCTCGGCCTTGCCGCCGTGCGCCGTCCCAAGCTGGCCAGCTTGGTGCTGGGTGTCGCGGGGGCGATCCAGACCATCCCCGGCCTCGCGCTGCTGGCCCTCTTCTATCCGCTGCTGCTGACGGTCGGCCATGGCGTGCCGGCACTGGGCTTCCTGCCGGCCTGGATGGCGCTGACGCTCTATGCGCTGTTGCCGATTCTGCGCAATGTGGTGGCGGGGGTGCGCGGACTCGACGCGGCGGTGATCGAGGCGGCGGAAGGCATCGGGATGACGGCCATGCAGCGCCTGCGGCTGGTCGAGGCGCCACTCGCGGCCCCCGTGGTGATGGCCGGAATCCGCACCGCGACCGTCTGGACGATCGGTGCGGCGACGCTGGCCACGACCGTTGGCGCGGCGAGCCTTGGCAATCTGATCTTCGCCGGCCTCCAGACCGAGGACTGGGCGCAGGTGCTGAAAGGCTGCGTCGCTTCGGCGGCGCTGGCGCTGGTGGCGGACGGGCTGCTCGCTCTGGTCGAGCGCGGGCTGGCGAAACGCGAGCGCTGGTCGCTGTGGCTGGGGGCGGCGGGCGTCGCGATCGGGCTGCTAGCGGCGGGCGTGCCTCTGGTCGGCGGTGGGCAGAAAATGGTGGTGGTCGGCGCCAAGAATTTTTCCGAGCAATATGTCCTTGCCCGGCTGATCGGGGATCGGCTGGAAAAGGCCGGCTATGCGGTCAGCTATCGCGAGGGGCTGGGATCGGCCGTGGCGCTGCGTGCGCTGCGGCAGGGGGATGTCGACGTCTATGTCGATTATTCCGGCACGATCTGGGCGGATTCGATGCACCGCGACAAGCCCGCGCCGCGTGCCGAGACGTTGGCCGGGATCGCCGATTTCCTGAAGCCCGCCGCGCTGGTCGGCCCGCTGGGGTTCGAGAATGCCTATGCGTTGGCGATGAGGAAGGGGCGCGGGATCGGCGATCTGCAGGCACTCGCCGCGTCCGCGCCTTCGCTTCGGCTCGGCGCCGACCTTGAATTCCTCTCCCGCCCCGAATGGCGTGCGGTGCAGTCGGCCTACGGGCTGCATTTCGCCTCGCAGCGGGCCTATGCGCCGACCTTCATGTACCGCGCGCTGGAAAGCGGGCAGGCCGACGTGATCTCGGCCTTCTCGTCGGACGGGCGGATCGCGGCGGATGATCTGGCGGTGCTTGCCGATCCGAAGCACGCGCTGCCTGGCTATGACGCGATCCTGCTGGTCTCGCCCGCGCACGCACACGATGCGCACTTCCTTGCGGCGGTGAAGCCGCTGGTGAACGCGATCCCGGTGGCGGCGATGCGGCAGGCGAACTACATGGTCGATCGCGACAGCGGCAAGGTGTCGCCCGATCAGGCGGCGCAGTGGCTGGCCGCGCATCTGGCCAAGAACTGAGGAGCAAGTGATGGCCGAGATCGTCAACCTCAACCGGGCGCGGAAAGCGCGTGCCAAGGCGGAGGCGGGCAAACAGGCCGAGGCCAATCGCGCGAAGTTCGGTCGCACCAAGGCGGAGAAGGATCGCGACGCCGCCGAGCAGGCGCGCCGCGACACGCTGCTGGATGGAGCGAAGCGGGGGGACTAGCTTCAATCGTCATTGCGAGGAGCGAAGCGACGAAGCAATCCAGTTGCGTGGCGTTCGTGGCTCTGGATTGCTTCGCTTCGCTCGCAATGACGATCGGTCAGTAGGCCAGCGCACACCCGTCCGCGCGCATCTCGCTGGCGGCGGCGTAGACGAGCTGGCCGGCGTCGGGCTTGTATTCCACGCATTCGTAGCGGCCGAAGCCGCCGTCCGACGCGCCGATCACATGGCCCATCGCCGCGAGCTGGGTGCGCGTCGCCTCCGGCACGCCGCTTTCGAGGCGCAGCAGACCCGACGGCGGCAGGCCCGCCCCGTCCTCACCCATCGACTGCGAGGAGCCTTCATGGTGCCAGCGCGGACTGTCGGAGGCGGCCTGCACGTCCAGCCCGTAATCCTCGCGGTTGACGATGATCTGCGTCTGGCCCTGCGGCTGCATGTCGCCGCCCATCACGCCGAAGGCGAGCCACGGCGTCCCGTTGCGGGTGGCGAAGCCGGGGATGATCGTCTGGAAGGGGCGTTTGCCCGGCGCGTAGATGTTGGGATGACCGTCCTTCAGTGAGAAGAGCTGCCCGCGATCCTGGAACATGAAGCCCAGTCCATCGGCCACCAGCCCCGATCCCATGCCCCGGAAGTTGGACTGGATCATCGACACCATCATGCCGCTGCTGTCCGCGCAGGAGAAATAGGTGGTGTCGCCATGGCTCGGCGCCTGCCCCGGATAGACCGGCATGGTGATCTTCGCCGGGTTAATCAGCTTGGCGCGCTGGGCGGCATAGTCCTTCGAGATCAGCCACTCGACCGGCACCTTGGCGAAGTGCGGATCGGCATAATAGCGGGCGCGATCCTCATAGGCCAAACGCTTGGCCTCGACCTGCAGGTGGATCGACAGCGGCGACTGGAAGCCGGCGCCGCGCATGTCGAAATGCTCCAGCATGTTGAGCATTTGCAGCGTCGCGATGCCTTGCGTGTTGGCGCCGAGCGCGTGGACGGTGACGCCGCGATAATCGGTCTGGTGCGGCTCGATCCATTCCCCGTGGTGGGCGGCGAGGTCGGCTGCGGTCATCCAGCCGCCGATCCGCTTGAAATAGGCCTCGATCGTCTTCCCGATCTCTCCGCCGTAGAACACGTCGCGGCCGCCTTGCGCGATCATCCGGTAGGTGCGGGCGAGATCGGGGTTGCGGAAGATCTGGCCGGTCTGCGGGCCTCCGTGCCCCATGCCGTAGGTCTTGATCGCATTAGCGGTCTCCTCGACGCCGGAGCCGGGGCGGAGGAACACCTTGAGGTTGCCGCGGATGTAATGCGCGATGATCTCCGGCACCGGCACGCCCTGTTCGGCATAATGGATCGCCGGCTCGAACAGCTCGGCCCATTTCAGCCTGCCGTAGCGCTGGTGCATCATCCACCAGCCGTCGAGCGCGCCCGGCACCGAAACGGCGATCGCGCCGAGCGGCGGGAGGGCGCCGTTCTTCGCGCGAGACCGGGCGATTTCCAGCGTCAGCGCGTGCGGGGAGCCGCCCGATCCGGCGAGGCCGACCACCTTCTTCTGCTTCGGGTCCCAGATCATCGCGAAGCAGTCGCCGCCGATGCCCGATGAGGTCGGCTCGAGGAAGCCGAGGCAGGCGTTCATCGCAATCGCGGCATCGACCGCCGATCCGCCTTTCTTGAGCGTATCGATCGCCGCCAGCGTGGCGAGCGGCTGCGCCGATCCCGCCGCGCCGTTGATCCCGTAGACTGCGCTGCGCGTCGCGAAGCTCGCGCCGACCGGCCGATCGCCGGCATGGACGTCGGGGCGGATGAAGCGCTCGTCGCCGCTGGGCTGGAAGCCCGGCAGCGGCGCCGGCGTCTCGGCGAGCAACGGGACCGCGACGGCGGCGGCGGGCAGCGAGGCGAGGAATTGTCTGCGGCGCAAGGGCGGTCTCCGTATCCCCCCGGAGGCGGATGGGAGTGTTGCGGCACGGACGTGCAATAGCAAGCCGGATCAGGCCGCGACCAGTTTGTCCTCGCTTATCGTCAATGTGAACACGGCCCCGCCGTCGGGATCGGTCGCGGCGCCCACCGCGATGCCCAATGCGTCCGCGAATCCTTTCACGATGGCGAGGCCGAGGCCGCTGTCCCCGCTGCGGTCGCTGCCCTTGCCGCGCGCGAAGGTCTCGAAGATCGCCTCCTCGTCGCCCGGCTGGATGCCGGGGCCGCGATCGCGCACCTCCAGCAGCACGGCGCCCGCCGTCCGGCGCGCCTCGATCGCGATGGGACCGTCGGGCGCGCCGTGCTGGGCGGCATTGGCGAGCAGGTTGATCAGGATGTGGTGGAGCAGGCGCGGATCGGCGCGGACCAGCGGCAGCGTCGCCGGGATCGCCAGGTCGATGCGGTTCTTCGCCAGCGTTTCCTTGAGATCGTGTACCGCCGCGCTGGCCGCGTCGGTCAGGTCGATCGGTTCCGGCTCCAGCTGGAGCGCCCCGGCATCGATCCGCACCATGTCGATCAGATTGTCGAGGAAGCGCTTGAGCCGCTGCACCTCGCGCCGGGCGAGCGCGACCTCGGGCGATTTCGGTGTCTCGGCCGCCAGTGCCTCGACCGCACCGGCCACCGAGGTGAGCGGGGTGCGCAGATCGTGCCCGATCGAGGAGAGCAGGGCCGCACGAAGCCGGTCCCGCTCCTTGAGCAGCGAGAGTTCGTGCATCTCGCCTTCCATCTTCAGCCGTTCATGCGCCAGCGCCGCCTGATTGGTGAGCGTCGAGAGCAGGACCGCACGATCGGCGCGCACCGGCTCGGTGCCGTCGGCGCGCGCAAGGCCGAGTACCGCCAGGGTGCCGAGCGCCGTCTTGAGCGGATGGAACTGCCAGTCCGCCGCTGCCAGCGTCGCGGTGCCGCGCCCGGCCGGCTCGCCCCGCGACCAGCACCAGTCCGCCGCCGCCTGATCGACCGGGCCGAGCGGCGCCGCCTCGGGCTGGGCAGCGACGATGCGCAAGCTGCCCTCGCGCTCGGCGATCAGCATCGTGTCGCAATCCATCAGGTTGCCGACCTCGAGGCAGACCGCGCTGGCGGTCTCGTCCCAGGTCGAGGCGCGGGCGAGCGACTGGCCGAAGGCGGCGATCTGCGCGTTCTCCGATGCGCTCCGTGCCGACAGGTTGGCGCGCAATCGCAGCCGTCCGGCAAGATTGCTCACCAGCGCCGCGATGCCGATCAGCACCAGCATCGTCAGCAGGCTCTGCGGATCGGCGATGGTGAAGGTGTGGAGCGGCGGCAGGAAGAAGAAGTTATAGGCAAGGCCGGCGACGAGGCTGGCGAACAGGCCGGGCCTCAGCCCGAAGCGCTGCGCCGTGAGGATGACGGGCAGCAGGTAGATGAGGTCGAGTCCGCCCGCGCCCACGAGCGGCTGGGCAAAATGATCGATCACGGTGGTCAGCGCCACCAGCAGCACCGCGATCACGTAGGGGACGGGACCGCCCCAGCCATCGACGAGCGGGGCGAGGCCGCGCCCGCGATTTTCCGCCGGGCGGGTCGCAGGAATGACGTGCAGCGCGAGACCCTCCGGTCCCTCCTTGATCATTCGCTGGACGACCGATCCGTGGCGCAGCTCGAACCACCAGCTGCGCCGCGACTTGCCGAGGACGAGCTGGGTCGCGCGGCTGGCGGCGATCTGGTCGAGCAGCCCCTGCGCGACGTTCTCGGCCGGCATCCGCGCGATCGTCGCGCCCAGGCTGGCGGCGAGGCGCAGTACGTCGGCGATACGCTGGCGCTGCTCCTCGCCGAACGTCTCGGCCCGCGCCGTCTCGATCACCACCGCCGTCCACGGCGCCTTCAGCGCATCGGACAGCCGCTTGGCGACGCGGATCAGCGTGTCGCAGCCGGGTTGCTCCGATACCGCGACCAGCACGCGCTCGCCGCCGGCATAGGCGCCGGGCATGGCGCCCGCGTCTAGCATCTCCAGCATCTGCCGATCGACGCTCATCGCCGCGCGGCGCAGCGCCATCTCGCGCAGCGCCGACAGGTTGGGCTTGGAGAAGAAATGCTGGAGGGCGCGCGTCGCCTCTTCCGGCACGTAGACCTTGCCGTCCTTCAGCCGATCGATCAGGTCGTCGGGCGGAATATCGACGACCTCGATCTCGGCCTGCTCGAACACGCTGTCGGGCACCGTCTCGCGCACGCGGACACGGGTGAAGCTGGCGACGACGTCGTTGAGGCTTTCGACATGCTGGATGTTGAGCGTGGTCGCGACGTCGATGCCGGCGTCGAGCAGTTCCTGCACGTCCTGCCAGCGCTTGGGATGGCGGCTGCCCTCGACGTTGGAATGGGCGAACTCGTCGACCAGCGCCAGTTGCGGCCGGCGTTCGAGGATCGCGTCCAGATCCATCTCGGCGAGATTGTGGCCGCGATGTTCGACGATGCGGCGCGGTACGATCTCGAACGGTGCGACCAGCGCTTGCGTGTCGGCGCGTCCGTGCGTTTCGACCACGCCGATCACCACATCGATCCCGGCGCGCAATTTCTCCGCGCCATCGAGCAGCATCTCGTAGGTCTTGCCGACCCCCGGCGCGGCGCCGAGAAAAATCTTCAGACGCCCGCGCCCCTCACGCGCGGATTGCTTCAGCAACGCCTCGGGGGAGGGGCGGAAATCATCGCTCATCGGCCTGCTTCTACGCCGCCTGCGGGGCGGGCACCACCGCGCTTTACGCGAGGCTTATGCCGAAACGGGATTTCCCCATTGCATGGCACCCGCCAGCGCCCCATCAACCGGCGATGTCGATTCCCGCCAAGATCCTGGTGATCGAGGATGATCCCGCGATCCGTCGCCTGCTGCGCGTCACGCTGGAACGCGCCGGCCATGCCGTCGCCGAGGCGGGAACCGCGCGAGAAGGGCTGTCGCTGCTGGGCATCGAGAAGCCGCAGGTGGTGCTGCTCGATCTCGGCCTGCCCGATCGCGACGGGTTGGAGCTTGTGCAGCTCATCAAGGGGCAGCTGCAGGCGACGGTGATTGTCGTCTCGGCGCGCGAGGAGACCGCGGAGAAGGTCGCGGCGCTGGATCTCGGTGCCGACGACTATCTCACCAAGCCGTTCGACACCGAGGAATTGCTCGCCCGCGTCCGCGCCGGGCTGCGCCACCGCCTCGACGCGCGCGGTGCCGAGCATCGCGTCGAGGCGGGCGAGGTGGTGATCGACCTCGACAAGCGCCGCGTGACGCGCGGAGGCGAGGAGGTGCATCTCGCGCCCAAGGAATATGGTGTGCTGGCACTGCTCGCCCAGCGGCCCGACCGGGTGCTGAGCCACGCGCAGATCCTGCGCGAGGTGTGGGGGCCGGCGCAGGCCGATCGCGTCGAATATCTCCGCATCGTCGTCCGCGCGCTCCGCCAGAAGCTGGAGGCGGACCCGGCGCGGCCGGTGCTGATCGTCAACGAACTGGGCGTGGGATATCGGCTGCGGCCGGAATAGAGGTTACTGCCCGCCGCCCCAGTGGCCCCGGCCGCCGCCGCCCATGCGCCCGCCCATGCCGTGTCGCAGCCGCTCCAGCGCATCGAAGCGGGCCTGCTGATCGGGCGCCAGCGTGGCGCGGAAGGTCTGCGCGGCGGCCATCCGGGCCTGCATCCAGCCGCTGCGATCGCCGCCGCCATCGGGCGGCGTCATCGCGCCGAGGAACTGGTCGAGCGCCGGACGCTGGTCGGGCCGCAGGCCGAGCAGCAGCGCCATGTCGTCCGCGCGCCCCGCCGCCGTCTGCGCCGGGTCCATGCCGGGCGACGGAGCGGGATCGGCGGCGTAGCCCGTGCCGGTGATCAGAACGGCGGCGGCGAGCGCGCCGAACAGGGTGTTGCGCATGGGGCATCCTCGTTTGTGGCCACGCTTTGCTCGCGTGGCTTTGTGTCGGGCGAATGTCCGCTGCCCGGCACGGCTGAAATCCTGTGCACACATGGCGAGTCCATGCGCTAGACTATGAATATGGCTGTGCTCCCCGACCGAACCGTCGCCACGCTCGCCCATCTACTGGTGGTGGACGACGATGCCGGCATCCGCGTGCTGCTCGCCGAACGGCTCGGTGCCTACGGTTACCGGGTAACCACGGCGGCCAGCGTCGCCGAGATGGACCGGGTGCTCGCCCGCGACACGATCGACCTGATCCTGCTCGACGTGATGATGCCGGGTGAGGACGGGCTGTCGGCGTGTCGCCGTCTGGTGCAGCAGGGCGGCCCGCCGGTGATCATCCTGTCCGCGCTGGGCGACGAGCAGGATCGCATCGTCGGGCTGGAGATCGGCGCCGATCATTATCTGTCCAAGCCGTGCAGCCCGCGCGAGATCCTGGCCCACGTCCGCGCACTGCTCCGCCGCAGTGCGGCGGCCGAGACGTCTTCGGACGATCGGCGCGGCTTTGTCTTCGATGGCTGGCGGATGGACCTCGATTCGCACGAACTGCTCGATCCCGAGGGCGTGCTCGTCCACCTGTCCGACGGCGAGTTCGCGGTGCTGCGCGCCTTCGTCGAGCATCCGCGCCGGGTGCTGACCCGCGAGGCGCTGCTCCACGCCGCGCGCGGGCCGGATTCGGATGCCTTCGATCGCGCCATCGACGTGCAGGTCAGTCGGCTCCGTCGCAAGCTGCGCGCCGGCGAGAGCGACCTGATCCGCACCGTGCGCAACGAGGGCTATCTGTTTGTCCCGAAAGTCACGCC
This sequence comes from Sphingomonas oryzagri, assembly GCF_029906645.1. Classification (NCBI taxonomy): domain Bacteria; kingdom Pseudomonadati; phylum Pseudomonadota; class Alphaproteobacteria; order Sphingomonadales; family Sphingomonadaceae; genus Sphingomonas; species Sphingomonas oryzagri. Next base: position 178,141 of record NZ_JARYGZ010000003.1, read on the forward strand.
GACGTGAGGGCGCAACGGTGATGCTCGGCCGGGCATGGGGGCGCCCGCCATTGTTCCTGCGGATCTTCGGGGTGATGCTGGCGGCGCTGATCGCGGCGCAGCTGCTCGATTTCGCACTGCTCGTGTCCGTCCCGCCGCCGACGCCGCGCCTCTATCCGATCGCGGAGGTGGCGGAACTGCTCCATGGCGATGCCCCGCACGACACCGCCACTTACCGCGTCACCGAGACCACCAAGACGCCGGACGACGATGACGATCCGCGCACCCGCCGCCAGCGCGCGCAGCTGGCCCAGCGGCTCGGCGCGGGGCAGGCGGACGTGCGGCTCGATTTCGATCGGCCTCCGCTGTTCCTCGGTGGCCCTATGCGTCGCCCCCAGCATTGGAAGGACGAGCAGCGCGACCAGCTGCTGTTCGGCCATTTCGTCGCCTCGTTCCATCTGCCCGACGGGCGCTGGCGGGTGGTGCGCCCGGCCAGCCACGGGATCGAGCCGTGGCATTGGCGGATGCTGCTCTGGCTGTTCGGGCTGCTCGTCGCGGTGGCGCCCTTCGCCTGGTGGGTGGCGCGGCGTGTCGCCCAGCCGATCGGCCTGTTCGCGGATGCCGCCGGACGGCTCGGCCGCGATCCGCGCGCGGACCCGATGCCGGTCGAAGGGCCGGCCGAGGTCGCGGCCGCGGCCTCCGCCTTCAACGAGATGCAGGCGCGCATCCGCCGCTACGTCGACGATCGCGTGACGATGGCGGCGGCGATGGCGCACGATCTGCGCACGCCGCTGATGCGCCTGTCGCTGCGGGTCGAGAAAGCGGGGCCGGAACTGCGCCCGGCGATGGAGGCCGACATCGCGGAGATGCGCGAGATGATCGGCGCGGCGCTCGCCTTCGTGCGCGACATAGGCCGCCCGCCGCGTCGCCAGAAGCTCAGCCTGCGCGCGCTGGTCGAAAGCGTTGCCGACGAGATGGCGGATATCGGCGCCGACGTGATGGTGGAACTGGGCGACGATATCGTCATCGAGGCGGACGTCGCGGGCCTGAAGTCGCTGCTCGCCAACCTGATCGGCAACGCCGTCGCCTATGCGGGCCAGGCGCGAGTCCGCATCGCGCGGCCTGCCGGTCATGCGCTGATCGAAGTGGCGGACGACGGACCGGGCCTGCCCGACGACATGCTGGAGCGCGTGTTCGAGCCGTTCTTCCGCGCCGAACCATCCCGCAACCGGGAGACCGGCGGCAGCGGCCTCGGCCTCGCGAGTGCGCGGGCGGTGGCGCGCGCGCACGGCGGCGACATCACGCTCATCAATCGCGCCGAAGGCGGTCTGCTGGCACGGGTGCTGCTGCCGCTTTGAAAGGGGCGCGGGGGGCGCTATCGCCGCCATGACAAAACAAAGGGAATCGTGATGCGGACGCTGATTGTATCGTTGGGGGCGCTGCTGCTTTCGGGAACGGCGCTGGCCGATCCGCCGCAAACGGCGCCCGCGTCGGCACCGGCTCCCGCCAGCGACATCACGGTGAACGGCGCGGCGCAGAAGCCGGCGGTCACGCCGCTCGGCGGCGGCCACATCTTCATCAGCCCGATGGGCGAGCCGTTCCACACCGACAATGGCGTGTCGGCGGCAGAGCAGTGGTTTCGCGGCGCCGATGCCAACCACGACGATCGCATCACGCCCAAGGAGTTCGTCGACGACGCGATGCGCTTCTTCAAGGTGCTCGATCTCAATCACGATCACATCATCGATCCCGACGAGATCGAGAATTACGAGAGCGTGATCGCGCCGGAGATCCGCGTGCTGAGCACCTATGGCGATCCCAATCTCGCCAAGCAGGACGATGACGGCAACGTCACCGATCCGCCCTATCCGACGCGTCTCGGCGCCGGTCGCTTCGGCTTCCTCGACGCCCCCGAGCCGGTGGTGACGGCGGACACCAATTTCGATCGCGCGATCAGCGAGCAGGAATTCGCGACGACCGCGCTCAAGCGGTTCAAGATGCTCGACGTCAATGGCGACGGCGTGCTCACTCGTGACGAACTGCCCCGCCTCGATGTCCATCCGGAACGCCGCAACGGCCGCGGCAACCGGGATATCCAGGGCGGCGGCGGGCATCGCCACCACGGCGGCGGTGGCGGCATGGGCGGCGGCGGTATGGGTGGTGGAATGGGCGGCGGTGGCGGCTTCGGCGGCTGAGGCCGCTCAGGCCAGTACCGTCGCCAGGAACCAGATCCGGGTCGCCTGCGTGCGCATGATCGGCGCGCGGCAATAGCGGCAGACACCGCGATGGACGTCGCCGTCGCTTTCCTTGCGGGCGGGTACGGGGGTGTGCTTGCCGATCCGGCAGCGCTCGGCGCGGGTGAGGCGGGCCATCGTCGTCTCCTTCCATGTGAGAAGACGTGGCCCGCGCTCCTTTCCCTTGAATGTCGCGGTGTTACAAATTGTTCAGCTTGGCAGCTTGCCGTCGAGGAAGCCGATGATCGCCGAGAAGTCCTTGGTGGCGCCGCCCGAATTGGCGAAGGCCTGGTAGAGCGATTCCGCCGCCGCGCCCATCGGCGTTGCCGCATCGACGCTGTGCGCGGCGCCCAGCGCGAGCTTGAGGTCCTTGAGCATGAGGCCCGCCGCGAATCCGCCTTCGTAGCCGCGATCGGCCGGGCTTTCCGGGCCGACGCCGGGCAACGGGCAGTAGGAGTTGAGCGACCAGCTCTGGCCGGTGGCCTTCGACGCGATGTCGAAGAAGGTCTGCGGATCGAGGCCGAGCCGCACCGCCAGCGCCAGCCCCTCGCAGGTGCCGACCATCTGGCTGGCGAGGATCAGGTTGTTGCAGATCTTGGCCGACTGGCCGGCGCCGCTCGCGCCGGCATGGATCACCGCCTTGCCCATCTTGGCGAGGATCGGCTCTGCCTTGGCGAAGGCGCTGTCCGTGCCGCCGACCATGAAGGTAAGCGTGCCGCCGTTCGCCGCTGCGATGCCGCCCGAAACCGGCGCGTCGACCGCCTCGAAGCCGAGCGCCGTGGCCTTCTCGGCGTTGCTGCGCGCGGTGGCGACGTCGATGGTCGAGCAGTCGATCAGCAAGGTGCCGGGCGCGATGACGCCGAACAGTTCTTCGTAGACGCCCGCGACATGCTTGCCGGCGGGCAGCATGGTGATGACCGCCTCGACGCCCTTTGCGGCCTCGACAGCGGAGGTGGCAGTGCTGCATCCGCCTTCCTTCGCGCGGGCCAGTGCGGCTTCGGCCAGGTCGAAAGCGACGACCTCATGCCCCGCCTTGGCGAGATTGAGCGCCATGCCGCCGCCCATGTTGCCGAGCCCGATGAAACCGATCTTCGCCATATGTCTCTCCTCGTTGTTTCCCCTCCCGCTTGGGGGAGGGGTTAGGGGAGGGGATGGCGAAACGCAGCTGCGCCCTCCCCCGACCCCTCCCGCAAGCGGGAGGGGAGGTGGCTCACTTGCCCTTCCATTCCCCCTGCCGCTTGGCGACGAAGGCGCTCATGCCTTCCATCTTGTCCTCGGTGGCACACAGGCCGGCGAACAGGCGGCGCTCGAACAGGATGCCCTGCTGCAACGTCGTCTCGAACGCGGCGTTGACCATTTCCTTGTTGGCGATGGCGGCCAGCGGCGGCATCGCCGCGATCGCCTGCGCGGTCTTCAGCGCCTCCTCGATCAGTTGATCGGCGGGGACGACGCGCGCGACGAGATTGGCGCGCTCGGCTTCCTCGGCGCCCATCATCCGGCCGGTGAGGCACATCTCCATCGACTTGGCCTTGCCGATCGCCCTGGTCAGCCGCTGCGATCCGCCCATGCCGGGGGCTACGCCCAGCTTGATCTCGGGCTGGCCGAACTTGGCGGTGTCGGCGGCGATGATGAAGTCGCACATCATCGCCAGCTCGCAGCCGCCGCCGAGCGCGAAGCCCGCGACCGCCGCGATCACGGGTTTGCGCGTGCGGGTGAAATCCTCCCAGCCACCGAAGAAGTTGGTGGCGTAGGCGTGGGCGAAGCCCATCGATTCCATCTGCTTGATGTCGGCACCCGCCGCAAACGCCTTCTCGCTGCCGGTGACGACCATGCAACGCTGTTCCGGGTCGGCATCGTAGGCGCGCGCCACCGCCACCATGTCGGCCAGCACCTGTGAATTGAGCGCGTTCAGCGCCTGCGGGCGGTTGATGCGGACGAGGGTGACGGCGCCGTGCTTCTCGACCAGCAGCGTCTCGTAGGTATCGCTCATTGCTTCATCATCTCCCGTGCGACGATCATCTTCATGACCTCGTTGGTGCCTTCGAGGATGCGGTGGACGCGCAGGTCCCGCCACAGTTTCTCGATCGGATAATCCTGCAGATAGCCGTAGCCGCCGTGCATCTGGAGCGCACGATCGACCACCGCCGATCCGGTATCGGTGGCGAGGCGCTTGGCCATGGCGGCGAACCTGGTCTTGTCGTGGCTGCCCGCCGTCACCTTGGCGGCCGCCATGTAGAGGAGCGCGCGCGCCGCCTCCAGCTCGGTCGCCATGTCGGCGAGGCCGAACTGGGTGTTCTGGAAATCGACGATCCGCGTGCCGAACTGGCGGCGCTCGGACGTGTATTTCAGCGCCTCGTCGAGCGCGCGCTGCGCGCCGCCCAGCGAGCAGGCGCCGATGTTGAGCCGCCCGCCGTCGAGGCCGGACATCGCGATCTTGAAGCCATCGCCCTCATTGCCGACGAGGTTCTCCACCGGCACGCGCACGCCGTCGAAATTGACCTGCGCGGTCGGCTGCGAGCGCCAGCCGAGCTTCTTCTCGTTGGCGCCGAAGGAGACGCCCGGCATATCCTTCTCGATCACGAGGCAGGAGATGCCCTTGGGGCCGTCCTGCCCGGTGCGGACCATGACGACGTAGATCTCGTTCTCGCCGCCGCCCGAGATGAACGCCTTGGAGCCGGTGACGACATAATGGTCGCCGTCCTTCACCGCCCTGGTCTTGAGCGCGGCGGCGTCGGAGCCGGAACCCGGCTCGGTCAGGCAATAGGAGGCGATCGTGTCGCAGGTGACGAGGCTCGGCAGGTACTTCGCCTTCACGGCCTCGCTGCCGAACGTGTCGATCATCCACGCGGCCATGTTGTGGATGGAGATGAAGGCGCTGGTGGAGGGGCAGCCATAGGCCATCGCCTCCATGATCAGCGCCGATTCGAGCCGCCCGAGGCCGATTCCGCCGGACTCCTCGCTGACGTAGATCGCGCCGAAGCCGAGCTCGGCCGCCGCCTTCACCGTGTCGCGCGGGAAGATGTGATGCTCGTCCCACTCCGCCGCGTGGGGCGTGATGGCGTCTGCGGTGAAACGACGGGCGAGTTCCTGGATCTCGCGCTGGTCGTCGGTGAGGTCGAATTGTCCCGTCATCTTTTCACTTTCGTCATGCCGGACTTGATCCGGCATCCAGAGCCACGAACAATGCCCCATGCCGAAGCAGCCCGCCGTCTATATCCTCGCCAACGACCGGAATGGCACCCTCTATATCGGCGTCACATCCGATCTGATGGCGCGCCTCTATCAGCACCGCGCCAAGGAGATCGAAGGCTTCACCAGCCGATACGAAGTCTCCCGCCTCGTCTGGTTCGAGATGCACGAGACGATGGAGAGCGCAATCCTGCGGGAAAAGCAGCTCAAGAATTGGCGCCGCATCTGGAAGATCGAGCTTATCGAGGCAGACAACCCGCTGTGGCGCGATCTCGCCGAAGATCTCGGTTTCGATCCTCTTGCGTCACCTACCCCTTCTTCGTCATCCTGACGAAAGTCAGGATCCAGAGCCTCAAACGAAGCCGCCTGTGGCTCTGGATCCCGGATCAAGTCCGGGATGACGGGTGAAAGACGCATCAGCCGCCTTCTCACCCCATCGTGGGGATGACGAAGCTGCTGTCGCCCTGGGCGGAGCCGTCGGGCCAGCGGCCGGTGACGGTCTTGACCTTGGTCCAGAACTTCACGCCTTCCATGCCGTGCTGGTTGGTGTCGCCGAACGCCGAGCGCTTCCAGCCGCCGAACGTGTGGTAGGCGACCGGCACCGGGATCGGCACGTTGATACCGACCATGCCGACATTGACGCGCGCGGCGAACTCGCGGGCGGCGTGGCCGTTGCGCGTGAAGATCGCGACGCCGTTGCCGTACTGGTGCTTGGAGGGAAGGGCCACCGCCTCCTCGAAATCCTTGGCGCGGACGATCTGGAGGACCGGGCCGAAGATTTCTTCCTGATAGGTGCGCATGTCGGTCGTCACGCGATCGAACAGGGTCGGGCCGACGAAGAAGCCCTCCTCATGGCCCTGCAGCTTGAAGCCGCGCCCGTCGATGACCAGCTCGGCGCCCTCGTCGATGCCCATCTGGATGTAGTTCTCGATCTTCGCCTTGTGCGCGGCGGTGACCACGGGTCCGTAATGCGCATCCGGATCGGTCGAGACGCCGACGCGCAGCGCCTCGATCGCCGGTATCAGCTTGGCCTTGAGCCGCTCGGCGGTGTCCTCGCCCACCGGCACCACCACCGGCAGCGCCATGCAGCGCTCGCCCGCCGAACCGAAGGCGGCACCGGCGAGATCGTTCACCACCTGATCGAGATCGGCGTCGGGCATGACGATGCCGTGATTCTTGGCGCCGCCCATCGCCTGCACGCGCTTGCCGGCCGCGACGCCACGCGAATAGACGTAGTGCGCGATGTCGGACGAGCCGACGAAGCTGACGGCCGAGATCGCCGGATGATCGAGGATCGCGTCGACCATCTCCTTGTCGCCATGGACGACCTGCAGGATGCCCTCGGGAAGCCCCGCCTCGCGGAACAGCTCGCACAGCATGTTGGGCACCGACGGGTCGCGCTCGGACGGCTTCAGGATGAAGGCGTTGCCGGTGGCGATCGCGACGCCGGACATCCACAGCGGGATCATCGCCGGGAAGTTGAACGGGGTGATGCCCGCGCCGATGCCGAGCGGCTGGCGGAAGCTCCACACGTCGATGCCGGGGCCGGCCCCTTGCGTGAACTCGCCCTTCAGCACGTGCGGGATGCCGCAGCAGAATTCGATCACCTCCAGGCCGCGCTGGATGTCGCCCTTGGCGTCGGCGATCACCTTGCCATGTTCGGAGGAGAGGACATGGGCGAGCTTGTCCATGTCGCGCTCGACCAGTTCCTTGAACTTGAACATCACGCGGGCGCGGCGCTGCGGGTTCACCGCGGCCCAGGCGGGCTGCGCGGCCTGCGCGGCGGCGATCGCCTTCTCCAGATCGGCCTGCGTGCCGAGCGCGACGCGCTTCTGCACCTTGCCGCTGTTGGGATCGAAGATGTCGCCGTAGCGGGCGGCTTCCGTCTCGGTGGCACCTGCGATCATGTGGCCGACGTCGTGCATCTGCGACTCTCCTCGATTGTCGTTTCCACCGCCATGGGCCTATGCAGAGGCGCAGGCAAGATCGCCGAACTGCAAGGCAAGGCTGCAAATATGCAGGACGAGGAGCGGACACGATGAACTGGGACGACATGCGCGTCTTCCTCGCGCTGGCGCGTTCGGGAACGCTGGCCCGTGCCGCCGCGCTCGTGGAGCAGGACGCGACCACCGTGGCGCGCCGCATCCAGCGGCTGGAGGCGGCGCTGGCCACCACCCTGTTCGAGCATGGCGCCACCGGCCAGACCCTCACCGAAAGCGGCCACCGCCTGCTCGCCCATGCCGAGGCGATGGAGGCGGGTGCGCGCGCGGTGGCGCAGCAGGCGGAGAGCGGCGCGGGGCTGGGCGGCACGATCCGCATCAGCGTGTCGGAAGGCTTCGGCATGGGCTTCATGGCGCCGCGCCTGCCCGGCTTCACCGAAGCGCATCCGGGCATCGCGCTCGATCTGATCGCGTCGACCGGCTTCCTCAATCCCTCCCGGCGCGAGGCGGACATTGCGATCATGCTGGCGCGGCCCAAGGGCGGGCCGTTGATCGCGGCCAAGCTCACCGACTATCGGCTCGGCGTCTATGCGAGCGCGGATTATCTTGCGGCGACCGGGCCGGTGGAAAGCGTCGAAGCGCTGACCCGGCGGCGGCTGGTCGGCTATGTGCCCGACCTGATCTTCGCGCCCGAGCTGCGCTATCTCGCCGAGGTGGACGAGCGGCTGGAGCCGGCGATCCGCTCCTCCAGCATCTCCGCCCAGGCCCTGCTGATCGCCGGCGGGGCGGGGTGCGGCATCCTGCCCTGCTTCATGGGCGACCGTCATCCGGCGCTCGTCCGCCTGCTGGCGCAGGAGGTCGCGATCGAGCGGAGCTTCTGGCTGGTCGTCCATCGCGACATGCGCCGCGTCGCGCGGATCGAAGCGTTCATCGGATGGCTGCGCGAGGAAGTCTCGGCGGCGCAGCCGACCCTGCTCGGCAAGGCGTTCAAAAAGTAGGTTGAAAAACATTGCGAGCCATATCATTAGGAAACTAATGAATTTGGATCGATATGCCTTGGAGGCCGCTTTCGGGCGCCGCATCCTGCCGCTGTCGCGCCGCTGGCGTGCGGCGGCCGACCGCGCGCTGGCCGATTCCGGCCTGTCGAGCGCCGCAGGTTGGGCCTTGCTTCATGTGGGGCGATTGGGTGACGATGTCCGCCAGGCGGAGCTCGTCGCGGAGCTGGACATGCAGGGGGCGTCGGTCGTTCGGGTACTCGATCAGCTGGAGGCGTCGGCGCTGCTCAGCCGCACGCCCGACGTCGCCGACCGCCGCACCAATCGTGTCCGCCTGACGGAGAGCGGTCGCGCGCTGGTCGAGCGGATCGAGGAGGCGCTGGCGGCGCTGCGCCGCGATCTGACGGAAGGTGTGCCGGATTCGGCGCTGGCGGTGGCCGAGGGCGTTCTGCAGCTGATCGACCAGCGGATGCTCCTGCTGCGCGAGCGCGCCCGGTGAAGACGCTGGTCCGGGCGGATGCGGATGCCGTCCTCTTCTCGGTCAAATGCTTCGTCGCCGCGATGCTGGCTTATTATGTCGCGCTGCGCATCGGCCTGAACCGGCCGTTCTGGGCGGTGGTGACCTCCTACATCATCGCGCAGCCGCTGTCCGGCGCCGTGCTGTCCAAGGCGGTGTTCCGGCTGGCGGGCACGGTGCTCGGCGCCAGTGTGTCGGTGCTGCTGGTGCCGACTTTCGTCAATGCGCCGGCGGTGCTCACCCTCGCGCTGTCGCTATGGCTGGGGTTGTGCATCTATCTCGCCCAGCTGGATCGCACGCCCCGCGCCTATGTCTTCCTGCTGGCGGGCTATACGGCGAGCATCATCGGTATCCCCAGCGTCCAGGTGCCGGGCACGATCTTCAACACGGCGATCCTGCGTGTGCAGGAGATCACGATCGGGATCCTGTCTGCCAGCCTGATCCATGGCATCATCTTTCCCCGATCGGTGACGTCGCTGCTGCTCAAGCGGATCGACGCGATCCTGGCGGACGCCCGGCGCTGGTCGATCGCCTCGCTCGCCGGCGCGCGCGAGGCGCGGCTCGATATCGAGCGGCGCAGGCTCGCGATCGACGTCGCCGAACTGCACCAGCTGTCGATCCACCTCCCCTTCGATACCGAGCGGATCCTGCCGCGGGTGCGCACCGTGCGCGCCCTGCAGGACAGGCTGTCGATGCTGCTGCCGCTGGCCTCGACCATCGAGGATCGGCTGGCCGAACTGGAAGGCTGCCCCGGCGGCGTGCCCGAGCCGGTCTCGGCGCTCGTGACGCGGGTCCGCGGGTGGATCGATCAGGAATGTGCCGGCCCCGATCGCGAGGCGTCGGCCGACGCGTTGATCGCAGAGGCGCGCGCGCTGGAGCCGATCGCGCGACAGACGCCCGAAACCGGGCCGGAGACGACCCTCGTCTGGCGCGACATGCTGCTGCTCAACCTGCTGTCGCGCCTCGCCGAGCTGGTGGCGTCGCTCCGCGACGCGCATCTGCTGCGCGATCAGGTCCGCTCGCCGAGTTTCACCGCCATTTCGCCGCGCATCCCCGAGCTGCTCCGCGCGACCAGCCGGCGCCCGCTGCATCTCGATCGCGGGCTGGCGATGCGATCCGCCTTCGGCACGATCGCGACGATCGCGATCGGCTGCACCTTCTGGATCGCGACGGCGTGGAAGGATGGCGGCGGCGCGGTGCTGATCGCGGGCATCGCCTGCGCGCTGTTCGGCGGCTTCGACAATCCGCGCGCGGCGATCGGCAGGATGCAGCTCGGCTCCACCATCGGCCTCGTCGCGTCGATCTTCTATGCCTACACCGTGCTGCCGCGCGTCACCGATTTCGTGACGCTGGCGGCGGTGCTGGCGCCGATGCTGCTGATCATGGGCGTGATGATGGGCAAGCCGACGACGGCGGCGGTGGGCGTCGGCTTCCTGATCGGCTTTCCGGCGACCGTCGGCCTCAACGCCAGCTACACGCCCGATTTCGGCCCGCAGTTCAATGGCGCGATCGCGCAGTTCATCGGTATCGGTTTCGCCATGTCGACGGTCGGCCTGTTCATCACGATCGGTGCGGAGGATCGCTTCGCGCGGCTCGCCAAAGCGGGCTGGCGGGATGTGGCTCGCCGCGCGCGGGGCCGGGCGCCGGATGGGGCGCGCTGGATGGCGCTGATGCTCGATCGGGTCGGGCTGATGCTGCCGGCGATGGGCAAGGGCGTCGACCCCGGCAAGCCGCTGCTCGATGCGCTGCTCGACATGCGCATCGGCTTCGTCGCGGGTGAGCTCGACCTGCTGCGCAAGGGCGCGACCGAGGAGGAGAGGGTGCTGATCGCCGAGACGCTCGGCAGCGTCGGCGACCACTTCGCCCACCTGCGCGCGTCGAAGGCGGGGCCGCCGAAGCCGGAGGTGCTGGACGACATCGATCGCGCGGTCGCCGTCTTCGCGCGCGACGAGGAGCCGTCGCGCCGCCGCGACGGGCTGATCCTGCTCACCAGTCTGCGCCGCAACCTGTTCCCGGCGGCGCCGGCCTACGGAGCGGCGGCATGATCGGCGAAATCTCGATCGGCGGGGTCTTCTTCCCGCCCCTGCTGCTGTTCGGCCTGCTCGCGCTGGGCGTTACCGGCGTGCTGAGCCGACTGTTCCAGATCATCGGCGTCTACCGTTTCGTCGCCTACCGGCCGCTGGTCGATCTCGCCCTCTTCATCCTCCTGCTCGGCCTCGCCGTGCTCCTCACCGCGCATCACGGACTGCAATCATGAACCCCATCGTCTCCGCCGTGCTGCGCTGGATCGTCACCGCGCTGATCGTCGTCGCCGCCATCATCGTGGCGATCGCCCTGTGGCGCCGTTACGAGACCGATCCGTGGACGCGCGACGGCCATGTCCGTGCCGACGTAGTGCGCGTCGCGCCGGACGTCGGCGGGCTGGTCACCTCGGTCGCGGTCCGCGACAACCAGATCGTCCACAGGGGCGACCTGCTCTTCGTCGTCGACATGCCCCGCTATGCTGATGCGCTGGGCCAGGCGGATGCCAGCATCGCCAGTGCGCGCGCCAAATACGATCAGGCGCAGAAGGTGGCGCGCCGCGACATCGCGCTCGGCGATCTCGTCGCGACCGAGACGCACGAGGAGAATGTCGCCGCCGTGCAGACCGCCAAGGCCGCGCTCGACGCCGCGATCTCGGCCAAGCAGACCGCGCAGCTCAATGTCCACCGCACCACGGTGCGCGCCTCGGTCAACGGCATCGTCACCAATCTCGATCTCCACCCCGGCGATTATGTCGGGCCGGGATCGCAGGCGATGGCGCTGGTCGATACCGATTCGATCCGGATCGAAGGCTATTTCGAGGAAACCAAGCTCCGCCACATCCATGTCGGCGACAAGGCGCGCATCCGCCTGATGGGCGACGAGCACGACATGGACGGCCATGTCGACAGCATCGCGGCCGGCATCGCCGACGACCAGAGCAAGAGTACCGCGAACCAGCTGCGCGAGGTCGACCCGACCTTCTCCTGGGTGCGCCTCGCCCAGCGCATCCCGGTGCGTATCCACGTCGATCGCATGCCGGTCGGCACCCAGCTGATCGCGGGCCGCACCGCGACCATCACCATCCTGCCCGAGCCGGGCCAGACGAAGTGAGGCGCGCTTCCGCATCGATGGCGATCGCGTCGCTGCTCGCGGGCTGCACGGTCGGCCCGAACTATCATGTGCCGGACAAGGCGATGGCGAAGTCGCCGTCGGCCAACCGGCCCTTCATCAGCGGGCAGGAGGCGGCGTTCGATCAGGCGCCGCTGCCCGATCACTGGTGGCGCCTCTACAACGATTCCCGGCTCGACGGCTACGTGCAGGAGGCGCTGGCCGCCAATACCGATTTGCGCGCGGCCGACGCCAACCTGCGCCGCGCGAGCGAGGTGGTGCGCGAGGTCGAGGCGGGCCGGACTGTCCAGACCAAGCTGGAGGCGGCGGCGTTCGGTGCGGATGTCGGCGGCTATACGCTGACGGTGCCGCTCGATCTCTCCTACAGCGCGGTCGCCTCGGCCTCGATCGAATATCCGCTCGATCTGGCGGGCGGCATCAGGCGCGGCATCGAGGCGGCGAAGGACAATCGCGAGGCTGTCGAGGCGGCGCGCGACCAGGTGCGCGTGACGATCGCGGCGGCGGTGACGCGCAACTATGCGGATGTCTGCTCGGCCAACCTCACGCTGGCGGCGACGCGGCACGTGCTCGACATCCAGACGCAGACGCTCAGCTCGATCACCCGGCTGTTCAAGGGCGGGCGCGGCACCGCATTCGACGTGACGCGCGCGCGCACCGCCGCCGACAAGAGCGCCGCCGCCATCCCCGAGATCGAGGCGGCCCGGCAGGCCTCGCTCTACGAACTGGGCGCACTGATGGGCCGCGCGCCGGCCGATTATCCCAAGGAGCTGGAAAGCTGCATCGTGCCGCCCAAGCTCGGCCAGCCGCTGCCGATCGGCGACGGCACTGCGCTGATCCGCCGCCGGCCGGACATCCGCGCCTCGGAACGCCAGCTCGCCGCCGCCACCGCCGGCATCGGCGTGCAGATGTCGAAGCTGTATCCGCAGGTGGCGCTCGCCGGATCGGCCGGTCTCGCCAATTCGCTGTCCAATTTCTTCACCGGGCCGAGCTTCGGCGGTTATGCCGGGCCGCTGATCAGCTGGGCCTTTCCTAACCGCAAGCTGATCCACGCCCAGATCGCGGAGGCCGGCGCCACGGCGGACGCGGCGTCTGCCAAATTCGACGGCACCGTGATCGAGGCGCTGCGCCAGACGGAGACCGCGCTCGACGCCTATGCCCGCGAGATCCAGCATGACGAGGCGCTGGACCAGGCGCGCAATGATGCCGAGAAATCGACCGAGCAGGCAAACAAGCTGTTCCGCTACGGCCGTACCGACGTGCTCAACGTGCTGACCGCGCAGGCCAATCTGGCCGAGGCCGAGGCCGCGCTCGCCCAATCGCGCGCGACGCTGATCGACCGGCAGGTCAACGTGTTCCTCGCGCTTGGCGGCGGCTGGGAGGAGTGAACCGCTCGGTTAGACCAATAGCTGATCCCTTTTGGTGAAATCTCGTTAGTATTAAGGGATTAGTCCGATCGGATATGGATATGGCATCGGCCCCCCTGCAGAGCCGCTGGAGTCGGCTGCGCCCCTGGCTGCTCGGCGCCGTGCTCGTCGGCGCGCTGGTTCGGCTACCGTTCGTGCCCGCGACCCGGCATGAGCCGGGTTGTACCCGATATATTCCGGTGTCGGGCGAACCCACGCTGATTGCGCACGCGGCAGGTGGGCTGCCCGGCCGCACCTATGCCAACAGCATCGCGGCGCTCGACCTGTCCTACAGCCACGGGCTGCGGACGTTCGAGATGGATTTTCACGAGCTGCCTTTCGGTATCGTCCGCGCCGGCCACGATTATTACGACCTGATGGATCCGCGTGGCGCAATGCTGTCGGATGTCGTCACCTGGCTGCGCGCGCACAAGGATGCGCGGCTCATCACCGACTTCAAGACGAACAATGTCAGCGGGCTGCGCCGGGTGATGGAAATGGCGCCCGATCTGCGCGATCGGATCGATCCCTTCATCTACGGCGCCGACGAATATCAGCCGGTGCTGGCAATGGGGTTCAGGCGGCCGATCTTCGCCATCTACCAGACGCATGACCGCGACTGGCTCGATTTCGTGAACAGCCACCCGGTTTATGCCGTCGCGGTGACGCAGGATTACGAGCCGGTACTGGGGCGGATCCACCGCCCGGTGATCCTCCACACCATGGATACGCCGATCTACCCGCAGAACGTGTTGGCGGTGATCACCAATTGCCTGACGCCGGGGTGAGCTAGGCGGCCAGCGGCTCGGGCGACGCCGGTAGCGCGCTCGGCTCCGGCCCGGTGCTCCCCTCGACGGTCGACCGGTCGGCCCGATAGGCCATGTAGATCGCTCCGCGAGCCAGCGCGATGCCCACCGGCAGATCGATCAGATAGTGCCACCGGCTGGCGATCGCCGTGACGATGATATAGCCGAAGATCGGAATGTAGGTCGGCAATAGCGGCCGGCCGTGCCGCCAGGCGAACCACAGGAAGAGATAGGAAAAACCGGCGTGGAGCGAGGGCATCGCGCCCAGCCCGGCGAACAGGTTGAGCGATCCGTTGTCCGCCAGCCATTGTGGCCCCGCCGCCACCGACATCTGCCGGAGCGCCAGCATCTCGTGCTGTGCGGCGGTGATCGAGGCACTCGTCCCTGCTTCGTAGACGAAGGGGCCGACAGCAGGCAGCAGCAGATAGCCGATGGCGCCCAGTCCCTGCAGGAAGATGACCGAAAGGAACAGCTTGCGGAACGTGTCCGGCGTGCGGATCGCGTGATAGCCGAAGCTCAGGTAGAACATGACCATGAACGACCAGAGGTAGATTCCCTTCCAGTAATGGAGGATCGGCCGCAGGGCGACGCGCAGAGCCATGCACAGATCGACGACCGGTCGCGCCATCTCGTCGATTTGCCAGAAGAAGGCGTCGTAGCTGGTCGTCCGGATGAACGGCACCCAGAGCTTCAGGTTGAAATGCACGATGCCGATCGCCGCATAGCAGAGCAACGCGATCAGCGGCCGCCACGGCGATGTCGAGCGATTGGCCATGACCGCGCAGGCCAGCCACACCCCGATGCCCAGCAGCGGCAGCGTCAGCTGGATGCCCATCATCTGGGCGCCCTGCCCGGACGGAAGCCGGATGGGCAGTCCGTAGCACAGCGACAAGGCGCACATGAGCAGCGCCATGCCGGCCGTGAAGGTCACCTCGATCGGGACGGGGATGTGCTTGGTCATGGCGCTTTAAGACCAAAATACAATTGAGAGAGTCTTAAAGCGAAAATCCAGCTGCAGTAGAGGCTTCAAATGTTGCAGTCTGTTGCAGCCTTGATTGCGACTATAAGGGGGTGGCGATCATTCCTCGTCGGGATACGGCCCCTTGCCGCCCTCCGCGATGAATTGGTCGGTGCGGGCATCGACCACGCTCATCGGCACTGACCCGAGCTGCAGGATCGCATCGTGGAAGGCGCGGATGTTGAACTTCGGCCCCAGTGCCTTCTCGGCCCGCGCGCGGTCGTCGCGGATGGTCTTCTCGCCCAGATAATAGCTCAGCGCCTGGCCGGGCCAGGAGATGTAGCGATCCACCTCGGTTTCGATGTCGTGATCGGCGAGCGCGGTGTTGTCGTGGAGGTATTTCTGCGCCTGTTCGCGCGTCCAGCCGAGATGATGGACGCCGGTATCCACCACCAGTCGCGCCGCGCGCCACATCTGGAAGCTCAGCATTCCGAACTTCTCGTAGGGCGTCTGGTACATGCCCATCTCGTCGCCCAGCCGCTCGCAATAGAGCGCCCAGCCCTCGCCATAGGCCGAGATATAGCCTTCGGAACGGTAGCGCGGCTGGTCCTTGTTCTCCATCGCCAGCGGGATCTGGAAAGCGTGGCCCGGCGCGCTCTCGTGCAGGGTGAGGGCGGTCAGCTGGTAGAGCGGGCGGCTCGGCAGATCGTAGGTGTTGACGAGGTAGACGCCCGGCCCGCCACGACCGGACGTGTAGGTCGGCGCGATGCTCGGCGGCACCGGCACGATCGCGAAGCGCGCGCGCGGCAGGTGGCCGAACCAGGTCGAGGCCTTGCCGTCGAACATCTTGGCGGCCCAGGCGGCGCGATCGAGCAGGGCCTGCGGGGTCTTGGCGTAGAATTGCGGATCGGTGCGGAGGAACTGGAGGAAGGCCGGGAAATCGCCCTTGAAGCCGGTCTGCTTCATCACCTCCAGCATTTCGGCGTGGATCGAGGCGACCTGTTGCAAGCCGTAGGCGTGGATCTGGTCCGGCGTCATGTCGAGCGTGGTGAATTCGCGGATCTTGGACGCGTAATAGGCCTCGCCGTCGGGCAGCTTCTCGGCCGCCAGCACCGGGTTGGCATGGGGGAAGTAATCGGCCTTCCAATAGCCGAGCAGCTTGGCGTAGGCCGGCACCACCTTCGCCATGATCACCGAACGAGCCTGTTTGCGAAGCTCCTCCGCCCGCGCGGCAGTAATGGTGTTCGGCATCTCCTTGAACGGCGCCCACCAGCCGGTCTCTTCGGCGGTTTTCGCGTCCGCCACCGCCGCGATCGATCCGTCGCGGCCTTCCAGTGTCGCCTTGGGGGCAGTGAAGCCGCGTGCTTCGCCCGCCTTCATGTTGGCGATCTGCTGGTCGATATAGCGCGGCATTTCAGAAAGCCGGCTGATGTAGTTGAGATACTCCTGCTCGCTGCGCAGCGGCTTGGGATCGACGTCGACCTGCCAGAAGGGCGAGTCCGAATTGACCGGCTTCTCCCATTCGCGGAAATGCTGCTCGGCGGCGAGCGCCTCGATCTGGCCGCGATAGACGGCGTAGTTGATGCGGTTCTCCGGCGTCAGCGCCGATTGCGGGATGGCATCGAGTTGCTTGAGCGTGTCGTTCCACCGGGCGGCGCGCGCCGCCTGCGCCTGCGGAGAGACGTCTGGCAGGTGCGGCGGCATGATCGCCGCCGGGCCGCGCTCGGTCGGCTGGCCGCTGTCGGCGAGCCGCCAGAGATATTCGTCGTTGGAGAGCGTGAGGAAGCGCGCGTTCCAGTCGCCGTGCGATGCCTGGGGTGTGGGAGCCGCCGCGATCAGCAGTGGCAGCAGGAACACGGAACGACGCATCGGCAAACTCCCCGTCTGGAACGGGGCGACCTTGCCCCGCGTCTCACGCCATCGCAACCGCCGGCGACATTGCGGCCCGCGCGGGCGGCGGCTATCGCGATGGCATGGCAGGAAACACGCCCAGCACCTTCGATCCCGTCGCCGCCACGCGCATGGTCACCTCGCTCGGCCACAATGCCGCGATCGGCGCGCGTTATGTCGCGCACGGGGCCGACTGGATGGAACTGGCGATCGACTATCGCGAGGATCTGGTTGGCGACACGACCACGGGTGTGCTCGCCTCCGGCCCGATCATCACGCTGATGGACATGGCGACGAGCATGGCGATCTGGGTCCGGCGCGGCGCGCTCGCCCCGCAGGCGACGCTGGACCTGCGCGTCGATTACCTGCGCGCCGCGACGCCGGGCCGCAGCGTGGTGGGGCGCGGCGAATGTTACCGGCTGACCCGCCGCGTCGCCTTCGTGCGCGGCATGGCGCATGACGGCGATCCGGACGATCCGATCGCGCACGTGGCCGGCACCTTCATGATGACGGACGCGGCGTGATGGCGGGAGTGCCCAAGCTGCCGCCCTACGCGCGCTTCCTCGGCATTTCGGCGGAGGCGGGGGAGGACGGCCCGCTGTTCCGGCTGCCCTTCGCCGTGTCCGTGATGGGGCGCCCGCATTTTCTGCACGGCGGCGCGATCGCCGGCCTGCTGGAGATCGCAGCGCTCGGCACGGTGCTCGAGAGGCTGCGCGACGAGCCGGGCGTCAGTATCAAGCCGATCAACGTCACCGTCGATTACATGCGCGGCGGCCGCGAGCGCGAGACCTTCGCGGCGGCGACCATCCTGCGGCTCGGCACCCGCATCGCCAATGTCGAAGCCTTCGCCTGGCAGGAGGATCGCGACAAGCTGATCGCGTCCGCGCGCATGACCCTGATGGTGCGCCGGCCCAAGGCTACGGGAGAGGGATAAGCACATGGCCTATTGGGTGCTGCGGTCCGAGCCGGACGCGTATTCATGGGACGATCTGGTCCGCGACGGCGCGACCGAGTGGAACGGCGTGCGCAACTATACCGCGCGCAATTTCCTGAAGGAGATGGCGGTCGGCGACGAGGCGCTGTTCTACCATTCCAACACCGAGAAGGCGGCAGTCGGCATCATGGCGGTGACGCGCACCTGGCAGCCCGACGGCGACGACGGCAAGTGGGCGAGCGTCGCGGTGAAGCCGGTGCGCCCGCTGGCGCATCCGGTGACGCTCGCTGCGATCAAGGCCGAGCCGAAGTTTGCCGAGCTGATGATGCTCAAGCAGTCGCGCCTGTCCGTCTCGAAGGTGGAGCCGGACGAATGGGCGCTGCTGCTCAAGATGGCGGAAGGCTGATCCCGGTCACGATGCCGGGCAAGCCGATCCCGCCGGGTCGGCGTCCAGCTTGATCCCGACGATCGAGACGGTGAAGCCCGTGCCCGCGCCCAGCACGAACGGCTGTGATACCTTCGCCACGTCGGCGCCCGCCTTGCGGAAGCAGTCGAGCGGCACCTTGGCACTGGTCCATGTTCCGGGCGTCGCGGCGGCAAACAGGCTGGTGGCGTCGATCGCGCCCGTGTCACCCACGCCGAGCATCACCTTGCCCGCCGGCTTCGTATCGACGCGATAGTCGATGCGCAGGCTCATCTGCGCGTTGGTCTGGCGGGAGAGGTCGACGGTCGGGCCGGAGACGCGGACATGGCCGGCACCGGTGAAGGCATATTGGCGCGCCGCTTCCTGCCGCCCGGCGCCATCGACATTCTTCTCGGTCACCGCGCCGTCGGCGGCGAGCCTCCACGGCGGGGCCACCTTGCCCGGTGTGAAGTAGGTCGCGATGTTGGCGAGCGAGGCGTCGATGCCCGGTACTTCACTCAGATGCGGCACCGTGACGTGGCTCGCATAGGTGAGGCCGTAGCCGTAGGCGAACAGCGGATCGTAGCCCGGCTGGCCGACATTGTTGGCGAACTGCCCCGCATTCTTCGGCCAGCTGAAGCTGAGTTTGCCCCGGAAATCGCGGTTCGGCGTGCCGTCCTTCTTCGCGACCAGCACGTCGGCCACGCCTTCGCCCTCGCTGCCGGGCAGGAAGGCGGCGACGAACGCGTCGGACTGGTTGAGCTCCGGATTCACCCAGAGCGGGCGGCCCGACAGGAACACGGAGACGACGGGGATGCCCTGCGCCTTCAACGCCTTCAGCTGCGTCAGCGCCTGCTTATCGCCGGGCTGGAATTCCAGCGTCGATATGTCGCCGACCATCTCGGCATAGGGCTGCTCGCCGAACACCACGACCGCGACATCGGGCTTCGGCCCGTGCACACGGCCGTCGGTGCTGAGCGTCGCGGTGCCGCCCGCCGCCTCGATCGCGGACTTGAGGCCGCCCCAGATCGTCGTCGCGCCGGGGAAGTCCGCATTGGTGTTGCCGGTGCCCTGCCACGAGAGCGTCCAGCCGCCCGATTGCAGGCCGACATCGTCGGCGTGGCTGCCGGTGACGAGCACGTTCTGGCCCGGCCTGATCGGGAGCAGAGCGCCATTGTTCTTGAGCAGCACGAGCGACTCCGCGACCGCAGCCCTCGCCACCGCACGATGCTCCGGCGCGCCCAGTTCGGCCTTGTGCTCGTAGGGCCGCGCCGGATCGAACAGGCCGAGCTTCGCCTTCACACGCAGGATGCGGCGCACCGCATCGTCCACGCGGGCCATCGGGATCTTGCCCTCCTGCACCTCGCGCAGCGTGTTGTCGAACAGCGCCTTCCAGTCGTTGGGCACCATCGCCATGTCGAGGCCCGCGTTGAAAGTCGCGGCGCAGTCGCCGGGCGTGCAGCCGGGCACCTGACCGTGCGCGTTCCAGTCGCCGACGACGAAGCCCTGAAAGCCCAGTCGGCCCTTGAGCACGTCGGTCAGCAGGCTCTTGTTGCCGTGGTTCTTCACCCCGTTCCACGAGGAGAAGCTGGCCATCACCGTCATCGCACCGGCATCGATGCCGGAGATGTAGCCGGGGGCGTGCGTTTCGATCAGCGTCTGCTCGTCGATCTCCGCATCACCCTGGTCGATGCCGTCATGGGTGCCGCCGTCGGCGAGGAAATGCTTGATCGATGCGGCGACCTGGCCGTTCTGGATCCGCGTCGTGCCCGGCGCGCCCTGCAGCCCGCGCACCATCGCGGCGGCGTAGAGCTTCGTGATGTCGGGTCGCTCCGAATAGCCTTCGTAGGTGCGGCCCCAGCGATCGTCCTGCGGCACCGTGACGGTCGGCCCGAACGCCCAGTCGAAGCCGGAGGCGGCGCTCTCCGCCGCCGTCACCGCGCCGATCTTCTCCATCAGCGCCGGATCGCGCATCGCGCCGAGGCCGATATTGTGCGGGAAGACGGTCGCGCCCATCACGTTGGAATTGCCGTGCACCGAATCCATGCCGAAGATCGTCGGGATCGGCACATGGCCCGGCCGCTTCTCGATCGAAACCTGGCGGAAGGCCTCGGCCGTCCTGATCCAGTCGCCCACCGGCCCGCGGTCATTGCCCGAAAGCGGCGGGGAATTGCCGCCACCCAGCACCGAACCCAGCGGATAGTCGCGCAATTCCTCCGGCTTGATCGAGGAGATGTCGCCCTGGATCATCTGGCCGACCTTCTCGCGCAGCGTCATCCGCTTCATCAACTGCGTGACGAACGCCTCGGTCTTCGGATCGACCAGCCCGACGCTGTGCGCCTTCGGCCAGAGCGCCGGATGGGCGGTGGCGGCCGGCGGCGTCTGCGCGATCGCCGACGTGCTCGCGAGCAGGCCAAGCCCGACGGCCAGCATGATGCGCATGTCTCTCTCCCCTGGCGACGGCTCGGGTGGCGGTCGCTTCACGTCCTGTCTGGCTGACATCGTTGACAATGACAAGCGCTGTCATCATGCGGATAACAATGCTAACAGCCCCGCGGGAACGGTTGCCGTCGCTGCGACATTCGACGCAGGCCGGATTTGGAGAGGCTGAATGACTGAACTCGTCGCCGTCGACATTGGCGGGACCAACGCGCGCTTCACGATCGCGACGGTGAAGGACAATGGCGCGATCGAGCTGGGCGAGGTCGTCACGCTCCCCACCCATGCCTATGCCAGCCTGCGCAGCGCGTGGGAGGCGTTCGCCGAAAAGCTCGGCCGTCCGCTGCCAAAGGACGGCGCGATTTCCTTCGCCGGCCCGGTGGACGGTGCGGTGCTCAAGCTCACCAACAGCCCCTGGGTGTTGCGGCCCGCTCTGATCCCGTCGATGCTGGGGCTCGACCGCTACGAGCTGGTCAACGATTTCGGCGCGGTCGCCTATGCGGTCAGCCGGGTCGGCCCCGAATATCTCCAGCATATCTGCGGGCCGGACGAGCCGCTGGGCAAGGAGGGCGCGATCAGCATTGTCGGCCCCGGCACCGGCCTGGGCGTGGCGCAGCTCCATCGCGGCCATCGCGGCCACATCACCGTGATCACCACCGAGGGCGGGCATATCGACTTCGCCCCGCTCGACAAACTGGAGGACCAGATCCTCCAGCGCCTGCGTACCCGCTATCGCCGCGTGTCGGTGGAGCGGATCGTCGCCGGCCCCGGCCTCGTCAATCTGTACGAGGCGCTGGCCGCGATCGAGGGCCGCAATGTCGCGCCGGACATCGACGACAAGGAATTGTGGAAGCTGGCGCTGTCCGGCGACGACGTGCTCGCCTCGGCGGCGCTCGATCGCTTCTGCCTGTCGCTGGGATCGGTGGCGGGCGACCTCGCGCTGGCCCACGGCGCGTGGAACGGGACGGTGATCGCCGGCGGCGTCGGTGTACGGATCGCCGATCACCTGCCAATCTCCGGCTTTTCCGGCCGCTACACCGCCAAGGGCCGGTTCGAGGCGCGGATGGCGCAGATTCCGGTGAAGCTTATCACGCACCCGCAGCCCGGCCTGCTGGGGGCGGCGACCGCCTTCGCGGAGAAGCATTGCCGCTAATCCCTTCGCAGGTGCAGCATAGGGGTTGCGCCGCCAAGCCATGGGCGTAAGGAACGCGGCATGACGGCCGCCACCCCCGACGCGCGCATGGCACCCCATATCGCGATGCCCGGTCCCCATGCAGGGATGAGCTTCCGCGAGTTCGTCGCGCTGATCGCGGCGATGATGGCGGTGGTTGGCCTCGCCATCGATACGATGCTGCCGGCGCTGCCCGCGATCGGATCGTCGCTGGGCGTGGAAGACGAGAATCGGCGGCAGCTGATCATCACGACTTTCCTGCTCGGCTTCGGCGTGGCGCAGCTCGTCTACGGGCCGGTTTCGGACCGGTTCGGTCGCAAGCCGATGCTGATCGCAGGCGCCGCCGGCTATGCGTTGACCAGCTTCTTCGCCGCCGTCGCCCCCAGTTTCGAGCTGCTGCTCGTGGCGCGGCTGCTGCAGGGCATCGCGGTGGCGGCTGTGCGTGTCGTCAATGTGTCGGTGGTCCGCGATTGCTATGGCGGCCGGCAGATGGCGCGGGTGATGAGCCTGGCCTTCATGGTCTTCCTCGCCGTGCCGGTGCTGGCGCCGTCGATCGGGCAGGTGCTGATGTGGTTCCTGCCGTGGCGGGGCCTGTTCGGGGCGCTCACCGTCTATGCGGTGTTGCTGCTCGGCTGGATCGCGTGGCGTCTGCCGGAAACGCTGCATCCCGAATATCGCCGGCCGATCGATCCGGTCTCGGTGTCCCGCGCGATCGCTCGCTCGCTGACGGCGCGGCAGGCGGTGGGCTACATGCTGGCGCAGACGGTGCTGAGCGGCGCGCTATACGGCTTCATCAATTCGGTGGAGCAGATCTTCGCCGACAGCTTCCATGCGCCGAAGATGATGCCTGCGGTGTTCGCCGGGATCGCGGGGATGATGGCGGTGGCCTCGCTGGTGAACTCGCGCGTGGTCGAGCGGCTGGGTACGCGGCGCGTGTCGCACAGCGCCTTGCTCTGCTTCGTGGCGGCCGAATTGGTGCATCTGGCGATCGCGGCGACGGGGCACGAGACGATCGCGACCTTCGCGGTCTGCCAGGGCATCGCGATGTTCGGGTTCGGCCTCTCCATGTCCAACTTCGGCGCGATGGCGATGGAGCCGCTGGCCGACGTGGCGGGCACGGCCGCGTCGGTGCAGGGTTTCGTGACGGTCGTCGCCGGGTCGCTGATCGGCTACTGGATCGGCCAGCATTTCGACGGCACGACGCTGCCGCTGACCATCGGCTTCGCGCTGGCCGGCGTGTCGGCGCTCGGCATCATCCTGGTCACCGAGGGCGGACGCCTGTTCCGCCCTCGCATGGGGGCCTGAGGCCCCGTCCTCTCAAATCAGTCCGCGAACAGCAGCGCCGGCACCTCGATCAGCCGGCGGATCGCCTGGATGAATTTCGCCGCATCCATCCCGTCGACCACGCGATGGTCGAAGGAGGAGGAGAGGTTCATCATCTTGCGCACCTCGATGCGGCCGTCGATCACCACCGGCCGCTCGACCATCTTGTTGACGCCGACGATCGCCACTTCCGGCCGGTTGATCACCGGGGTGGAAACGATGCCGCCGAGCGCGCCCAACGAAGTGAGCGTGATGGTGGAGCCGGACAGTTCCTCGCGCTTCGCCTTGCCGCGCCGGGTGGCGTCGGCGAGGCGGACGATCTCACCCGCCAAGCCCCACACGTCGTAGGTCTGCGCGTCGCGGATGACGGGGACGGAGAGGCCCGCATCGGTCTGCGTCGCCATGCCGAGATGGACGGCGGAGTGGCGCTGCACCACACCGGCCTCGTCGTCGAAGCGGGCGTTGACCATCGGGAAGTCCCGCGCGGCCTTGGTGATCGCACGGATCAGGAAGGGTAGCATGGTGAGCTTGGGCCGCTCGCCGCGCGTCTCGTTCATCGCGGCGCGGAGCGCCTCGACGGCGGTGACGTCCACCTCGTCGACATAGGCGAAGTGCGGGATGCGGCGCTTCGCCTCGGCCATGTTCTCGGCGATGCGGCGGCGCAGGCCGGTGACCTTGATCTCCTCGATCTCGTCCTCACCGGCGGCGATCGGCGCGGCCGCATAAGAGCGAGCCGGGGCCGAGCCGCCACCCTGATATTTCAGGAAGGCATCGAGATCGGAATGCTTCACCCGGTCGCCGGCGGCGGGGTGGACCTGCGCAAGATCGACGCCCAGCTCCTTGGCGCGCTGGCGCACGGCGGGGGAGGCGAGGACTTTGCGACCTTCTTCTCCCCTCCCTGAAAGGGAGGGGCTGGGGGTGGGTTCGCTCGGGGCGGGCGCGGCAGTTCCTTGCGAGTAACCCACCCCCGACCCCTCCCTTTCAGGGAGGGGAGAGGGTTGCGCCGCCGGCTCTTCTTTCGCGGCCGGAGCAGGCGCGGCCTCTTCGCCGCCCTCGGTCTCGAACACCACAAGCGTCGATCCAATCGCGATCTGGTCGCCGACCGCGCCGGCCACCTCGATCACCTTGCCCGAAACCGGCGCCGCCATCTCGACGGTCGCCTTGTCGGTCATCATGTCGGCGACCGGCTGGTCCTCCTCGACATGATCGCCGACCTTCACATGCCAGGTCACGATCTCGGCCTCGGCGATGCCTTCGCCGATATCGGGGAGGCGGAAGTTTACGCGCGCCATGCGATCAATCCTTCATCACGCGCTTGAGCGCCTGGCCCAAGCGGACGGGTCCGGGGAAATAGGCCCATTCGAGGCTGTGCGGGTAGGGCGTGTCCCACCCGGTGACGCGCTCGATCGGGGCCTCGAGATGGTGGAAGCAGCGCTCCTGCACCTGCGCCGAAAGCTCCGCGCCGAAGCCCGAGGTGCGCGTCGCCTCGTGGACGATCACGCAGCGGCCGGTTTTTTCGACCGAGGCGGCGATCGTCTCGATGTCGAGCGGCACCAGCGTGCGCAGATCGATGATCTCGGCATCCACGCCGCTCTCCTGCGCCACGCCCAGCGCGACGTGGACCATCGTGCCGTAGCAGAGCACCGTCACCGCTTCGCCGGCGCGCACCACGGCGGCCTTGCCGAGCGGCACGTTGTAATAGCCCTCCGGCACCTCGGACGAGTCATGCTTGGACCAGGGTTGGACCGGGCGATCGTAATGGCCGTCGAACGGGCCGTTGTAGATGCGCTTGGGCTCGAAGAAGAGCACCGGGTCCGGATCCTCGATCGCGGCGATGAGGAGACCCTTGGCGTCATAGGGGTTGGACGGGATCACCGTCTTGAGGCCCGAGACGTGGGTGAAGATGCCCTCGGGCGACTGCGAGTGGGTCTGGCCGCCGAAGATGCCGCCGCCGAAGGGCGAGCGCACCGTGATCGGGCAGGTGAAGTCGCCCGCCGAGCGATAGCGCAGCCGCGCCGCTTCCGAGATCAGCTGGTCCATGCCAGGATAGATGTAGTCGGCGAACTGGATCTCGGGCACCGGGCGCAGGCCGTAGGCGGCCATGCCAATCGACACGCCGATGATGCCGCACTCGTTGATCGGCGCGTCGAAAACGCGGTTCTTGCCGTATTTCTTCTGCAGACCGGCAGTGGCGCGGAACACGCCGCCGAAATAGCCGACATCCTCGCCCAGCACGGTGACGCCGTCGTCGCGCTCCATGCAGACGTCCATGGCGGAATTGATCGCCTGGATCATGTTCATCCGCGTCATACGCCGGCGACCCTCCGCTCTTCGAGGCTCTGTCCCATTTGTTCCCTGAGGTGCGGCGGCATTTCGGCGAACACGTCCTCGAAGCTGGTCTCGAAGCCGTGGTTGAAGGCGGTGCCGGACAGGGTGCCGAGCTTCTCGGCCTCCTTGCCCGCATCGCGGACCTGCGCGGTCACTTCGGCCTGAAGCGCCTCGTGGCTGGCATCGTCCCACTCGCCGATCCTGATGAGATGCTGCTTCAGCCGCTCGATCGGATCGCCGAGGGGGAAGTGCAGGCCCTCGTCGGCCGGACGGTAGGCGCTGGGATCGTCCGAGGTCGAGTGGGCTTCCACCCGATAGGTGAAATGCTCGATCAGGGTCGGGCCGTGGTTGGAGCGGGCGCGCTCGGCGGCCCACTCGGTCGCGGCATAGACGGCGAGCGCGTCGTTGCCGTCCACGCGCAGCGCCGCGATGCCGTAGCCGAGGCCGCGCGCCGCGAACGTCGTCGATTCGCCGCCCGCGAAGCCCGCGAAGGAGGAGATCGCCCACTGGTTGTTGACGATGTTCAGCACCACCGGCGCGCGGAACACGGATGCGAAGGTGCAGGCGGCGTGGAAGTCGCCCTCCGCCGTGGTGCCCTCTCCGACCCAGCTCGCCGCGATGCGGGTGTCGCCCTTGGCGGCCGACGCCATCGCCCAGCCCACCGCCTGCGGATATTGCGTGCCGAGATTGCCCGAGATCGAGAAGAAGCCGGCTTCCTTCGACGAATACATGATCGGCAGCTGGCGGCCCTTCAGCCGGTCGCCCGCGTTGGAATAGATCTGGCACATCATGTCGATGAGCGGCCAGTCGCGCGCGATCAGCAGACCCTGCTGGCGGTAGGAGGGGAAGCACATGTCGTCGCGATCGAGCGCCATGGCCTGCGATACGGCGATCGCCTCCTCGCCGGTGCACTTCATGTAGAAGCTCGTCTTGCCCTGGCGCTGGGCGCGGAACATGCGGTCGTCGAACGCGCAGGTCAGCATCATGGCGCGCAGGATGGCGCGGATGCGGTCCGGCTCGAGTCGCGGGTTCCACTCGCCGACGGCCTGGCCGTCCGGATCGAGCACGCGGATCAGGGTGAAGGGATAGTCCCGCAGCGTCGCCGGATCGGCGGCGATATCGGGTCGCGCGACACTGCCGGCCGCCGGAAACTCCATATCGTCGAACGACACCGTATCGCCGGGCCGATATTTCGGCTCGGGCACGTGCAGCGAGAGCGACCGCAGGTTGCGGCCCGGCTCGTCGGCCATTCTGATCCTCCTCACGGGTGCCCCGCGCGTCACCAACGACGCGCAGACCCGATCGGCTCCCTAGCGCCGGGCAGGAGCGAGGAAAAGAGGCCTATGAAATAATGTTATGTTGCAGCGCAGCTTAATTGCTCTTCTGTGAAACAGGCACAGCGAAGCTGCCGCGCTGCACAGAGGGGTTGCCGGACACCGCGCCGGGCGCCGCATTGGCGATCGGCGGGGCATTCTCCCAGCCGCCGCCCAGCGCCTTGAACAGCGAAACCTGCGCGTCGGCAACCGCCTGATCCGACTGGGCGAGCGCCGAACGCGCCGAAGCGCGATCCTGTTCGGAGACCAGCAGGTTGAGGAAATTGTCGCGGCCCGAATCGAAGCGGATGCGCGAAAGCTTGGCGGCATCGTCGGCGGCATCCGCCGCACGGCCGAGTGCCGCATTCTGATCGAGCGCCGCGGCATAGCGGGCGAGCGCGCTCTCGGTCTCCTTGAGCGCCGTCAGGACCGTGCCCTGAAAGGTGGCGAGCGAGGCGTCGGTGCCGGCCCTGGCCTGCTTGATCTGCGCCTTGGCCGCCAGAATGTTCGGGAAGTTCCACTGGATCAGCGGGCCGACCGAGAAGCCGAACGACTTGGCCGTACCAAGCTGGCTGCCCTTGGTCCCGGTGGAGTTCACCGAACCCAGCAGGCTGACACTCGGAAACAGAGCGGCGGTGGCGACGCCGATCCGCGCGGTGTCGGCGGCGAGCGTCCGCTCGGCGGCGCGCACGTCCGGACGGCGGGCGAGCAGTGTGGCGCCGTCGCCGACCGGGATCACCGTCTTCACCTTGGGCACGATGTGGCAGGCCTGCGCCTCGCCGTCGATCTCGGCGGGCGGGCGGCCGGTCAGCGCGGCGAGCGCGTAGAGCTGGGCGCGCCGCTCGGCTTCGAGCTGGGGCACCTGCGCATTGGCTTGCTCGACCGTCACCGCCGCCTGATCGACATCGCGGCGGGTGCCGCGCCCGGCATCGAGCAGCCGCTGGGTGAGCTTCAGCGTGTCGCCCTGCAGCCGCGCCGTGTCGCGCGCGACATCGGCCTGCGCCGCATAGCCGCAGGCGTCGGCATAGGCTTGCGCCACCGACGCGGCGATCGTGATCCGCGCCGCGTCGAGCTGGGCGCGGGCCGCCTGCTCGTCGCCCTTCGCCGCCTCGATCGAACGGCGGACGCGGCCGAAGATGTCGACCTCGTAGCTGGCGTCGAACCCGGCCTGGAAGAGGTTGTAGTCGAAGCCGTCGACCCCGGCCGGGATCGCGCCCGCCGCGCCGGGTTGCGCGCCGAGGCTGTCGACGCCGGTGCGGTTGCGCGAATACTGGCCCGAGACGGTGGTGGTGGGGAACAGGCCCGCCCGCTGCTGCAGCAGCACGCCGCGCGCCTGGCGCAGATTGGCATCTGCGACGCGGATGTCGGTGTTGTAGGCGAAGGCGTCCTGAATCAGGCGATCGAGCGCCGGATCCTGGAACATCTCCCACCATTTGTCCGGCAGAGGCTGGCCGGACAGCATGGTGGATGCCTGCCCCTCGACGAAGGGCTGCTTCGCATCCGGCTGGACGACCGGCGGCTTGTAGTTCGGTCCCACGGCGCAGGCGGCGAGCGCCAGCGCGGGCAGGGTGGCCAGCGGGCCACGAAGGCGGCGGATCATCTCAATAGCCTCCCTCGGCGACAGTCTCGCCGGGTTTCCTGCGGCGCCAGCCCCGCACCTTGTCCTGCACCTTCTCGCCGAGCATCTTGGTGATCACGTAGAAGCTGGGCGTGAACATCAGGCCGAAGAAGGTCACGCCGATCATTCCGAAGAACACCGCCACGCCGAGCGCCTTGCGCATCTCGGAGCCGGGGCCGTTGGAGATCACCAGCGGCAGCACGCCGAGGATGAACGCGATCGAGGTCATCAGGATCGGGCGCAGGCGCTGGTGGGCGGCGCGTTCGGCCGCTTCCCGGTGGCTGAGGCCGTCATCCTCGCCCTGGCGGGCGAACTCGACGATCAGGATGGCGTTCTTCGCGGCGAGGCCGACCAGCACGACGAGACCGATCTGGGTCAGGATGTTGTTGTCCATCCTCATCAGCCCCACGCCGACGATCGCGGCGAGCAGGCACATCGGCACGATCAGGATCACCGCCAGCGGCAGGATCACGCTCTCATACTGCGCGGCGAGCAGCAGGAAGACGAACAGCACGGCCAGACCGAACACGTAGATGCCGGTATTGCCCGCCTGCTCCTGCTGATAGGCGAGGTCGGTCCACTCGAAGGTCATGCCCTTGGGCAGCACCTGCTGGGCGAGGCCCGCCATCGTCTTGAGCGACTGGCCCGACGAGAAGCCGTGCGCGGTATCGCCCTGCAGTTCCGCGGACGGATACAGGTTGTAGCGGACCACGCGCCACGGGCCGGCGTCATTCTCCATCTTCAGCACGGCCGCCAGCGGCACGGTGCCGCCACCGGTCGCCCGCGTCCGCAGCCGCTCGATGTCCGAGCTTTGCTGGCGGAAGCTGGCGTCCGCCTGCGCGGTGACGCGCCAGGTGCGGCCGAGATAGTTGAAGTCGTTGATGTAGGTGGAGCCCAGATAGGTGCCGAGCGTCGAGAAGATATTCTCCACCGGCACGCCGATCTGCTCGGCCTTCTCGCGATCGATGTCGGCGAACAGGCGCGGCGTCTTGGTGTTGAAGGTGGTGAAGGCGGCCTGGATGCCCTTGGCCTTGTTCGCCCCCATCATCATGCCGAACGCGGCCTTTTCGAGCGCCTGATAGCCGGCACCGCTGCGGTCCTCGATCTCCATCTTCCAGCCGCCGCCGGTGCCGATGCCCGAAACCGGGGGCGGCGGGATCAGGAGGATGTTGCCTGCCGTCACCTGGGCGAGCGACTTGCGCAGCTCGGCGGTCACCTGATCGATGTCGGCGCGCGAGCCCTTGGCCTTGAGCGGCGTGAACACCACGGCGGCGTTGGGCGCGGTCGTGAAGGTCGCGCCGTCGAAGCCGGTGAAGGCGACGGTGCCTTCGAGCGCCGGATTCTTGAGCACGATGCTCTGCACCTGCTGGACGACCTGGTCGGTCCGTTCGAGCGAGGTGCCCGGCGGCATCTGGACGACGCCGATCAGATAGCCCTGATCCTGCGCGGGGATGAAGCCGGTCGGGGTCGCGCCGAAGCGCCACACCGCAAGACCGATCAGGCAGACATAGGCGATGCCGACCAGTACGAGCCGGCGGACCAGCTTGCCGGTCAGGCGGCCGTAACGCTCCGACATCGAATCGAACACGCGGTTGAACCCGTTGGCGAAGCGCGCCGGATAGCCGCGCACACCCGTCGGCACGCGCTGTTCGTGGCCATGCTCGTGCGGTTTGAGCAGCAATGCGGCGAGGCTCGGCGACAGCGTCAGCGACACGAAGGCCGAGATCGCGGTGGCCGACACGATGGTGAGCGCGAACTGCTGGTAGAACTGGCCCGAAATGCCGGGGATGAACGCGGTCGGCACGAACACGCCGCACAGCACCAGGGCGATCGCGATCAGCGCGCCGGAGACCTCGTCCATCGTCTTGTGCGCGGCCTCGCGCGGGGTGAGGCCTTCCTCCGCCATCAGGCGCTCGATATTCTCGATCACGACGATGGCGTCGTCGACGACGATGCCGATCGCCAGCACCAGCCCGAACAACGACAGGTTGTTGAGGCTGAACCCGAACGCCTCGAGCACCGCGAACGCACCGATCAGCGAGATCGGGATCGCGATCAGCGGCACGATCGCGGCGCGCCAGCTCTGCAGGAAGAGCAACACCACGATCGAGACGAGGATCAGCGCGATATAGAGCGTGTGCTGCACCTCCTCGATCGAGGCCGAGATATAGTCGGTCGGGTGGTAGGCGATCTTGTAGGCCATGCCCGGCGGGAAGCTCTTGGCCGAGTCCGCGAGCGCGGCCTTCACCGCATCGGCGGTGGCGAGCGCGTTGGAGCCGGGCAACTGCTGCACGCCGAGCAATGTGGCATGCTGGCCGCTGTAATAGCCGTTGGTGGTGTAGTCCTGCGCACCCAGCTCGATCCGCGCGACGTCGCGCAGGCGGGTCAGGCTGCCGTCGGTGCCGCGCTTCAGGATGATGTCGCCGAACTGCTCGGGCGTGGTCAGGCGGCCGAGCGCCTGCACGCCGAGCTGGAAGGCGCCGCCATTCTTGCCGAAGGGCGGGGCGCCGACCGAACCGGCCGCGACCTGTGCGTTCTGCGCCTGGATCGCTGCGACGATCTCGTCGACCGTCAGATCGCGCGACTGGGCCAGATCCGGATCGATCCAGATACGCATCGCATAGTCGCGCGCGCCGATCTCCAGCGTGTTGCCGACGCCCTGGATGCGCTTGATCCGGTCGGTCACCTGCAGGGTGACGTAGTTGGAGATATATTGCTCCGACAGCGAATGGTCGGGCGAATAGAAGGCCACCGCCATCAGGAAGTCGGGCGAATTCTTGCGCACCGTCACGCCGATATTGCGCACTTCCTGCGGCAGGCGCGGCTCGGCCTCCGACACGCGGTTCTGCACCAGAACCTGCGCCTGATCGGGATCGACGCCCTGCTTGAAGCTGATCGTGAGCGTCATCGTGCCGTCGCCGACCGATGAGGAGGACATGTAGATCATGCCCTCGACGCCGTTGACCTGCTGCTCGATCGGCACCGCGACGGTGTCAGCCAGCGTCTCGGCGGTGGCGCCGGGATAGGTCGCCGTCACCACCACGGTCGGTGGCGCGATCTGCGGATATTGCGAGACCGGCAGCTGCGGATAGGAGATGGCGCCGACGATCACGATCAGGATCGACAGCACCGCCGCGAAGATCGGCCGTTCGATGAAGAAATGCGGGAAGCGCATGGACGCGTCCTAAATCAGCCCGCCGTGGTGGCGGTGGAGGCCTGCGGCACGGTGACGGCCGGGGTGGAAGGCGAGGTATCGGGCGCGCGCGGCTTGATCACCGTGCGCTTCGCGTCCACCGCCATGCCGGGCTGGAGAGCGGCGATGCCGTCCAGCACGACGAGGTCCGTGGGCGCGAGGCCGTCGCGGATCGCGCGCAGGCCCTGCACCTCCGGCCCGGTCTCGACGGTGCGTTGCACCACCTTCCCGTCCCGTCCGACGACAAAGACCAGCTTGCGGGACTGGTCGGCGGTGATCACCTCGTCGGGCACCAGCATCGCCTGATAATGGCCCGAGCCGAGCAGGCGGGCGCGGCCGAACATGCCGGGCGTCAGGAAATGCTTGGGATTGGCGACCACGGCATGGGCGCGGATCGTGCCGGTGTTGGGATCGAGCGCGTTGTCGACGAACTCCATCCGGCCGTGCCAGTTATAGCCCGTCTCGTCGGACAGCTGGATCTGCACCGGATTGGCGGCCGACCGCGACGATCCGCGCTGCCCCTGCTGCGCTTCGCGCAGATATTTCAGGTAGAAGCTCTCGGCACCATCGAACGAGAACCAGATCGGATCGAGCGAAACGACCGTGGTCAGCAGCGTCTGGTTGGCGATCACCTGGTCGCCCAGCGATACGCGCTTGTCCGACACGCGGCCCGAAACCGGCGCGCGCACCGTGGTGAAGCTGAGGTTCAGGCGGGCATTGTCGGCGGCGGCGATGGCGGCCTGCAGGCTCGCCTGCGCGGTGCGGACCTGCGCCTGGTTGTTCTCCAGCTCTTCCTTGCTGACCGCCTGCACCTTGACCAGTTCGGCCGAGCGGGCAGCGACGGACCTGGCGTTGGTGAGCGTCGCGCGCGCCGAGGCGACCTGCGCCTCCGCCTGCTCCAGCGAGGCGCGGAACGGGCGCGGATCGATCACGAACAGCGGCTGGCCGGCGCGGACATCCTGCCCGTTGCGGAACAGGATCTGCGTCACCACGCCGGTGACGCGGGCGGACATGTTGACGCTCTGCGGAGCCTCGAACTTGCCGACATATTCGTCCCAGTCGACCACATCGCGGACGAGCGGCTGGGCGACGGAGACGTGCGGAGTCGGCGGCCCCGGCGGCGCCTGGTTCCCCTTGGAACAGGCGGCGAGCAGCGCGAACGTAGCGATGGTAGCGACGGTGCGGGTCATGGAGCCCCTTTCTATTGCGGCGCAGCAATAGTCCCTGTCCAACCGAAGGCAAGCTATTTTTTACCGAGCGGTACGTTTTGCCTCCGTTCCCTCCGGATATAGGGCCGGCCTATTCCTTTGGCTAGCCTGCCCCCTTTCGCGGAACGGATGACAGCGCTAGACGGCGGAAATCCGAAGGAGACGAACGATGGCCGATGTCGATGCCCTGATGCGCAAGGCGCCGGTAATTCCGGTACTGGTGATCGATCGGCTGGAGGATGCGGTGCCGATCGCCGAATCGCTCGTCGCTGGCGGCCTGCCGCTGCTGGAGGTGACGCTGCGCACGCCGGTCGCGCTCGATGCGATCCGCGAAATGGCCAAGGTTCCGGGCGCGGTGGTGGGTGCTGGCACGGTGCTCAACGAGCGCCAGCTTCACGATGCGCAGGCGGCGGGCGCGACGTTCATCGTCTCGCCGGGCCTGACTGCGCCGCTGGTGAAGGCGGCGGCGGCCGCGGACATCGATTTCCTCCCCGGCGTCGCCAATCCGGCCGACATCATGACGGGCCTCGATCTCGGCCTGACGCGCTTCAAGTTCTTCCCCGCCGAGGCGGTGGGCGGCCTGAAGGCGCTCAAGGCCTATGCGTCCGTGTTCCGCGACGTGCGCTTCTGCCCGACCGGCGGCATCACCGTCGAGACCGCGCCGCAGTGGCTGGCGGAACCGGCCGTGTTGTGCGTCGGCGGTTCGTGGCTCGTGCCGTCCGGCGCGATCGACGAGGCGGCGATCCGCCAGCGCGCGGAAGCGGCGGCGGCGCTGCGGGGCTAGGCTACCGCGCTCCGCCGGCGCGCATAGGCGAAGTAGACGACCAGCCCGATCGCGTTCCACGCGAAGAAGCGTAGCTGCGTGCCCACCGGCAGCGTCGCGAACAGGCCGAGGCAGCCGATCACGCCGATCGCTGCCACCAGCGGCGCGGCGGGCACGCGGAAGGCGCGTACCCGGCCCGGATCCCGCCTGCGCAGCACCACCAGCGATACGCATACGGCGACGAACGCGCAGAGCGTGCCGGCGTTCGCCAGCGCGGCGATCTCGGCCAGCGGCAGGAAGGCGGCGATCGCCGCCACGATGATCGCGGTGCCGATCGTCACCGCCACCGGCACGCCGCTCTTCGGGTGAACGCGGCCGAGGCCAGGGGGCAGCAGGCGGTCGCGCGCCATCACGAAGAAGATGCGCGTCTGGCCGAACAGGAAGGCGAGGATCACCGTCGGCAGCGCGATGATCGCGACCGCGCCGAAGATCTTGGCGGCGGTCGTGCTGCCGAACGATCGGAGGATCAGCGCCAGCGGCTCGGCCGATTGCGCGAAGCTCGCCACCGGCGCCGCGCCGATCGCGGTGGCGGCGATGACCATGTAGATCACCACGCACGCCGCCATCGATCCGACGATGCCGATCGTCATGTCGCGGCCGGGATTCTTGGCCTCTTCCGCAGCCGTGGAGACGGCATCGAAGCCGTAGAAGGCGAAGAAGATGATCGAGGCCGCCGGCAGCACGCCGAGCTTGATCAGCGTGTCCGGATGGAGCGGGTCCGGCCCGGAATGGGGCAGCACGCCGTTGGGGAAGAAGGGGTGGAAGTTGGCCGCGTCGAAATGCGGCAGCGCCACCGCGACGAACATCGCCAGCGCCGCGATCTTGAGCGCCACGAGGATCGCGTTGAGCGTCGCCGATTCGCGCGTGCCGACCAGCAGCAGACCCGCCACCACCGCGATGATCGCGACCGCCGGCAGGTTGATGACGCCGCCCAGCTCCGGCCCGTTGGCCAGCTGCTTGGGGATGGTCCAGCCGATGCCGTCCATGAAGCCGGTGAAATATCCCGACCAGCCGACCGCCACCGTCGAGCAGACCACCGAATATTCGAGGATCAGGCTCCAGCCGACGATCCACGCGATCGTCTCGCCCACCGCGACGTAGGAATAGGTGTAGGCCGATCCCGATTGCGGGATCATCGTCGCGAGCTCGGCATAAGCGAGCGCGGCGGCGGCGCAGACGAGGCCTGCGATCAGGAAGGACAGGATCACGCCCGGCCCGGCGAGGCCCGCGCCGGTGCCGATCAGCGTCAGGATGCCGGTGCCGACGATCGCGCCGACGCCGAGCGCGACCAGATGCGGCCAGCCGAGCGTGCGATGCAGCTTGTGCGCGGCGTCGGCGGGCGGCGCCTCGATGGGCTTCAGAGGACCGAACAGGCTCATGCGCGGCTCACGGCCGGCGCGTGAAATTGACAAGTCTGACACGTATCATCGCCGAAGCGGAACGGACTGGCGCGATGGTCGCAAATGTTACGGATCGTCATGCGGCGACCGTGACAGACGAAATCCTACATTGGAAGAGCCTGATGCGGTCACGCACCCGCGGTGCCCTGTTATTGCGGCGCGGGCTGGCCCGAAGGGGGAGTGGGTCCGCTGCTCGGCGACCTGCCTTCCAGTCCCTTCTCGCGATCCTTGCCTTCCTCGCGATAGGCATCGGCCTGGTCGTGATAGATGTCCCTGGCGGTCTTGGTGGGTTGCTGCTCGGCCTGCCGGTCGATCTGCGCGGCCTTGTTGTCATAGGCCTGGCGCACGGCATCGCCCTGCGTCTTCTCCTGGCAGGCGGCGAGCAGGGGCAGCGCCAACAGGGGCGGGGCGAGCAGGCTGAGCACGAACAGGCGCATGGCGATCCTCCCAATCGCGCAAACAAGCGAGCGGGACGGTCCTATGGTTCCGAAATACGGGAGAAGTGGGGAGCTTCTGTTGCTCGGTGCTCCCCGTACCGCCGGTATCCGATTCTGTTGCCCGGTTCGGCCCGAACCGCGCTCTGGTTGAAGTAACTTATCCGTTAGGACTCGTTACGCGGCCAGGGCGAGCGCCTCGTTGTCGTTGGCACTTGTGGTTTTGATCGGTTTTACGGCTCAATCAGGCCGGGCAAAAATAGCAAGCTCGTACACACGTCGATCCTAGTTCGGCCCCATCAGAAGCCCGGTCTTGCGTCCGGGTTGTGGTGGAGCCGCCGGGTACCGCCCCCGGGTCCGCTGCGCCTCACTCATTATCATTTATCACCATAGCCGGCCCCGAAAGGACGGCAGGACCGATATAGGGGGAGAGCGTTGAGGCCGCAACCTGTGCCTAGCCCCGGATGCGTTCCATATAATGCCGCCGGCACAATGCGACGTAGCGGTCGTTGCCGCCGATACCGATCTGGGCGCCGCTGGTGACGGCGTTTCCGCGCTCGTCGATGCGCAGGTTCATCGTCGCCTTGGCGCCGCAATTGCAGACCGTCTTGATCTCCGTAAGCACGTCCGCCAGCGCCAGCAGCGCCGCCGAACCCTCGAACAGTTCGGCGCGGAAATCGGTGCGGAGACCATAGCAGAGCACCGGCACGCCCATCTCGTCGGCGACGCGGGCGAGTTGGAGCACCTGCGGCCGCGTGAGGAACTGCGCCTCGTCGATCAGCACGCAGCCGATCGCGCCGCCCTGCCGCGCGTCGGACACCTCGGCGTGGAGATCGGTGTCCGGATCGAAGGCCATGGCCTGCGCCTCCAGCCCGATCCGCGAATCGATCACGCCATGGCCGCCGCGATCGTGGACGCTCGCGGTGAACAGCAGGGTCCGCATCCCGCGCTCGGCATAGTTGAAGGCGGATTGCAGCAGCTGGGTCGATTTGCCGGCGTTCATCGCCGCATAATAGAAATAGAGCTTGGCCATCGCCGCCCGATCCCATGCGGGCGGGCGGGGCGCAAGCCGGCTCAGCTCTTGATGAGCGTCATCCGGTCGCCGGCGATCGACACGGTGTCGATCCGACCGAGGAAGGACTGGCCGAGCAGCGCGATGTCGCTCGGCGTGTCGAGCACGGTCGCCTGCACGTTCATCAGCTGGATCTCGCCGATGCGCAGGCGGGGCAGGGTGACGGTGGCGGCGGTGATGATGCCGGATGCGGTCTGCATCTGGCGGTCGTAGTTGAGGTGATCGACATCGACGCCGACGAAGCGCGCCTGCGCCTTGCTGAGCGCGACGGTTGTGGCTCCGGTATCGACGAGGAAGTTGAGCGATTTGCCCGCGACATCGCCGTCGGTGAAGAAGTGCCCCTGCCAGCCGCGATCGATCACGACGGTGCCGCCGCTGGCGTGGGGCGTCCGCCAGTCGTCGGTGGCGGCAGCGGTGGTCGCGGGCGCCGGCTGGGCCGGAGCGTGACGCGACAGCCCGCTGCCGACCGCGAGGCCGAAGATCATCGCCGAACCCAGGATCATCACCGCGCCGCGCATGTCCGCCCTCGCCCACAAGCAGCGGCACCATAAGAGGTGGGACTTAATGGAGCGTATCGGCTGCGATCAGCCCCAGGCCAGCCCGATGCCATAATCGCGGATCGCGCGCGGCCAGGCGGCGGCCAGCGTTTCGAAGCGCGGACGGTCGTCCGCGTAGAGCGCGCGGATCGCCTCCTCGTAACCGGGCCGATCGCCGGCCATGGCGGTGAGGAAGCGGTAGGCGGCATTGCGACGGCCCGCGCCGTCGCCCTCCGCCTTGCGCGCGGCATCGACCAGCTTGCGGAGGGCCGCCGATGCGCCGCCGGGCTGCTCGTTCAGCCAGTCCCAGTGGCGGGGCAGCAGTGTCACCTCGCGCGCGACGACGCCGAGGGCAGGGCGGCCACGCCCGCGCGGCGCCTCCGGCTCGGGCGTCTCGCGCGGGTCGAAATCGATCTGGCGGCCGTCCTCGTCGTCGAACACCAGCAGATCGTCGGCGCGCGGCATTTCCGGCATGGCGGCGAGCGCTGCGACGATCTCGGCGCAGCTGCCGCTCGCCACCCACATCTCCTGCGCGAAGGCGGTATAGGTCTTCATCATCGTCTCCCTGTTGCGGAAGGCGATTTATGCCCGGATCAAATTCGAGTCAATATAACCCGGATAAATATCGTCATCGCGAGACGCGAAGCGGCGTGGCGATCCATAGGCGCCGCATTGGATTGCTTCGCTACGCTCGCAATGATGAGGAGGTTATTCGCTCTCGGAAATATCCCGCGCCACGTCGGGGCGGCGGAGCAGCTTGTCGATGTGGCTGCCTTCGTCGAAGCTCTCGTCGGCGAGGAACTTCAGCTTCGCGGCGAACTTCAGGTTCACGCGCTTGGCGACCTCGCGCTGGAGATAGGCGGTGTTGGTGCGCAGCGCCTTGATCACCGCCTCCTCGTCCGCGCCGAGCAGCGACTTGATGAAGACGGTGGCGTGCTTGAGGTCCGGCGACATGCGCACCTCGGTCACCGAGACGGTGTGGGTGGCGAGCACGTCGTCATGCACATCCCCGCGCGCGAGGATCTCGGAGAGGATGTGGCGCACCTGCTCGCCTACGCGCAGCAGGCGGACGGAACGGCCTTCGGAGGTTTCGTTGTGACGCATTTTTCTCAGACTATGCGGTTATCGTTTGCCCACCAGACCATGTAGGCGATCAGCCCCAGCAGGCCAGCACCGGATAGCATCGCCACGGCATCAACAGCTGCCCAGACATACCGCCGCGCGATCGCATCGCGACACGCCCCACGCCCGCCGGCAATAGCGACAAGTACGGCAACGGAGGCGAGAAGTACGACAAACAGTCTGTCGTTCAAGATCTCGCCTCCACTTGGCCGATCTTAGAGCGTGCGCTCGCGCATCTCGACCTCGAACGTCTCGAGATAGTCGCCCGCCTTGATGTCGGTATGGCCCTCGAAGGTCACGCCGCACTCGAGGCCCGCGCGCACTTCCGGCACGTCGTCCTTGAAGCGGCGGAGCGACGCGATCGAGCCGTTGTAGATGATGACATCCTCGCGGGTGATGCGCGCGCGCAGCGCCTTGCGGATGAAGCCCTCGACGACCAGCAGGCCCGCCGCGCGGCCGTGCTTGCCCGCCGAGAAGACCTCGCGGATCTCGGCGCGGCCGACGACATGCTCGATCGATTCCGGCCCGAGCTGCCCGGCCATCGCGGCACGGATCTCGTCGAGCAGATCGTAGATCACGTCGTAATACTTCAATGCCACCTGATCGCGGGTCGCGATCTCGCGCGCCTTGGCGTTGGCGCGGACGTTGAAGCCGATGATCGGCGCCTTGGAGGCGGCCGCCAGCGTCACGTCGCTCTCGGTGATGCCGCCGACGCCCGAGTGCAGGATGCGCACCTGGATGTCGTCGTTGCCGATCTTGTTGAGCGAGCCGACGATGGCTTCCACCGAACCCTGCGTGTCGGCCTTCACCACCACCGGGAACTGCTGCGCCTGCTTCTCGCGGAACTGCGAGAACATCGATTCAAGGTTGGCGGGCGCCTGGGTGGTGCGCTTGCGCTGGATCACGCCGGCGCGATACTCCGCGACCTCGCGGGCGCGCGCCTCGTTCTCAACCACGGTCAGCGTGTCGCCGGCGCCGGGCACGCCCGACAGGCCCAGCACCTCGACCGGCACGGACGGGCCGGCGGTCTTCACCTGCTTGCCCTTGTCGTCGATCAGCGCGCGGACCTTGCCGCTCTCGGCGCCGACGACGAAGATGTCGCCGACCTTGAGCGTGCCCTTGCGGACGAGGATCGTCGCGACCGGGCCGCGGCCCTTGTCGAGCTGCGCCTCGACCACGGTGCCCTCGGCCTCGCGATCGGGATTGGCCTTCAGCTCAAGGATTTCGGCCTGGAGCAGGATCTTGTCGATCAGCTCGTCGAGGCCGGTGCGCTTGAGCGCCGAAACCTCGACGTCCTGTACCTCGCCGCCCATGGCTTCGACCTGGACGTCGTACTGCAGCAGCGCCTCGCGGACCTTCTGGGCGTTGCCGCCCGGCTTGTCGACCTTGTTGATCGCCACGATCATCGGCACGCCGGCCGCCTTGGTGTGGTTGATCGCCTCGATCGTCTGCGGGCGGATGCCGTCGTCGGCCGCCACCACGATGATGACGATGTCGGTGACGTTGGCACCGCGCGCGCGCATCTCGGAGAAGGCCTCGTGGCCCGGCGTATCGAGGAAGGTCACCTTGTCGCCCGAAGGCACGGTGACCTGATAGGCGCCGATATGCTGGGTGATGCCGCCGGCCTCGCCCGCGGCCACGTCGGTGCCGCGCAGGGCATCGAGCAGCGAGGTCTTGCCGTGATCGACGTGGCCCATGATGGTGACCACGGGCGCGCGCGGCAGCAGCGTGCCCTCCGGCTCGTCCTCGGTCGAGGCGACGATGTCGATGTCGCTCTCGCTGACGCGCTTGAAGTTGTGGCCGAACTCGGTGATCAGCAGCTCGGCGGTATCCTGGTCGATCGTCTGGTTGACGGTGACCGGCATGCCCATCTTGAACAGGGCCTTCACCAGATCGGCGCCACGCTCGGCCATGCGGTTGGCCAGCTCGGCGACGGTGATCGTCTCCGGCAGCACGACCTCACGGACCTGCTTGGCCTGCGGGCCGCCCGACTGGTGGTGGCGCTTGTCCTTTTCGCGCGCACGCTTCAGCGCGGCGAGGCTGCGGGCACGGGCGCCGCCCTCGTCGTCGAGCGCGCGGGTGACGGTGAGCTTGCCCGACTGGCGGCGATCGTCGCCACCGGGGCGACCGGCGGGCGTGCGGGCCGGGCGGGCCGGCGGCTCGGGCCGGGCGACCGGCGTGAAGCGACGCGGCGGCGGTGCACCGGCGCCCGTACGGGCCTCCGGCTGCGCCTCTTCGGCGGCAGGCGCTGGCGTTGCAGGCGCGGCGGCCGCTTCCTCGGCGGCCTTGCGGGCTTCCTCGGCGGCGCGCTTGGCGTCTTCCTCGGCCTGCTTGGCGCGATCTTCCTCGGCGCGCTTATTCTCTTCGGCGCGGCGCTTTTCCTCCTCGGAGGCTTCGGCCTTCAGGCGCTCTTCGCGGCGGCGCGTCTCTTCGAGCGCGGCCATGCGCGCTTCCTCGGCCTCGCGCTGGAAGCGCTCGAGCTGCTCGCGGCGCTCCAGCGGCGTCATCGGGCGCTGCGGCGCCTCGGCCTGCGGACGCGGGGCAGGGGCGGGCGCGGCCGGGCGCGGAGCCGGGGCGGCAGGGGCCGCCGGCGCGGGTGCTGGAGCCTGCGCGGCCTGCACCTCGGGCTCGGGCGTCGGCGCGGGATCGCCGGGCCGGCGGAGCACGCGGGCCTTCTTGGTCTCCACGATCACGGTGTTGGAGCGGCCGTGGCTGAAGCTCTGCTTCACCTTGCCCGTCTCCACCGTGCGCTTCAGGCCCAGCGGCGCGCGCATACCCAGCTTCGGCTTTTCAGAATCGCTCATCGACTACCCAAATCCTCAAACATCGTCGCCGGCGGCCGGGCCGTCGGCGTTTTTCAAACCCGTAAGAGCCGAAAGGCCCCGCGAAGAGTCGCGAGGCTCGGCCCCACTTTTCCGTCCGATAAATCCGCGCCAGCGAGACAAATCGTGCTCGACGCGGAGGGCGGCAGCCCGGTCTGTCAGCGCGACATGTACCACATTTTCGCGGCCGAGCGCCATGGACAATATGGTGCGGGGCAGCGGCAATACCAGACCCCGGAGGTCCGTTCCTTCCGCATCCGACCCGACGCGCAGCGCCTGATCGAGCTTGCGGTTGCCGTCCTCGCCCGCATCGGCCGCGTGGAGCAGCAGATGGACGCGGCCCTTGCGCGCCGCCTCCCCGATCCGATCCGACCCCACCGAGACGGTGCCGGCGCGGGATTCGAGGCCGAGCCGATCGAGGAACGCGCGTTCAAGCGCGGTCTCGATCATCTGGCCGAGATCGTCGGGGATGGTCAGCGGCTTGCCCTTGAACGCGCGGGCGAGCGCGCCCTTGAGCTTGCCCTTCTTCTGCGCCGCGTCGAGCGTCTCGCGATCCACGCCCAGCCATGCGCCCCGGCCCGGCGCCTTGGCGCGGATGTCGGGCAGGACGAGGCCGTCCGGCGAGATGGCGAGGCGGATCAGGTTGTCCTTGGCGTCGTGCGCGCCGGACAGGATGCACTTGCGCTCGGGAGTGTGCGCGTCGCCCTTTGCACGTCCTTCGACAAGCTCAGGACGAACGGAGGAAGAGGGTGCGACGCCCCCGTCACCGTTCGCACTGAGCGAAGTCGAAGTGCGTGCCCCAAGCGGGGCGTCAGCCTGTGGGCCGTTCAGATGCTCATCGTTTTCCATCCGCAGTCGCGACCTCCTGCGGTTGGACGGGCGGCCGGTCGGCGATCAGGATGCCGCCGGCGCCGTAATTTTCGGTATTCACTTCCTCGATCACGATCTGGACGGCGGCCGGGTTCTTGCCCAGCCGCGCGACCAGCGAGGCCGTCACGTCCGCGACGATGCCCGCTTTCTGCTCCCTGGTTGCGGAGCCCGCCATCCTGATCGAGACGAACGGCATCTTACGCGTCGTCCTCCGGCGCGAGCATCTCGTCCTCGACGGCGACCGCGCTCTCCTGCGCGGGCGTCTCGTCGGCGAACCAGCCGGCGGCGGTGCGGGCGGCCATGATGATCTCGTTGCCCTGATCCTCGGACAGGCCGTACTCGGCGAGCACGCCGCCCTTGTCCTCGACGCGCTGCGGCTTGGCCGGCGCACCCTCAGCGCGGCGACGCGGCTCGGCGCGCTTCTTCTGGACGAGTTCGTCGGTGGCGAGATCGCCCACGTCGTCGAGCGTCTTGACGCCCGCCTTGCCGAGCGTGACCAGCATCGCCTCGGTCATGTACGGCAGTTCGAGCAGCGCATCCTCGACGCCGAGGTTGGTGCGCTCCTCGCGGGCCGCGGCCTCGCGGCGTTCCAGCGCTTCCTGCGCGCGGCTCTGCAGCTCGGCGGCGAGATCCTCGTCGAAGCCCTCGATCGCGCTGATCTCGCCAGCGTCGACATAGGCGACCTCCTCAAGGCTGCCGAAGCCCTCGGCGACGAGCAGCTGCGACAGCGTCTCGTCGACGTCCAGCTCGCCCTCGAACATGTTGGAGCGCTCGACGAATTCCTTCTGGCGCTTCTCGGAGGCATCGGCCTCGGTCAGGATGTCGATCGCCTTGCCGGTGAGCTGCGAGGCCAAGCGGACGTTCTGGCCGCGGCGGCCGATCGCGAGGCTGAGCTGGTCGTCGGGCACCACCACCTCGATCCGCTCGTCATCCTCGTCGATCACGACGCGGGCGACGTTGGCGGGCTGCAGCGCGTTGACCACGAAGGTGGCGACGTCGGGCGACCAGGGGATGATGTCGATCTTCTCGCCCTGCATCTCCTGCACGACGGCCTGCACGCGGCTGCCCTTCATGCCGACGCACGCGCCGACCGGATCGATCGAGCTGTCGCGCGAGATCACGCCGATCTTGGCGCGCGAACCCGGATCGCGGGCGGCGGCCATGATGGTGATCACGCCGTCGTAGATTTCGGGGACTTCCTGCGCGAACAGCTTCTTCATGAAGTCGGGGTGCGCGCGGCTGAGGAAGATCTGCGGGCCGCGCACTTCGCGGGCGACCTTGAGGATCAGCGAACGGATGCGATCGCCGACGCGCACCACTTCACGCGGGATCTGCTGGTCGCGGCGGATGACGCCCTCGGCGCGGCCCAGGTCGACGACGACATGGCCGAACTCGACGCGCTTCACCACGCCGGTGATGATCTCGCCGACGCGATCCTTGAACTCGCCATACTGGCGCTCGCGCTCGGCATCGCGGACCTTCTGGAAGATGATCTGCTTGCTGGCCTGCGCCTGGATGCGGCCGAACTCGATGGGGGGCAGCGGATCGACGATATAGTCGCCGATCGCGGCGTCCTTCTGCAGCTTCTGCGCGTCGGCCGGCGAGATCTGGGTGAAATAGTTGTCGACCGCCTCGACCACCTCGACCACGCGCCACAGGCGCAGGTCGCCGGTGCGCGGATCGATCTTGGCGCGGATGTCGTTCTCGGCACCGTAGCGGGTCTTGGCGGCGCGCTGGATGGCGTCCTCCATCGCCTCGATCACGATCTCGCGATCGATGAGCTTCTCCTTCGCCACCGAATCGGCGATGGCGAGCAGCTCTGCCTTGTTGGCGGACATGACGGTGGCCACGGTTCAGGCTTCCTTTTCGATGATGCGGTCCGCACCCTCTGTCGAGAGCGGTGCGGTGGCCTTGATGAGCGCGTCGGTCAAGAGCAGCTTGGCGGACGCGATGGAGGTGAAGGGGAAGGCGAAAGGCTCGCCCGACTTGAGCAGGGTGACGGTGATCGTCTCGCCCTCGACACCGGCGAGTCGGCCGTCGAGCTGCTTGCGACCGGCAATCTCTTCGGCAAGGCGGATGCGACCGTCGAAGCCCGCCCAGTCGATGAAGTCCTGAAGGCGGGTCAGCGGCCGGTCGATGCCCGGCGACGAGACCTCAAGCCGGTAGGCCTCCTCGATCGGGTCGGCGACGTCCAGCACTTCGGAGATGCGGCGCGAAAGCGCCTCGCAATCGGTGATGTCGAGCTGTCGGGTGTCGGGCCGCTCGGCCATCACCTGCAGCGTCGGATCGGACTTGCCGCCGAACATCGCCAC
This sequence comes from Sphingomonas oryzagri, assembly GCF_029906645.1. Classification (NCBI taxonomy): domain Bacteria; kingdom Pseudomonadati; phylum Pseudomonadota; class Alphaproteobacteria; order Sphingomonadales; family Sphingomonadaceae; genus Sphingomonas; species Sphingomonas oryzagri. The sequence goes on from NZ_JARYGZ010000003.1 coordinate 222,526, forward strand.
GCGCACGAGGTCCAGCCCGAGCGCCTTGGCTTCGGGTTCGATCAGGCGGGTAAGCTCGGCGATGTCAGCCATACGACTCCGGAAATAAGATAAACCGCCTCGTAGCCGGCCCCGGTGGGACCAGCCTCGGCAGAGTTTCCAATGTCGAGAAGGCACCGGCTGTATAATCGGGTTGACGCCGCTCGGCAAGCGTGGCCGTAAGAGGCGTGGGGGTTTTGGTTGAGGTGACCGATGCGCCCGCTGATTTTCCTCGCTCTCGCCACTACGCTTGCGATGCCGGCCGCCGCCGAACAGAATTTCGGCAACGCCAGGCCGAATCCGGTCCAGCCCTTCACCGCGACCGCCGTCGCGACGTTCGATACGCCCTGGGCGATCGCCTTCCTGCCCGACGGGCACATGCTGGTCACCGAGAAACCGGGCAAGATGTATCTGGTGAGCCAGACGGGATCGAAGCAGCTGATCAACGGTGTGCCGAAGGTGCATTATGAAGGGCAGGAGGGCCTGCTCGACGTCGCCGTCTCGCCGCACTTCGCCACGGACCGCATGGTCTACATCACCTATGCGGAGCAGGGCGCGGACGGTTCGGGCCTCGCGCTGGCGCGGGCCAGGCTGATCGGCACGTCGCTGGCCGGCCTGCAGGTCATCTGGCGGCAGATCCCCTACGGCAAGGGCGGTCAGGACGGGGGCATCGTCACCTTCGATCCGACCGGCAAATATCTGTTCCTGACGGTGGGCGAGCGGATGCGCTTCACGCCCGCGCAGGATCCCAGCCAGGCGACCGGCAAGATCCTGCGCCTGACGCTCGACGGCAAGCCCGCGCCGGGCAATCCGTGGGCGGGCAAGACGGGGGCGGCGAGCGTCGTCGTGACCGATCCGCCCAAGGATGCCGAGGCGGCCAGGACCGCCAAGGGTCGCACCGTGAAGTGGCCGGGCACCAACCTGACGCCGGCCGAGACGTGGACGCTCGGCCACCGCAATCCCTATGGCCTCGCCTTCGACGCGAAGGGGCGGCTCTGGGAGATCGAGATGGGGCCGAAGGGCGGCGACGAACTCAACCTGATCAAGCCGGGCAGGAATTACGGCTGGCCGGTCGTTTCCAACGGCATCAACTATGACGGCGTGCCGATCCCGAAGCACGACACGCATCCGGAGTTCGAAAAGCCGGTGGTCTACTGGACGCCGGTGATCGCGCCCGCCGGCCTCGCTTTCTACGACGGCAAATTGTGGCCGCAGTGGAAGGGATCTGCCTTCATCGGCGGGCTGGTCAGCCAGGCGCTCGTCCGCATCGCCTTCGATGGCCCCAACGGCGCCCGCGAGGCCGAGCGCTGGGACATGGGCCACCGCATCCGCGATGTGGCCGAGGGGCCGGACGGCGCGCTCTGGGTGATCGAGGACGAGGATGAAGGGCGCCTGCTCAAGCTGACGCCCAGGAAGTGAGGCGCGGCGCCCGGTGCGCCGCCTCGCCTAGTGCGCCGTCTCTTCCTTCGCCATGAAGGCGTGGCTGAGGCCGTGATACAGCCGCTCCTCGCAGACGAAGCCGGCCACCCAGTCGGCGATGATCGCGGTGGCGAGCAATGGCAGCAGCAGGCCGTGGCTGGCGGTCGCTTCCGAGAGGATGACCACCGCCGTCAGCGGCGCGCGGACGACGCCGGTGAAATAGCCGACCATGCCGAGCAACACGACCGGGCCGGCGGCGATCGCCGGGAAGAACCAGCGCAGCAGGTCGCCCAGACCGGCGCCGGTGGCGAGGCTCGGCGCGAAGATGCCGCCGGGAAGGCCAGAGACCGCCGTCGCCAGCGTCGTGATGAACTTGGCAGGGCCGAACCAGCCCGGCGCGTCGGCCCCGGCGATCATCAGCCGCGCCGGCTCGTAGCTGGTGCCCCAGGTGAGGCCGGTCAGGCAGCCGATTTCGGCGACGATCAACCCGGCGACGGCGGCGGAGATGATCGGCCGCTTGCGGATCGCGACCAGCCAAGGCCGCTGTGACAAGCTGAACCCCAGCATCGCGCGCGAGAAGAGGCCGCCGACGAGGCCGCCGATGACGCCCGCGACCGGGATCACCAGGATCGACTGGCCGAGCGGCAGCGTCGTGCCCATCGCGCCGAAATAGACATAGTCGCCATTGAGACCGAGGCTGACCATGCCCGAGATCAGGACGGCGGTCATGACCAGCAGGGTCATCCGCTGTTCGTAGGCGGCGGCGAGTTCCTCGATCGCGAAGGTGACACCGGCGAGCGGCGTATTGAACGCCGCGGCGACGCCGGCGGCGCCGCCCGCCACCATCACCGAGGCGCGGATCGGCACGCGGAAGATGCGGTGGGCATAGCCCATGATCGTCGCGGAAATCTGCACCGTCGGTCCCTCGCGACCGACCGAGGCACCGGCGAGCAGCGCGCCGATGGTCACGAAGAATTTGAACACCGCCGTCTTTGCCGAAGCGAGCGAGCGCATCGCCCCATCGGGATCGAAGCGCGCCGCCATGATCTGCGGGATGCCCGATCCGCGCGAATCCGGCGCGACCCGGCGCGTCAGCCAGACCAGTCCGGCGAAGGTGGCGGGGGTCACGATCAGCGGCGCCCACCAGGCGAGGTGGACGAGATGCAGGAACTGATCGCTCGCCCAGTCCGCCGCTTTGGCGAAGACCAGCGCGACGAGGCCGAGCGCGACCGCGCCGGACAGGATCGCGGCCCGCTTGCGCCAGACCGGCGCGGTCGGCCCATGGCGGCGCGCAAGGATCAGCGCGCGGTCGATGCGGCCGTGCCGCTTCATGCCGCCACCGGCAGCGACGCGGGGACGTCGGTACGCAGATACCGAAAATACCAGACCTCATGGCCCTTGGCGCGCGCCTTGGCCTCGTAGCGGGTTTCCGGCCAATCATCGGGGCGAACGAGGAAATCCTGCGGTCCCTCGACCTGCCAGTCGAACTGGGGAAGCCCGGCCATCACCATCATCGCCCAGCGGACATAGACGGGGTGATCGGTGCCGAAGCGGAACTCGCCGCCCGGCTTCATCTTCTGCGCGAGCAGGCCGATCGGGCCGGGGTTCATGAACCGGCGCTTGGCGTGGCGCGCCTTGGGCCAGGGATCGGGGTGGAGCAGCCAGGCACGATCCAGCGATTCGTCGGGCAGCCGCTCGAGCACCTCCAGCGCGTCGCCGAGGTGGAGGCGGACATTGGTAAGGTTCCGGTCGCGCACCTGCATCAGCGCGCCGACCATGCCGTCGAGGAACGGCTCGCAGCCGATGAAGCCCATGTCTGGCGCGTTGGCGGCCTGCCAGCCCATATGCTCGCCCTTGCCGAAGCCGATTTCGATGGCGAGCGGCATGTCGCGACCGAACAGCGTCCGCGCATCCACCGGTCCCTGATCGGGTACAGAAAGACCCGGCAACGTCTCCTCGACGAGCGCCGCCTGCTGGGCGCGCAGCGGATGGCCCTGGCGGCGGCCGTAGAGGCGGCGGATCGTCAACGGATCGTGCATAGCGCGCGCTCTAGCGGGCGAATGCGAGTCTTGCACCCCCGGAACGCGCCTTTTCTCGACTCGTTGATGCGGCTGGAGGAGAGACAATCATGGACGCCAAGCAAGACCCGCGCGTCGAGAAGGCGCTCGATCATTTCGCAGTCGCCCCGCCCAAGGTGCGCGAAGCGCACGATGCGGAGCATCACGAGAAACTCGTCGACGATCCAAGTCATGAGGACAGCAAGCTCGATGTCGGACTCGACGAGAGCTTCCCGACCTCCGATCCGGCTTCCGCGACGCAGCCGGGCCATGCCGATCCGGCGCCATCGTCCGGCTATGACGAGGCAGCGGAGAAGGCGCTGGAACGTGACAAGGCGGATCGCGGCTGACGCTGGGCGGTAGACTCTGGTCGTAGTCACCTGGACGCAACACTCGCGCCATATCGCATCTTATCAACAGCTTTGCGGTGTATGGATGTTGCGCCGCACAACATTCCATGATTCTATCTTTACCGGGACCGTGGTTGGTTAAGCCTCGCGTAACCAGACGAGGCGTACTCTCCACGGGGTAAACGGTGGGGTAAGACGCATGGGTACGCAATCACGACCGGCAGATGGCGCGATGGCGCTGGCAGAGATGAAGGAGTTCGCCTCCTTCCCCGCCGCGACGCAGCGCTATATCCGACGCTCTCTCGATGTCGGCCTCGAACGGCAGGACGCGCTCGGCCGCTGGTCGCGCGATGTGGTGGAGGCGGCGAGCATCCGCGCTCAGACCCGCGTCTACGGCCGCCTCGACGGCCTGCGCGCGATCGTGCCGGACGATAGCGGCCTCGATGCGATCGAGCCGTTCATGGCGCCGCTGGTGACGATGTCGGCCTTCGATCTCGGCCAGGATCGCCTGTGCAGCTTCGGCGCCTATCGTTTCCTCTACGAGCGCCTGCTCGGCGCCTCGGTGCGGCCGTGGCTGCCCGGCGCCTTCTGCGCGGCGGCGGCGCTGCCGCACCTCCATCCCGATCGGCGGCGCGCCTTGCTCCAGTCGATCAGCGAAGCGGCGGCGACGGCGGCGGGCTGGTCGGCCCGCGAGCCGAGCTTCTATCCGGAATGGGTGGAGAAGGTGGACACCCGCCTGGCCAACTGAGGGTCCGGCTCCGGGTCGCGGATCGGCCCGGAGTATTTTCGATTTCAATTTTTCTTATTATTCGGGCATGGCGAAGGCCGAAACGGAACGGGCGCAAGAGCGTTCGCTCCAAGCCATCACCGGAGATGCCCGATGCCTGCCATCCGCCTCGAAACCAAGCGCGTCGAGAAGCCGTGGGGTCGTCACGATCTCTGGCCGGGCTTCGATGATGTGCCGGAAGGCGGCACGCCGATCGGCGAGATCTGGTTCCAGGCGCCCAAGGGCGTCGGCGAGGACGATCCCGAGCTGCTGATCAAATATCTGTTCACCGCCGACAAGCTCTCGGTGCAGGTCCACCCCGACGATGCTTACGCGCGCGCCCACGGACATGAGCGCGGCAAGAGCGAGGCGTGGCAGATCCTGTCGGCCGAGCCGCACGCCACCATCGCGATCGGCACGCTGAAGCCGATGACCAAGGAGGAGCTGCGCGCGGACGCCGAGAGCGGCAAGATCGAGGACGAGCTCGACTGGAAAGCGGTGAAGGCGGACCAGTTCTGGTATTCGCCCGCCGGCACCGTCCACGCGATCGGGCCGGGCCTGGTGCTGATCGAGGTCCAGCAGAATGTCGATCTTACGTATCGCCTCTACGATTATGGCAGCGATCGCGAACTGCATCTCGACGATGGCGTCGCCTGCGCGGACCCGGTGCCTTACGTCGCGCCGTTCACGCCCTACGATCTGGGTGAGGGCCGTCGCATCCTGTCGGGCGAGGACGCCTTCGTGACCGAGCGGTGGACCGCTGCGCGCGCCGGCACGCTCAAGGCGACGCACGATCGGCCCGTGTGGCTGGTGCCGCTGAAGGGCGACGGCGTGGTGGACGGGCAACCGATCGGGCCGGGCGGCGTATGGCTGGCCGACAGCGACGTCGCGTTGGAATTGAAGGACGGCGCCGGCCTGCTGCTCGCCTATCCGGGCGGCGCGGTGAACGAGGGGCTGATCGCCTAGGGGGTCAGCTTCCCAGCCAGCTGGCATCGATCGTCGCGAAGCGGTCGATATGGTTGGCGGTGGCCGCCAGCCGCGCCTCGTCGAGGATCCGCACCCGGCCGTTGGAGCGTGCAATCACGCCTTCCTCGACGAGCTGGCGCATCATCCGGTTGACGTGGACGGCGGTGAGGCCGGTCGCGTCGCCGATCTCCTCCTGGGTCAGCGGCAGCGGGATGCCGTCCGCCACCGCCTCGCCACCGGCGCGAAGCCTGCGCATCACGTCGCAGATCAGCGCCGCGACGCGTGCGCGCGCCGACGTGCGGCCGACCGAGGCGAGCCGGTCCGCCAGCGCCACGCGCTCGGCCTGCGCCAGCGTATAGAGCAGCAGCCCGAGCCGGGGATGGTCACTGAACAGCCGGCGCAGCGCCGCCTTGTCGATCACGCCGACCGCCGCATCGGTCGCGGCGACCAGCGTGAAGGGTGCCGCGTTCCACGCCATGCCGGTGTCGCCGGCAAATTCGCAGGGCAGATGGACGGAGAGGATCTGGCGGTTGCCGTCGGGCAGCAGCATCGAGGAATAGAGCCAGCCGCGCCGCACCACGAACAGTTCGCGCGCGGGCGCCTGCTCCGCCCGCAGCACATGGCCACGGGACACCAGCCTCTCGCTTTCCTCCAACGCCCCGAGCGCGCGGCGCTCGGCATCACCAAGGCGGAGATACCGGCCGAGCCGATCCGCCAGACAGCTTTGAACCACCGCTCCTCCGCTCGTCCCCGTTACAGTTCCGTTCCGTAACCGGATCGCGGCCGTTGCGCGCTAACAACGATCAAGATTTGAAGGACTTGTCGGGATCGCGCGACGAGCGGCTGGAGGCGTGCCTTGTGCGCCACTGTGAATCCTCTAGGAAGCGCTGTCATGGACAGAATTGTTATCCGCGGCGGTGCCAAGCTTTCGGGCCGTCTTCCCATCTCCGGTGCGAAGAATGCGGCGCTGACGCTGCTGCCCTGCGCGCTGTTGACCGAGGAAACGCTGACGCTCGGCAACCTGCCGCGCCTCGCCGACGTGGATGGCTTCGGCCACCTGCTGAACGGCATGGGGGTCTCCACCGCGATCGCGGGCGGCAGCCCGGACGAGTTCGGCCGCACCATGACGCTGGATGCGCGCCGCATCACGTCCACGACCGCGCCCTACGATTTCGTGCGCAAGATGCGCGCCTCGATCCTGGTGCTCGGCCCGCTGATCGCGCGGATGGGCGAGGCGACCGTCTCGCTGCCCGGCGGCTGCGCGATCGGCAATCGCCCGATCGATCTCCACCTCAAGGCGCTGGAGGCGCTTGGCGCCAAGCTGGAGATCACCGCCGGCTACGTGAAGGCGATCGCGCCCGACGGCGGGCTGAAGGGGGGGCATATCGCCTTCCCGATCGTGTCTGTGGGCGCCACCGAGAATGCGCTGATGGCCGCCTCGCTCGCCAGCGGCGAGACAATCATCGACAATGCCGCGCGCGAACCCGAGATCGTCGACCTCTGCCGCTGCCTCGTCGCGATGGGCGCGGAGATCGAGGGGATCGGCACCGAGCGGCTGATCGTCCACGGCAAGCCGAGCCTGCACGGCACCACGTATCGCGTGATGCCGGACCGGATCGAGGCGGGCAGCTATGCCTGCGCGGCGGGCATCACCGGTGGCGAGTTGGAGCTGGTCGGCGCCCATGCCGACGAAATGGGCGCGATCCTTTCCGGCCTGCGTGAGACCGGCCTGCACGTCGAGCCGACCGCCGATGGCGTGAAGGTCGCGGCGAACGGCAAGCTCAAGGCGCTGACCATCTCGACCGCCCCCTATCCGGCCTTCCCGACCGACATGCAGGCGCAGTTCATGGCGATGCTGACGCGTGCCGACGGCGCCTCGGTGCTGACGGAGACGATCTTCGAGAACCGCTACATGCACGTGCCGGAACTGGCGCGGATGGGCGCGGACATCCAGGTCCATGGCCGTACCGCGGTGGTGAAGGGTGTCGACAAACTTGTCGGAGCCGAGGTGATGGCGACCGATCTGCGCGCCTCGATGAGCCTGGTGCTCGCCGGCCTCGCCGCCGAGGGTGAGACGCGCGTCCACCGCGTCTACCATCTCGATCGCGGTTATGAGCGGCTGGAAGAGAAGCTGAGCGCGGTCGGCGCCGACATCGAGCGCGAAGCCGACAGCTAAACTGTTGCGTTTCTGCGCTTTCCTTAGCGCTTCGGTAATCTCGCCCGTTCATCAGGGCGGGGGAGATTATCGATGTATACCTTTCAGTTCGACGCGGCATGTGAGTTGCTGGACATACGCTGGCAGGGGCCGTTCACCCCGCTGGCGGTGGCCGATTACGCCCGCAAGCTGAAGAGCCGCTTCATCGCCGAGGGGTTCAGGCCGGGCTACCTGCTGCGCATGGATATGACCGACAGCTTCGTGCAGCCGCGCGAGGTACTCGGCGCCTTCTACGAGAGTTTCTACGATTTCCCCAAGGCGCGGCGCATCGCGATCGTCACTCCGAGTGCGGTCGCGCGGATGCAGGTCCGCCGGATCATGACCCAGCCTTATCTGCGGATCTTCGAGACAGCCGGGCCGGCACTCGACTGGCTGCTGGAACCGGAGCTGGTCTGACCGGCCTTATTGGTCCTTGATATAGAAATCATAGTGGATGCGCACCCAGGCGCCCACCATCGGCCGGCCGTTCACGCGCGGCGGCATCACCCGGAACTGCCAGGCGGCGTTGACCATCGATCGCGCGAAGCCCGATCCCGGCGTGTCGCCGATCTCCTTGCAATCCTCGACCCGATAGTTGGCGACAGTGCGGCAGGCGATCTCGCCCCAGCCGGGCATGCGCAGGCCGTTCTTGGGCAGATAGAAATCCATCTCCTGCTGGGTCGGCGGGTGGGGATACCATTCGGCATTATACAGGCGGTCGCCCGGCCCGCCGCCGCCCGATCCGTTGTCGTCGCCCGCGCCGGAGCCATCGGCCTGCTGGCCACCCGCTGCCGCCTTCTCGGCGGCGCGATTCGGCTTGGTCGAGATGTCGGACTGGACGAAGTCGTCGTGGCTCATCGGGATGACGTTCCACGGGATCGGCGGCGGCGGCACCACCGGCGGCGGCGTCTTCGGCGTCGGCCTGGTCTCGGTCGGCTGCACGGTCTTGTGCGCGGGCGCCGCCTGCACCGCCTTCTGGGCAGCATGGCTCGGCTTGTCGCCCTGCACGTCGATCGTGGTCAGCGAACCGGGCGGCTTGCCCGGCAGCGTATCGGGCAGCAGGCCGAGGCGCAGCAGCATCCAGATCAGCGCCGCCACCAGCGCCAATGCGATCGCGAAGCTCGACGCGCGGCTGCCGAGCGTCGGGCGGTTCACATAGGAGGAGGGGGCAGCATACGCCGGGCGCATCGACCGCCCATCTATAGGCCTGCGTGTCGCACCGCAACGCGATGACAGACAATTAATGCAGGCTCACAGCCAGACGTCGAGGATGTGGATGAGCAGGCCGACCGATCCGCCCACCAGCGTGCCGTTGACGCGGATATACTGAAGGTCGCGCCCCACCGCCTGCTCCAGCCGGCCGGTGACGGTCTTGGCGTCCCAGCCGCGCACGGTGTCGGAGACGAGGCGGACGATGTCGGCGCCATAGCCGACCACGATGCCCACCACGGCGCGCCGGGCGAAGCGGTTGACCGTGGCGGCGAGCGCGGCATCGGCCTGGAGCGTCGCGCCCAGCTGGCGGATCGCTTCACCGAAGCGGCCGGCGGCCATCGCATCGGGATCGCGCGCCATCCTGAGCATACCGGCGCGCGCCGATTCCCATACGCCCTGCCACCATTGGGCCAGTGCCGGGTTGTCGATCATGTCGGATTTGAAGGCCTGCACGCGCGCCTGCATCTCGGGCGAATGGCGCAGATCGTCGGCGAGGGTGGCGAGCTTCTCCTCCACCTTGGCGCGCAGCGGATGGTCGGGGTCTTCGCCGGCCTCCTCGATGAGCTTGTAGACGCCATCGAGGATCTTGTTGGCCAGCGTCTCGTCCAGGCCGGTCCAGCGCATCACCGATCCGGCCTTGGCGGAGATCATGGCGCGGATCAGATCCTCGTTGGCGACCAGCGCACGGCCGATCCATTCGATCGCATTGTCGAGAATCGGCACATGGCGATTTTCGGCGATGGCGGCGGCGAGCGCGTTGCCGAGCAGCGGCGAGAGGTCCAGCTCGCGCAGCCGCTGCGCGAGGCCGGCGCGCACCATGCCGCCCAGCCGCTCCTGATCGAGCGATTCGAGCAGGTCCGCGAACAGGCGCGAGGCGCCGCCGCGCAGGCGCCCGACCGTGCCCTCAGTGGGATGCTCCAGCCAGTGACCGGCGGTACGCGCGACATCGAGCCGGCGCATCCAGCGGGCCAGCGGGCCGACCTTGCTCAGGAAATTGTCGAGCAGGAAGCGGGCCAGCGTATCGCCGATCCGATCCTTGTTCCTCGGGATGATCGCCGTGTGGGGGATGGGCAGGCCGAGCGGATGGCGGAACAGGGCGGTCACCGCGAACCAGTCCGCCAGGCCGCCGACCATCGCGGCCTCCGCGAAGGCGCGGATATAGCCTGCGGCCGGATGGGCCGGCTCCAGATAGCGTGCGACGATATAGACCGCCGCCATCACGACCAGCAGCCCGGTCGCGACCAGCCGCATCGTCCTCAGGCCGTTATTGTCCGTCGCCACCGGGCGGGCATTGCGCAGAAGGGAACCGCTCATGCCCCCATTAAGGCACAAGATGGCGGAATGTTCACTCCGCCGCCTGCGGTGCCCCGCCATGGCCGTGCTCGCCGCCATTGGTGAAGACACGGCCGAGCATCGGCCCGAACCGCCGCTCGATCCCGTCCGCCAGGCTGAAGCCCGCCGGCACGATCAGCAGGGTGAGCAGGGTCGAGAGGATCAGGCCGCCGATCACCATCACCGCCATCGGCTGGTTCCACGATCCGTCGCCGCCGAGCGACAGCGCGGTCGGCATCATGCCGGCGACCATCGCCACCGTGGTCATCACGATCGGCTGGGCGCGCTTGTGCCCGGCCTCGAGGATTGCCTCGTCGCGGGTGGCGCCGTGGCGGATCTCCTCGATCGCGAAGTCGATCAGCAGGATCGAGTTCTTGGCGACGATGCCGAGCAGCATCAGGAAGCCGATCAGCGCCGGCATCGACATCGCCATGCCGCAGATGTGCAGCGCGATCAGGCCGCCCAGCGGTGCCAGCGCCAGCGAGCTCATGTTGACGAGCGGCGGCACCACGCGACGGTAGAGCAGCACCAGCACCGCGAACACCAGCAGGATGCCGGCGACCAGCGCGATGATGAAGTTTGTCACCATCTCCGCCTGCCACTTGGCTTGGCCCGAGGCGACGTAGTGCACGCCGGTGGGCAGCTGCTTCATCGCCGGCAGGTTCATGATGTTGGTGCGTTCCTCGCCGGCGATGGCGCCGGGGGTGAGGTCGGCGCTCAGGATGACGCGGCGTTCCTGGTTGTAGCGCTTGATCTCGGACGGGCCGGCACCGAAGCCGATGCTGGCGACGACGCGCAGCGGCACGGTGCCGCCGTTCGCGGTCTGCACCGGCAGGTTGCGGATCGTCGAGATGTCCGACCGGCTGTTCTGGTCGAGCGCGACGCGGATCGGGATCTGGCGATCACTGAGCGAGAATTTCGCCGCATTCTGGTCAATCTCGCCGATCGTAGCGATGCGGATCGTCTGGCTCAGCGCATCGGTGGTGACACCCATTTGCGCGGCCATGTCGAGGTTCGGCTTGATCACGATTTCGGGGCGCGGGATCTCGCCCTCGATGCGCGGCGCGACCAGCTTGGGCAGACCCTTCATCTGCGCGATCACGGCCTCGGCCGCGTCGTTGAGCTTGGCGGGATCATCGCCCGCCAGCATCATCGAGATGTCGCGCGAGCTGCCGTCGCCGCCGCCATTCTGCGAGGCGAAGGTGACGCGCGCGTCGGCGATCTTGTTCAGCGTCGGCACCAGAGAGCGCTCGAACTGCGTGCTGGTGCGCTTGCGGTCCTTCTTCAGCGTCATCGCGATTTCGCTGTTGCCGACGTTGATGAACTCGACGGCGACCGCGACCTCGGGCTGCTGGCGCATGATGTTGGCGACCTTGTCGGTCAGCGCCACGGTCTGCTCGTAGGTGGTGCCGGGCACCATCTGGATCTCGACGTGGCTGGTGTCCTGGTCGGTTTCCGGCTGGAAGGTGAAGGGCAGCGTCACGAAGGCGACGATGGTGAGCAGGAAGGCCACCAGAGCGATGCCCATCGTCCAGGCGCGGTGATCCCACAGGAAGGCGGTGCGGCGATAGCCCGCCAGCTTGCGCGCGTGCGCCTTGCTGGTGTCGAGCGTCCAGCGCAGGACCCGCTGGTACCGGTCCGCCCATATGCCGCCGGCATGATCCTGCTGGCCGTGGGATTTCAGGAAATAGGCCGCGATCATCGGCGTGATCAGGCGCGCGACGAGCAGCGACATCAGCACGGCGACGACGACGGTCATGCCGAAATTCTTGAAGAACTGGCCGGCGATGCCCGGCATCACCGAAACGGGGAAGAAGACCGCGACGATCGAGAAGGTGGTGCCGACGACGGCGAGGCCGATCTCGTCGGCGGCGTCGATCGCCGCCTGGAACGCCGTCTTGCCCATGCGCATGTGGCGCACGATGTTCTCGATCTCCACGATCGCATCGTCGACCAGCACGCCGGAGACGAGGCTGAGCGCCAGCAGCGTCATCTGGTTCATCGTGAAACCGATGAGGTCCATGACCCAGAAGGTCGGGATCGCCGAGAGCGGGATGGCGAGAGCGGAGATCAGCGTGGCGCGCCGGTCCCGCAGGAAGAAGAACACCACGACGACCGCCAGCACCGCGCCCTCGACCATCGACTTGATGGCCTCGTGATACTGGTTGATCGTGTAGTCGACGTCCGCGACGCGCTTGACGAAGTGAACCTTGGGATTCTCCTTCTCGATCTGCGCGAGGATCTTCTCGGCCTCGTGATAGATCGTGACGTCCGACGCACCACGGGCGCGGAAGATGGCGAAGGCGATGGTGGGCCGGCCGTTCATCTTGGCGGACTGGCGGACCTCGCCGTAGAGGTCCTTCACCGTCGCGATGTCGGAAAGCTTGATCGACCGGCCTCCGCCCAGCCCGATCTGCACCTGGCTCAGATGATAGGCGTCCTGCGCGTTGCCGAGGATACGGACCGACTGTTCGGCGCCGGCGATCTCCGCACGGCCGCCGGCCGCGTTGGTGTTGATCGCCATCAGCTGCTGGTTGACCTGGCTCGCCGTCACGCCGACCGCCTGCATCTTGGCGGGATCGAGGATGACGCGGATCTCGCGGCTGACGTCCCCGTAGGTCTTGACGTTCTGCATCCCCTCGATGCCGAGCAGGCGGCGCGCGACGTCGTTCTTCACGTACCAGGAGAGCTGCTCCATGGTCATGTCGTTGGCGCTCACCGACCAGCGGGCGATGGCGTTGCCGTTTATGATCGCGCGCGTCACCTGCGGTTCGAGAATGCCGTTGGGCAGCGAGCCGCGGATCTGCGAGATCGCCTCGCGCACGTCGTTGGTGGCGCGGTCGACCGGTGTGTCCAGCGTGAACTGGACGAACATCTGCACGTCGCCCTCGTCGATCGTGGTCTGGATCTCGTCCACGCCCTCGAGGTTGCGGACCGCAGCTTCGACCTTCTGGGCGATCTGCGTCTCCATCTCGACCGGCGCGGCACCGGGCTGCGAGATTTCGACGATCACGCCGGGGAAGGTGATTTCCGGATCCTGGTTCACGTCCATGCGCATGAACGCGACGATGCCGGCGAAGGTGAGCCCCGCGAACAGCACCAGCGCGAACACCGGATTGCGGATCGACCAGGCGGAAATGTTACGCATCGCGAATGTCCTGTTGGGAAGGCCTGATAAAGGCTCAGTTCCGCTTCAGTTCGGGGATGACTTTCTCGCCGATGTTGAGGAAGGCGCCGGCCGAATAGACCACCCGCTCATTCCCCTGCAGGCCCGACAGCACGGCGATGCCGGCATCCGAGACATCGCCGATCTTCACTGAACGGCGCTGCACCTTGTCGTCCTTGTCGATCAGATAGACGTAATTGCCCTGATCGTCGCTCAGCACCGCCGATTCCGGCAACACCGGCGCCTGCGTATGCTGGGATGAGAAGTCGGCGGTGGCGAAGCCGCCGGGGCGCAGCGCCGGATCGTAGGCGAGCTGCACGCGCACGGTGCCCTGCCGGCTGACCGGATCGATCATCGGCGCGATCTGCCAGATGGTGCCCGTGAAGGTGCGGCCGGCGCCGACAGGAGTGACCTGCACCGTCATGCCGACATGCAGGCCGGCAATATCCTGCTCGGCGAGGCGTGCCTGCATTTCCAGCATGCCGTCCATCGCGATCTGGAAGAGCGCCGACGAACCGGAACTCACGATCTGGCCCGCTTCGACATTGCGGGCGAGGACGAGGCCGGAGGCCGGCGCGCGGATGTCGAGACGGCCGAGGCGCGCGGCCTGTTCGCGATACTGGGCCTGTGCCAGCCGCACGGCGGCGTTGGCGGCATCGCGCGCGGCGGTGCGCGAATCGATGTCGGCCTTGGAGATGAAACCGCGCGAGACCAGCGCCTGCGCTCGATCGAGATTGCTCTGCGCCAGCTTGGCGTTGGCGACCGCCGACTGGATCTGCGCCTGCATCTGCGCGGTCGTTGCGGCCTGTACGGCCGGATCGACGGTCGCCAGCGTCTGGCCGGCGCGCACCCAGTCGCCGGCATCGACCAGCACGCGGCTGACCATGCCGCCTTCGCCCGCGACGCCGACCGGCATGTCACGCTTGGCCATCAGCGAACCGGTGGCCGAGACATTGGACGCGACCGAGGTGCGCCCCGGCACGATCACCGTGACGGTGGGAGCCGAATTGGTCGGCGCCGGGGGCGGGGTCTTGCGGCCGAAGTAGATGCCGGCCGCGATCAGCACGGCGAACACGCCCGCGAAGATCAGGATCAGCTTGCGCCGCTTGGCCCTGGTGGCGCGATCGACGTCGTCCGTGCTCGTGTCGCCGCTCCAGCCCTGATCGTAATTCATGCCTCACCCATGCGCATACGCCGCGCCCGTGGGCGCCCCTCTCGAAGTGTGTTATCTGAATAGTGCACTGGCATCAAGCGGCTGCCTGCGCTTTTCGCTCGGATGTGGCTCATATCATGAACGGATGATGGGCACCATGTTCAGCTTCGGTTGATCGGCCAAGCTGCACATCGTGCCGCATGCACCGGGCTGGGTCCGCCCGGTCGAGGGAGATCATCATGAATTACCGCCTGTTGTCCGCTGCCGTGCTCGCCATGGCGCTGCCCGGTGCCGCGCTTGCCGACGAGGTTTCGACCGTGCCGATCGCCGGCACGCGACTGGATGTGAGCGCCGACGGCCAGGTGACGCGCGCGCCCGACATCGTCACCGTGTCGGCCGGCGTGGTCACGCAGGCGTCCAACGCGGCATCAGCCATGGCGGAGAATGCGAAGCGGATGGCGGCGACGGTCGCGGCGCTGAAGCGCGCCGGCGTGGCGGACAAGGACATCCGCACGGCATCGCTCAGCCTGCAGCCGCAATATCGCTATACGGACAACCAGCCGCCCGCGATCACGGGCTATCAGGCGAGCAATTCGCTGACCGTCACCTTCCGCGACATCGGCAGGACGGGGGCGATTCTCGACGCGCTGGTCGCGGCGGGCGTCAACCAGATCGGCGGACCGGATTTCGCGCTGGAGCATCCAGACGCCGCGCTCGACGAGGCGCGTGTGCAGGCGGTGCAGAAGGCGCGCGCCAAGGCGGAGGTCTATGCCAAGGCGGCGGGCCTTTCGATCAAGCGAATCGTCGCGATCGGCGAGAGCGGCGGCTATTCCCCGCAACCGCCCCGCCCGATGATGATGGCGATGGCGCGCGCCAAGGAGGCGACCGACCTCCAGCCCGGCGAGGAGAAGATCGGCGTGACGGTGAACGTAACGTTCGAACTGCAGTAAATCCGCGAACAGAAAAGGCCGCCCCGCTGTCGAGCGGGACGGCCTGTCTGGTTTAAGCGAACGCCACGCGCTCTACGCTACTCGCAACGAAACCGGATCAGCGCACCGAACCGCGGCGCACGAGGTTCACGATCGCCAGCAGGATAACCGCGCCGAGCAGCGACACCAGGAAGGTGCTGAGCGTCAGGCCCGCATTGTTGATGTTGCCGCCGCCGGTCACCAGACCGCCGATGACCGCACCGATGACGCCGACGACGATGTTGAGGATGATGCCCTGCTGGGCGTCGGTCCGCATGATGATGCTGGCGAGCCAGCCGACGATGCCACCGATGACGAGCCAAAGAATGATACCCATGTCATGCCTCCTGCTTCGCCGCGCGGGCCTGGACCTGTCGTGCGGCGCTCCGGTTCTTGATACGCATGGGGAATGATTGCGTTCCGCAGGTCCACGACTTTGCAATCGCCAGAAACGACGAAGGGCCGCCCTGCCGGACTGGCGGGGCGACCCTCGAACCGCTTCGCGAAACGTCGCGTCAGAACTTCTGCTGGCGCTCGTACACCGAACGATAATGCTGGATTCGCGTGACACGCAGGCCCGGCATTCCCGAACGATCGACCGCGCGCTGCCAGCCCGCAAATTCCTCGAGCGTCAGCGAATAACGTTGGCACACCTCGTCCACGGTCAGCAGCCCGCCATTCACGGCGGCCACCACCTCGGCCTTGCGGCGCACGACCCAGCGCCGGGTTTCCGGCGGGGGGAGCGTGTCCAGCGTCAGCGGCTCGCCGAGCGGACCGATCACCTGAGCCGGACGAAACTTCTGATTCTCGATCACTTTTCACACCTCGAACTGGGCCGTAGCCAGCGATGCTCCCCCATCGCATCGTCCCCTCTACCGGGAAGCGGTTGAAGGAACGCTAAAACGCCAAGGTAAATCCGGGCTTCATCAGTCTTGACCGCGCCTTTTCGGCCGATGCGTGGGCAATACGGGGGTGGAAGCTGCCCTGCAGTTCGCCGATGGCACCGGCATCCTGCCCGCCGAACACCTGCACCAGAGCGGCCAGGCTGTCGCCGGTGCGCTCGCGCTGCGGGCGGGACATGCGACCGGCGAGCTGCGCGGTGGACGAGGATGCCTGGCTCACCGCCGCGCCGGCGATCAGCAGTGCATGGTCCAGGCCGTGGTCCGGCGAGAGAAGATGTTTCGGGTCCATGCGCTCTTCTGTGAATCCTGTGGGAGCGCAATGATGCGGTAAGTATGGCTAACAACCGGTAAACAAGGGGCAGCGGTTCGTCGCTTTTGCGCAGCCGGCGCCGATCCGCTATGGGCGCCGCATCATGCAGGCCGATTTCCAGCTGGGCAGCGACATGAAGGGTCGCCGCATCGTCGTCGCCATGTCGGGCGGGGTCGACAGTTCCGTTGTGGCGGCGCTCGCCGCGCGAACGGGCGCGGAGACGATCGGCATCACCCTGCAGCTCTACGATCATGGCGCGGCGGTCGGCCGTGCGGGCAGCTGCTGCGCGGGCCGCGACATCCGCGACGCGCGCGCGGTGTGCGATCGCCTAGGCATCGCGCATTACGTGTTCGACTATGAGAGCGCCTTCCGCGAGAGCGTGATCGATCGCTTCGCCGACGATTACATGGCGGGCCGCACCCCGATCCCCTGCGTGCGCTGCAACCAGGGGGTGAAGTTCACCGATCTGCTGCGCCTCGCCCGCGATCTCGGCGCGGACTGTCTCGCGACCGGCCATTATGTGCGGCGCGTGGAGGGGGCGGCGGGCGCGGAGCTGCACCGCGCCGCCGATCCGGCGCGCGACCAGAGCTATTTCCTGTTCGCCACGACGCAGGATCAGCTCGACTATCTCCGCTTCCCGCTGGGCGGTATGCCCAAGGCGCAGGTGCGCGAACTGGCGGCGGAGATCGGTCTCGGCGTCGCGGCCAAGCCCGACAGCCAGGACATCTGCTTCGTGCCCGACGGCGACTATGCGTCGGTGGTGAAGAAAGTCCGGCCCGAGGCGGAGAAGGCGGGCGAGATCGT
The DNA here is from genome assembly GCF_029906645.1 of Sphingomonas oryzagri. Lineage (NCBI taxonomy): Bacteria > Pseudomonadati > Pseudomonadota > Alphaproteobacteria > Sphingomonadales > Sphingomonadaceae > Sphingomonas > Sphingomonas oryzagri. Next base: position 240,143 of record NZ_JARYGZ010000003.1, read on the forward strand.
CGATCTGTCCGGCCGCGTGCTCGGCGCGCACCGCGGGCTGATCCACTTCACGGTGGGCCAGCGACGCGGGCTGGAGATCGGTGGATCGCCCGAGCCGCTGTACGTGGTGAAGCTGGACGCGCCGGGCAACCGCGTGGTGGTCGGTCCACGCCGCGCGCTGGCGGTGAGCGCGGCAAGGCTGTCCGACATCAACTGGCTGGGCGGAGACTTCGACGGACCGCTGACCGCCAAGGTACGCTCGATGGCCAAGCCCGTACCGGCGCGCTTCGTGGACGGCACCGTGCTGTTCGACGCGCCGGAATATGGCGTCGCGCCGGGGCAGGCGGCGGTGCTCTATGCGGGCGACCGAGTGCTGGGCGGCGGCTGGATCGAGACGACGGTCGCGGCGGAAGCGCTCGCGGCCTGAGGCGTCTTTCTCGTTCAGATCTGCCGGAGACGCCCCACTTCGTCGATGATTTGCGGCCAGTAATCCGCAGGCATGAAGCGATTCTCGCCAAGCAAGAGCCGTTTGGCGCCTTTGGGATTACGAGCCGCCAGCACCAATCGGCGCACATCCTCGTCCCGCCAGCCAGCCCATTCGCCGGCTATATCCAGCAGGTTGAAATAAAAGGCCGGCCGCACTTCCCATCGCAAAACGCGCTCTGCCTCTTCGATGGACCATCCGTCCCGAACGATCACGTTGGCAATGGTGGGAACCCAATGTTCGGGCATATCGGTATCGAGGAACAGGTCTGCGAGTGCGCACCACAGCGGCATGCGGCGAGTGATCTCCGCCTCGCAAACTTCTGTCACAGTATGAATCTCCCCTCGATCACCGTGCGGCACTGGCCCGACAGCACCACTCGCTCGCCCTCGTAAAGGCAGCCCAACCGCCCGCCGCGCGCCGACGCCTGATAGGCGGTGAACTCCGCCCGCCCCAGCTTCTCCGCCCAATAGGGCACTGCGACCGCGTGGGCCGATCCGGTGACCGGATCCTCGTCGATGCCGCCGCCGGGGGCGAAGGCACGGCTGACGATGTCGGTGTCGGTCCCGCGCGCCGAGATGATGGTCAGCAGATCGCCATGGGTGGCGAGCGCGCGGAAATCGGGATCGCAGGCGCGCACGATGCTCTCGTCCTCGACAACGACGAGTCCGTAGCGATGCTCGTGCCACAGCGTCTCGACCACGCCGCCGATGCCGAGGCCGGCGACGATGTCGGGCAGCGGCTTGGGTGTCGGCTTCCATGCCGGCAGCGCCAGCGTATAGGCGCCGCCGTCGCGGCCGACCTCCAGCACGCCGACCTTGCGGGTGCGGAAGGTGACGCGATCGCGCGACCGATCGGCGCCGAGGATGAAATGCCCGCTCGCCAGCGTTGCATGGCCGCACATCACCACCTCGACCGCAGGGGTGAACCAGCGCAGTTCGTAATCCGCCTCGCCGGTGGCATCGGGCAGCAGGAAGGCGGTTTCGGACAGGTTGTTCTCCGCCGCGATCGCCTGCAGCGTCGCATCGTCGAGCCACGCGTCGAGCGGCATTACGGCCGCCGGGTTGCCGGTGAAGGGGGCGTCGGCAAAGGCGTCGATCTGGACGAATGGCAGCTTCAAATCTCGCTCCTCTCGGCGATGTGGGCGGGCAGGGTGCCCTCCTGGTCGACATGGCCGACCGGATCGGGATGGATGATCACCTCCAGGCCGGGGAAGGCGGCCATCAGCGTCGTCTCGATATGCTCCATCACCTCGTGCGCGGTGCCGATCGTCGTTTCGGGCGGGAAGGACATGTGGAACTGGGCGAAATCGTGCGCGCCGCTGGCGCGGGTGCGCAGATCGTGCATCCCCGCCATCGCCGGAATGGTCGCGGCGACGTCGAGGAAGGCGCGGCGTTTCTCCTCCGGCCATTCGCGGTCCATCAACTGGTCGATCGCGTGGGAAGCGGAGGCCCATGCCCCCCATCCGAGCCAACCCGCGATGGCGAGGCCGAACAGCGCGTCCGCACCCTGCAGCCCCGCGTAGCGATCGAGCACCAGTGCCAGCACGACAGCGAAGTTGAGCGCGAGATCCGATTTGTAGTGCAGATTATCCGCCCCGATCGCGACCGAGCGGGTGCGGGCCAGCACCGCCTTCTGATAGGCGAGCAGGGCCATGGTCGCCGCCATCGCGACGATCGAGACGGCGATGCCCGTCTCGGGCGAAGCGGTGGGTGCGCCTTCCGCGAAGGCCATGATGGCGCGGGCCGCGATGGCGACCGCCGATGCCGCGATCAGTGCCACCTGGAAGAGCGCGGCCAGCGCTTCCGCCTTGCCATGCCCGAAACGGTGATGCTCGTCGGCGCGCTGGGCCGCCACATGGACGCCATAGAGCGTGACGAGGCTGGCGATCAGATCGAGTCCGGTATCCGCCAGGGAGGCAAGCATCGCGACCGATCCTGTCTCGATCACGGCGTAGACCTTCAGGCCCAGCAGCAGAGTTGCGAGACTGACAGAGGCGAGCGCTGCGCGGCGATTGAGCGTGCCGGCCTCGGTTGCCGCGTTCATGGGTAGAGCAGCCCTTCTTGCCAGCCGTCACCATCGCGTACGAAGACACGCCGTTCGTGCAGGCGGTGCGCGCGATCCTGCCAGAACTCGATCCGCACCGGCGTCACCCGATAGCCGCCCCAATGCGGCGGGCGCGGCACGTCGCCGCCCTCGAAACGCGCCTGCACCTCCTCGAAGCGGGCCTCGAAGGTGGCGCGGGCATCGAGCGGGCGGGACTGGTCCGATGCCCAGGCGCCCAGCTGCGAATCCCGCGATCGGGTGGCGAAATAGGCGTCCGATTCTTCGTCCGATACGAGGCTGACCGGCCCCTCGATCCGCACCTGCCGGCGCAGGCTCTTCCAATGAAAGAGCAGCGCCGCCTGCGGATCGGCCGCCAGTTCGCCTGCCTTGCGGCTCTCGCGGTTGGTGTAGAAGACAAAGCCGCGCTCGTCGTGGCCCTTCAACAGTACCATCCGGACCGATGGCATCCCGTCCGCCCCGACGGTGGCCAGCGCCATCGCGTTGGAGTCGTTGAGTTCGGAGGCGCGCGCCTCCGCCATCCAGGCTCGAAACAGGGCATGGGGGTCGTTCGTCATGCGCAACCACATAGCGCTTGGGCCGCCCTTGCGTTAGGCGTGTCGGCACCACATCTTCGCTGTTGCATTTGGGCAACAGTTTTCGGAACGCGCGGCTAGGTTACACACGAGACATGGCAGACCCCTATTCGACCCTGAACGTGGCCCGGAACGCCGACGAGAAGGCGATCAAGTCCGCCTATCGCAAACTCGCCAAGGAGCTGCATCCGGATCGCAACCAGGACAATCCGAAGGCGGCCGATCGCTTCGCGGCGGTGACGCAGGCCTATGATCTGCTCTCGGACAAGGACAAGCGCGCCCAGTACGATCGCGGCGAGATCGACGAGAACGGCCAGCCCAAGATGCCGTTCGGCTTCGGCGGTGCGGGTGGCGGCGGCAATCCGTTCGGCGGGCGCGGTGGCTTCCGCCCCGGTGCCGGCCCCGGCGGCGCGGGCGGCTTCCAGGGCGAGAGCGGCGATTTCTCCAGCATCTTCGACGAATTGTTCGGGGGTGCGGGCGGAGGTGGCGGTGGCCCGTTCGGCGGCGGGCGGCGTGGTGGCGCCCGGCCGCAGCCCAAGGGCGCGGACGTCACCTATCGCCTGTCGGTCAGCTTCGAGGACGCCGCGGCCCTTCGGCCGCAGCGCGTGAGCCTCGCCAACGGCAAGACGATCGAACTGAAGCTCCCCGCCGGCGTCGAGACCGGGACGCAGCGGCGCCTGCCCAATCAGGGCGAGGCCGGACCCGCCGGTCCCGGCGATGCGATCGTCACGATCGAGGTGCAGCCGCACCGCTTCTTCAAGCGTGAGGGCGACAATGTCCTGCTCGATCTGCCGGTGCGGCTGGACGAGGCGGTGCTCGGCGCCAAGGTGAAGGTGCCCACCGTCGACGGCGCGGTGATGGTGACGATCCCCAAGGGTTCGACCTCCGGCAAGACGCTGCGGCTGGGCGGCAAGGGTTTCCACAAGGAAGGCGGCGCGCGGGGCGATCAGTTGGTCACGCTGCTGGTCGACCTTCCCGCCGCTGATGCCGAGCTGGAGAAACTGGTCGAAAGCTGGACCGGCGATCGCGATCGCAATCCCCGCGCGGGGCTGGGCGTCTGAAGGACGTCTCGCCCGAAAGCCCGGAGGCGCGTTCGCACCGGCCGGGCCGGATGCAGCGTGCGTCCGCGCGGATGGGGATCAGTCTGCCGGTCTTCACCATCGTCAAGCGCGTGGTGATCGGCGTCTATTCGGATGGCTTCATCCACGCCGGCAATCTGGCCTACCTGACGCTGCTGGCGCTGTTCCCCTTCTTCATCATCGTGACGGCGCTGGCCCAGTTGTTCGGCCGGTCCGGCGACGGAGCGGAGGCGGTGGCGCAGGTGCTCCGCCTGATGCCGCACGGCGTGGCCGATCTGCTGCGGCCCGCGATCGATTCGGTGCTGGCGGCGCGCACCGGACCGCTGCTCTGGCTCGGCGCGGCGGTCGGCCTGTGGACGGTCGGCAGCTTCATCGAGACGATCCGCGACATCCTGCGCCGCGCCTACGGCACCCGGCCGGGCGGCGCCTTCTGGCATTACCGGCTGGGATCGGTGGCGATCATCGTCGTCGCGGTGATGCTGATGATGCTGGCCTTCGCGGTACAGGTGGCGCTGACCGGCGCGGAGCAATTCGTCTATCGGCTCGTCCCCGTCGCGCGGGACTTTACGGGCTGGATCAGCCTTTCACGCCTGCTGCCCGCCTTTGCGGTGTTCGTCGCGCTCTACGTATTGTTCTACACGCTGACCCCCAGCCTTTATCGCTTCTCGAAGAACCCGAAATGGCCCGGTGCCCTGTTCACCGCCGGCTGGTGGCTGGCGGTAACGGTGGTGCTGCCCGTCATCCTCAACCGGTTGGGCAACTATAACCGCACCTATGGCAGCCTCGCGGGCATCGTCATCATGCTGTTCTTCTTCTGGCTGGTGGGCTTTGGCCTGGTAATCGGCGCGCACCTCAACGCAGCACTGGCGGAATCCCCCGAACAGGAGCTAAAGGACCCCGCCGAAGAGACTGAGGAAGCAGCATGGCCGGTTTGATGCAGGGTAAGCGCGGGCTCATCATGGGCCTGGCCAATGACAAGAGCCTCGCCTGGGGCATCGCGAAGATGCTCAAGGAGCATGGCGCCGAGCTGGCGTTCTCGTATCAGGGCGAGGCGATCCTGAAGCGCGTGAAGCCGCTTGCCGAGCAGCTGGGTTCCGACCTGCTGATCGACTGCGATGTCGCGGACATGGACGCGCTGGACACGGCATTCGATACGCTGAAGGCGACCTGGCCGACGATCGACTTCGTCGTCCACGCCATCGGCTTCTCGGACAAGAGCCAGCTGCGTGGAAAGTTCTACGACACCACGCTCGACAATTTCCTGATGACGATGAACATTTCGGCCTATTCGCTGGTCGCGGTGGCGAAGCGCGCGCGGGAAATGATGCCGAACGGCGGCTCGATCCTGACGCTCACCTATTACGGGGCCGAGAAGGTGATCCCGCACTACAACGTGATGGGCGTCGCCAAGGCCGCGCTGGAGACCAGCGTGAAATATCTCGCGGTCGACATGGGTCCGGAGGCGATCCGCGTGAACGCCATTTCGGCCGGCCCGATCCAGACGCTGGCCGCGCGCGGCATCGGCGACTTCAACTACATCCTCAAGTGGAACGAGCTGAACGCCCCGATGCGCCGCACCGTGACGATCGAGGATGTCGGCGGCGCCGGCCTCTATTTCCTCTCGGACCTGTCGGCGGGCGTGACCGGCGAGATCCATCACGTCGATGCCGGTTACAACGTCATCGGCATGAAGGCCGAGGACGCGCCGGACATCGCTCTGGCGTGAGCTACAACAGCTTCGGACGGACGTTCCGCTTCACGACGTGGGGCGAGAGCCATGGACCGGCGCTCGGCGCCGTGGTCGATGGCTGTCCGCCGGGGCTGGCGCTGACCGAGGCCGATATCCAGCCGTGGCTCGACAAGCGCCGCCCCGGCACTTCGCGCTTCACCACGCAGCGGCAGGAGCCGGATCAGGTCCGCATCCTGTCTGGCGTGTTCGAGGGGCGGACGACCGGCACGCCGATCAGCCTGATGATCGAGAATGTCGACCAGCGCTCCAAGGATTATTCGGAGGTCGCGCTGGCCTATCGTCCCGGCCATGCCGATTATGCCTATGACGCGAAATATGGTTTTCGCGATTATCGCGGCGGCGGCCGATCCTCCGCGCGCGAGACTGCGGCGCGGGTGGCGGCGGGCGCGGTGGCGCGGGCGGTGATCCCTGAGGTCCGCATCCGCGCCTATCTGGTCGAGCTCGGCGGCGATCGCATCGATCCTACCGCTTTCGATGACGCGCAGATCGACGCGAACCCCTTCTTCTGCCCCGATGCCGGCGCTGCCGCGCGCTGGGAAGAGATCATGGATCGTACCCGCAAGGCCGGCTCGTCGGTCGGTGCGGTGGTGGAGTGCGTGGCCGAGGGTGTGCCGGCCGGCTGGGGCGCGCCGCTCTACGCGAAGCTCGACAGCGAATTGGCTTCGGCGATGATGAGCATCAACGCGGTGAAGGGCGTCGAGATCGGCGACGGATTCGCGGCCGCCCGGCTGACCGGCGAGCAGAATGCCGATCCGATGCGCCCCGGCAATGATGGCAAGCCCGTTTTCCTGGCCAACTACGCCGGCGGCGTCGCGGGCGGGATCGCGACCGGGCAGCCGGTGGTGGTGCGCGTGGCGCTGAAGCCCACCAGCTCGATCCTGACTCCGACCGAAACCGTCACCCGCGAAGGTGAGGCGACCGAGCTGCGCACCAAGGGGCGCCACGACCCTTGCGTCGGCATCCGCGCCGCGCCGGTGGTGGAGGCGATGATGGCCCTGGTACTCGCCGATCAGAAGTTGCTCCACCGCGCGCAGACGGGGCTCTGATCGTCGTTTCGGTGGCGTCCGACGGAAATCCTTAACGGGCAGGGCGAGGCACGCCGCCGTTTTCGGCGCGTTGATAGCCCCACCTTCGATAAGGATAACAAGGAGAGATCGCCATGCGCATCATGATCGCAACCGCCGTTGCCGCGCTGCTTCCGGCCGCCGCCCTCGCGCAGGCCGCCGCGCCGATGAACACGCCGCCGGCACCGGGCATGACCCAGCAGACCACCACCAGTACGATGCCGACCACCGACCCGACCGGTATGCCGAACGGATCGGCCACCACCTCGACGACGACGACCGCGCCGACCGACAGTTCGGCCGCGCCGGCCAGTGATCCGTCGATGGCGGCGGCTCCCGCGGGCTCCACGCAGAGCACGACGACCAGCACCCCCGACCCGGATACCGGCGCGACCACCACGAAGACCAAGACCAAGCACAAGCCGCATTGAGCTTGTGCACTGCCTAGCGGGCGACCTGCCCGCCACGCAGGAAGGGCCGGAGCCGCAGGGGCTGCCGGCCCTTCTTTTTTGCGTCAGTCCGCGAAGGGATCGCGGACGAGGATCGTGTCGTCGCGCTCGGGGCTGGTGGAAACCAGCGCCACCGGGCAGCGGATCAATTCCTCCACGCGGCGGATGTATTTGATCGCCGCTGCTGGCAGATCCGCCCAGCTACGCGCACCCGCCGTATTTTCGCTCCAGCCGGGGATCGTCTCGTAGACCGGCTCGACATTCGCCTGATCCGCCGCATGGGGCGGCAGGTAATCGTAGGCCTTGTCGCCGATCTTGTAGCCGACGCAGATCTTCAGCTCCTCGAAGCCGTCGAGCACGTCGAGCTTGGTCAGCGCCACGCCGGTGATGCCCGAGACGGCCGCCGCCTGCCGCACCAGCACCGCGTCGAACCACCCACACCGGCGCTTGCGGCCCGTCACCGTGCCGAATTCGTGGCCGCGCGTGCCGAGACGTTCGCCGATCTCGTTTTCCTGCTCGGTCGGGAAGGGGCCGGAGCCTACGCGCGTCGTGTAGGCCTTGACGATGCCCAGCACGAAGCCCGCCGCGCTCGGGCCGAGGCCCGAACCGCCCGCCGCCGTCCCTGCGATGGTGTTGGACGAGGTGACGAACGGGTACGTCCCGTGATCGACGTCGAGCAGGATGCCCTGCGCGCCTTCGAACAGGATGCGCTTGCCGGCCTGCTTGGCCTCGTTGAGTGTCACCCACACCGGCTTGGCGTAGGGCAGCACGATGTCGGCGATCTCGCGGAGATCAGAGAGCAGGCGCTCGCGATCGATCGGCGGCTCGCCGAAGCCGGCGCGCAGCGCGTCGTGGTGCGCGCAGAGGCGATCGATCTGGGGCCCAAGATCGTCGAGATGGGCGAGATCGCAGACCCGGATGGCCCGCCTGCCGACCTTGTCCTCATAGGCCGGGCCGATGCCGCGCCGCGTCGTCCCGATCTTGCCGGCGCCGCTGGCATCCTCGCGCAGGCCGTCGAGGTCGCGATGGAAGGGGAGGATCAGCGGGCAGGTCTCGGCGATCTGCAGGTTGCTCTCGTCGATCGTCACACCCTGGCCGCGCAGCTTGGCGATCTCGTCGCGCAGGTGCCACGGATCGAGCACCACGCCGTTGCCGATCACGCTGAGCGCGCCGCGCACGATGCCCGAGGGCAGCAGCGACAGCTTGTAGACATTCTCGCCGACGACCAGCGTATGCCCGGCATTGTGGCCGCCCTGGAAGCGCACCACCACCTCGGCGCGCTCGGTCAGCCAGTCGACGATCTTGCCCTTGCCCTCATCGCCCCACTGGGCGCCGACGACGGTTACGTTAGCCATGGATGCGAGTCTCCCGCCTGCCGTGCGGATCCGGCGCGCCCTTCGACAGGACTCGGTGCGCCGGATGGTCCAGATTGGCCCGCGCGACGAATGCGCAGGCCTGTGCAATTCCGGGCGCGCCTCTGCCCGTGCGGGGGGCGCGCTGTCAAGTATCGCTCAGGCCGGCACCACGCCCGAAGCCGTCAGCGCGTGCGTGCAGCCGAGCGACGCGGGCGTATCGGCATCGGACAGCGCCGCCACCGTCGCCTGCCCGCCGTCGCGGATCGCGGACGCGGTGGCGTCCGCCGTGCCGAGCGGCAGGAACACCCGGTCCCGGCCCGAGGGCGCGACGCCCGCATCGACGATCGGATCGAGATAGATGGAGAAGCCGACCGCCGGCTCCTCCCGCCCGTCAGGATGCACGATCGAATAGGCCCCGCCGCGCCCGACCTCGCCGCGCACGCCGTCGGCGAAGAGCGAGAAGCCGATCCAGCTCTGATATTCGAAGCCGTGCCGCTCGGTGGGATCGAGCGTGACGGTGGCGCGGCCGCCGATCGCGTCGGCGATGGCGCGGGCGCCGGCGAGCCGCGAGGCGAGGATGCCGCCGCTGTCGATCGCCGACAGCCGCTCGATCGCCGCATCGACCGGCCCGGCCGCCTCGATCAGCGGCAGATAGGCGGTGGCGCCGAGCGCGGCGAGCGCGCCGGCATCCTTGCCGTCCAGCTCGTGGATCACGGCGTCGAGGTCCGCGACCGGCATCGGCCCGGCGGCGAGCGTCGCCACCAGATCGGGGAGGGTGAGATCGACCGAGAGGCCCGTCGCCCCCGCCGCCGCCAGCGCATCGAGCGCGACGCGCACCGCCTCGATCACGGCGGGCACGGCATCGGTGCCGACGATCTCGGCGCCGGCCTGACACATCTCGCGCTCGGGGCGGAGCTGCGTGCCGCGCACCTTGAGCACCTGGCCCGCATAGCAGAGCCGCAAGGGGCGGGCGCGGTGGGCGAGGCGGGTCGCGGCGATGCGGCCGACCTGCGCGGTGATGTCCGGCCGGAGCGCCAGCGTGCGCTGCGAGATCGGATCGATCACGCGCAGCAAGTCCGTGCCGCGCGAGGATTTGAGGCGGCCGAGCAGCGTCGTCTCGAACTCGGCGAGCGGCGGCTCGACGCGGGCATAGCCGTTCAGCTCGGTGGTGGTGAGCACCGCGCCGCGCACCCGCCCCAGCGCCTCCGCCTGGGGGGGCAGGCGATCGCGCAGGCCTTCGGGGAGGAGCGAGGGGCTGGTCATGGCGGGGACGCTCTTAGCGGGTTTCCGGGGGGATGCTAGGGTTTCGGTGCCTTGGCCGGGATGTGCAGCGTCGGGGCCACGAGCGTCAAAGAGCAGCCATCCGGAGAGGTGTCGAATCGGATGCCATGCCGTTCGAACGTCATCAGCAAATCCCTTTTGGTTCGTGAATGCGGCTGCCTGAGCGAAAGTTCGAAATCCGACACCGTCTTCCTCGCGACGTCGGCTTCAGCTGCGAGACGGTCTTGCGACCACTCCAGCAAGGCTCGTGCGGCAGCGCAGAAGCGGCCTGAAAAATACTCATAATGAGTAATATCATGCAAAATGAGTTGACCTGTGCCTGGCGGTGTCGTAGCGATCGCCTTATACGGATAGCTTGGCGGAGACCATCGTGCCCTTTGAAATCGACGTCGCTGGTCAGCGCGTGATATTCTCGAACTCAAAGCACATGGAGAATGTCGATGCGGGCAGCGTCAATCTCGTCGTGACCAGCCCTCCTTATTGGAATCTGAAGGATTACGGCGATTCGGATGAAGAGATCGGCGCTGGATCCTACGAAGAATATCTCGACGATCTCAATCGTGTATGGGATGAATGCTATCGTGTCTGCGACGACGATGCCGTTCTTGTGATAAACATCAATTCCCGTCGATCAAAAGGAGAATTCTATCCGATCGCGTTCGATATCGTCGCAAGAATGCAAGGATGGCGATTTTGGGATCATAATATCTGGTATATTCCCAACGCTCTGCCTCAGCCTAATGCGTATCGGGAGAGGCTTCTCGACAATAAATTTGAATCTCTTTTGGTGTTCACCAAGGGAGACGGTAAATCGTATCACTTCTCGAAACCTCGCGTGCCGCAAAAATATGCCCAAGCGGATACGCGGGACAACAAGAATTCAAACGGCCGCTGCCTGGGTAATATCCTGAGAATTCCGGCTTATCGGCCGCCGAATATCAAGAGCATGGGATATCACGTCGCAGCCTTCCCCGAAGAACTGGTCGCCTTCCTGATCGAGAGCTACAGTCGGCCGGGGAATATCATCCTCGATCCGTTTCTTGGTTCCGGCACGACGCTCAAGGTGGCCCGAGTGATGGGCCGCAGTGGCATTGGTTACGAAGTGCACGAGGAATATCGGGATCTCATCGAACGTCGCATCTCCGAAAACTGGGAGGTGCCCGACTGGAAGGATCTCGATATCCTGCATTCCGCGACGATGAAGACCGGAACCGGGAAACCAAGAAAGGCGCAATTCGCGAAGAACGGCAAGGCGCCGGAGATCAATCTGTTCGAGTAACGAGGCCTTCGCCTGCTTCGAGCCAGCCGACCGTGGAACGCAGGTTTTCCTGATCCATGACGATGTCATGGGCATTCCAGCGAGTGATGAAGGGTGCGAATTCCCGCTGGATCGATCGTGGCAGCGCGACATGAAGAGGTAAGCCCAATCGCTTGGCGACGATGACGACAACCTTCCAAAGCGATTTGAACTGACAGAATTCGTCCGATTTTGTCAGAACTCCATCCAGACCGGCCCGATTGCTCCTGAAGCCGACGCCGTCGACAAAGGCCAGCAACGTCGGCTTCCCATGCGACGCGTAACGCGAGTCAATCCAGTCCCTGGCTTCGCTCATCTCGAGATGATCCTTGGATTCTCCATATTGGCCGATGTTGGCCGTATGGACCGTCGATTTGACGACGATCGCCGGGTTCCTGGCCGAAGGAATCACGAGATCGAACGAAATGCCGTCGATCTGGGCGTCGCGGCAAAGTGGGTTTTCCGCTTTCTCTTCGGGCGAGAAGGGAACGCCGAGAGAGGATAACAGGTTCGCGACGCGATATTCGGCTTCATGCCCGCTCAGCTTCGCGCGTTGCTGCCTGATATATCCCGGCCATGTCGCCTGATTGAGCGACTGGAATAGCCCCTCCAGCGCCGGCCCATTCTGGTCGAATTGTCCGAGCACGGCTCGCAAGCGTTTCAAAAGATAGGGACCTGCGATGTTCCAGCCATTGGTCGAGGCAATTTTCCTGTAGCTCGACGGTATGGTCAGGCCTGCCGCCGAGCCGCTGGCGCGCAAATCGGTCAATATTTTGTTGCGGGTGAGCCCGCAGACCTGAAGAAGAACGGCTATCCTGTCTTCGTCATTGCGAAGAGCTGCGCCGAGTTTGTTGAGAATTCCGGCTTCGTCGGGCTCCACCACCCACGAACGGACCTGTACGAGAAACGCAACCTCGTTCTTCGTGAGCTCCCGACGCTCGTCAAACTGCGCCTGAAACTCGTCGGCGGCGTGATCCCAGAGGTGGCGTTCGAATTCTGCTCGTTTGCTGGCCAGCGATTCGGTCATCTATAGTCTTCTCCGCTACGACGCTGTGGTCATGCGGCCGGTTTCGCAAGTCAACGATGGATCGGCGAGCGGCCCCAACCGAAGCCGCCCACCCGTTACCTCAAAACCCCAACGCCTTGACCTGCTTCACGCCCGGCAAGCCCTGCACCTTGGCGAGCAGCGCCTCGTCCACGCGGGTATCCACCGAGAGCAGCAGCACCGCCTCGCCGCCCGCCGTGCGGCGGCCGAGGTGGAAGGTGCCGATGTTGACGCCCGCCTCGCCCAGCGTCGTGCCGAGGCGGCCGATGAAGCCCGGCGCGTCCTCGTTGACGATGTAGAGCATCGCGCCGTCCAGATCGGCCTCCACCTTGATCCCGAAGATCTCGGTGAGGCGGGGCGAGGCGTTGCCGAACAGCGTGCCGGCGACCGACTTCGGCCCCGCCTTGGTGTCCACCGTCACGCGCACCAGCGTGTGATAGTCGCCCTCTCGATCGTGGCGCACCTCGCGCACGTCCAGCCCGCGCTCCTTGGCGAGGCCCGGCGCGTTGACCATGTTCACCGTGTCCGAATAGACGCGCATCAGCCCGGCCAGCACCGCGCCGGTGATCGGCTTCTGGTTCAGCTCGGCGGCGGCGCCCTCCACCTCGATGGCGAGGCCGGTCAGCGCGTCATGCGCGAGCTGGCCGACGAGGCTGCCGAGCTTTTCGGCGAGCGCCATGTAGGGCTTCAGCTTGGGCGCTTCCTCGGCCGAGAGGCTCGGCATGTTGAGCGCGTTGGTGACGCCGCCCGAGACGAGGAAGTCGGCCATCTGCTCGGCGACCTGGATCGCGACGTTGACCTGCGCCTCGGTGGTCGACGCGCCGAGGTGGGGGGTGGAGATGAAGTTCGGGGTGCCGAACAGCGGGCTCTCCTTGGCCGGCTCGGTCACGAACACGTCGAGCGCGGCGCCGGCGATGTGGCCGCTGTCGAGCCCTTCCTTCAGCGCCGCCTCGTCGATCAGCCCGCCGCGCGCGCAGTTGACGATGCGCACGCCCTTCTTGGTCTTGGCGAGATTCTCGGCCGAGAGGATGTTGCGCGTCTGCTCGGTGAGCGGCGTGTGCAGCGTGATGAAGTCGGCACGCGCCAGCAGCTCGTCGAGCGTCGCCTTGGTGACGCCGAGCTCGATCGCGCGCTCGTCGGTGAGGAAGGGATCGTAGGCGACCACCTTCATGCGCAGGCCGAGCGCTCGGTCGGCGACGATCGAGCCGATATTGCCGGCCCCGATCAGGCCGAGCGTCTTGCCCGTCACCTCGACGCCCATGAAGCGGTTCTTCTCCCACTTGCCGGCCTGGGTGGACTTGTCGGCCTCGGGCAGATCGCGGGCGAGCGCGAACATGAGGGCGATGGCGTGCTCGGCGGTGGTGATCGAGTTGCCGAAGGGGGTGTTCATGACGACCACGCCCTTGGCCGAGGAGGCCGGGATATCGACATTGTCGACGCCGATGCCGGCGCGGCCGACCACCTTGAGGTTGGTGGCGTGCTCGAGGATGTCCTTCGTCACCTTGGTGGAGGAGCGGATGGCGAGGCCGTCATACTGGCCGATGATCGCCTTCAGCTCGTCGGGCGTCTTGCCGGTGATCTCGTCCACCTCGACCCCGCGCTCGCGGAAGATCTTGGCGGCCTGCGGGTCCATCTTGTCGGAAATCAGTACCTTGGGCATGTCGGTGTGTCCTGTCAGTCACCGTCACCCCGGACTTGATCCGGGGTCCCGCTTTTGCGCGGGCGGTGAAGGGAAGCGGGACCCCGGCTCAAGGCCGGGGTGACGAAGTGGGTGGTTTCAGGCCTTCGCGCTGGCGAAGGCGAAGTCGAGCCAGGGGCCGAGCGCCTGGATGTCGGCGGTCTCGACGGTGGCGCCGCACCAGATGCGCAGGCCGGCGGGGGCGTCGCGATACGATCCGAGATCATAGGCGGCATCCTCGGCCTCGAGGATGGAGACCATCTTCTTCTCGATCGCGGCGGCCTGTTCCTCGTCCAGTCCGTTGAATTTCAGGCAGACCGAGGTGTTGGAGCGCGAAGCCGGATCGGTCGCGAGATGATCGAGCCAGTCCCGCTCCGCCACGATCGCGTCGAGCGCGGCGGCATTGGCGTCGGCGCGCTGGATCAGGCCGGAGAGGCCGCCGAGGTTCTGCGCCCATTCGAGCGAATGGATGTAATCCTCGACGCAGAGCATCGACGGGGTGTTGATCGTCTCGCCCTTGAACACGCCCTCGGACAATTTGCCCTTGGCGGTGAGGCGGAAGACCTTGGGGATCGGCCAGCTCGGCGTGTGCGTCTCGAGCCGCTCGACCGCGCGGGGGCTGAGGATGATCACGCCATGCGCGCCTTCGCCGCCCAGCACCTTCTGCCAGGAGAAGGTGACGACATCGAGCTTCGCGATCGGCACGTCCTGCGCGAACACCGCCGAGGTGGCGTCGCAGATCAGCAGGCCTTCACGATCGTCCTTGATCCAGTCGCCGTTCGGCACGCGCACGCCTGACGTGGTGCCGTTCCAAGTGAAGACGACGTCGCTGTTTTGATCGATCGCGGCCAGATCGGGCAGTTCGCCATAGGGCGCCTTGATGACGGTCGGGTCGAGCTTGAGTTGCTTGGCGGCATCCGTCACCCAGCCTTCGCCGAAGCTTTCCCACGCGACGGTGGTGACGGGGCGGGCGCCGAGCAGGGTCCACATCGCCATCTCGACCGCGCCGGTATCCGAACCGGGGACGATGCCGATGCGGTGCGTGTCCGGCACCTGCAGGATCTTGCGGGTCAGCTCGATCGCGTAAGCGAGGCGGCTCTTGCCGATCTTGGAGCGATGCGAGCGGCCGAGCGAGGCGTGCGGCAGCGCGGCGGCATCCCAGCCCGGCGGCTTGGCGCAGGGGCCGGAGCTGAAGAAGGGGCGAGCCGGCTTGGGCTCGGTCGGACGGGTAGCAGCCACATTTGTGGCGTCGGCACGCATCGTATCAGTCATGTCTGACTCTCCTCACAGAGAGCACGCGCCGCGTTGGGACGGCGTGGCCCGCCGACGGCCTTAACGGCGCGGACGGGCATGTCAACCGGCGCGAAGGTCGGCCCGAGCCGATTTTCCGTTCAGTGTATTGTCAGAATAGGACGGGCAACATCATGACGAGTTTGTTTTAACGTGCGATTTTTTCATGCGACGATTGTGCGAATCTCTTGCGGAATCGATTAAAATGGATATGGCGATGTCTATGATGGACCGGGGGGTTCAACAGATCGTCACGCCGCAGGGCGATGTGCTGGTGGTCATGCCGCTGGCGCATTTCGAGCGTCTGTCCGCCGCCGCCGGCATGTTCATTTTCTCGGACGAGCGCGATGCGGAGGCCGTTCCGGCCGAAGTTCGCGTGGCGATCGACGAAGGCGAAAGTCCGCTCGCCGCGTGGCGCCGTTACCGCGCCATCTCGCAGAGCGCGTTGGCCCGCGAATCGGGGGTGTCGCGCTTCACCATCATGCGGATCGAGGCGGCGGGCGCGGGGGCCGGCAATCGGCAGAGCCGCAAGCTGCTCGCTGCCGCGCTGGACATCCCCGTTTCCGCGATCTGATCAGCCGCTGTCGCCGGCGCCCGTCTGGCCCTGCATCACCGAATCGAGCTGCGATCGCCAGGCGGCGCGGCGTGCCTGATAGTCGTCATGGGGCGTCGCTGGCGCGGCCTGCGTCTGAGGCGGTTGCGCGGCACGGCTCACGGAGACTTCGGTGGGGGCGGGAGGGGGAGGGGGATCGTCGGCGACAATCCCGGCGTCGCTCGCTCCTTCGTCGGTGGTCTGCGCCGGATCGGGCATCGGCGCCGTGTCGGCGACCTGCATGGGATCGGGCGACGGGGCGCTGGCCATTGCCGGAGCGGCCGACGGCATCTGCCGGAGGCTGGCCGCCCATGCCGGGATCGCCGAATCGGGTACGGCGGAATAGGTCGGTTTCTGCGCCTCGGCGGTGCCGGCCATGCCCGCGAGGATCGATGGTTTGGCCCTGGGCGTGGTGTTGGGCACCATCCACGCGGTCATCAGCGCGCAGAGGGGCGCGGATCGCCCATTTTCTGTGGATGTCGTTCATACCGCGAAAAACGCGCGGCGCGGCCGGCGGAGACTCGGCTCGGCGCGCGGGACGGGCGTCTGGCGGCGGAAACGGGTCGCGCGACGGGATGTCGCTGGCCGGGCGATGGCGTGCCGCTACAGTGAGGGGGTGCGTCGGATCGGTCTTTCTGGAGTGCTGGCGGGGCTGGTCCTGGCTTCGTGCGTCCCCCCCGGAAAGCCCGCGCGTCCTCCCGCGACCACCTATCGCCCGCCGACCCCGCGTCCCGCCTATGACGCGGCGGCGCGGCGGCAGTGCCTCGCCCAGCTGACCGCCGATGGCGCGCGCTATTCGGTGCTGCCGGATCGGGATTTCGGCAACGGCTGCTCGGCGATCGGCACGGTCCAGCTCGACGACATCGGCATGCCGGTTTCCAACCTCGGCGCGATGACCTGCCCGCTCGCCGACGCCTTCACCCGCTGGACGCGCGACGCGACGCAGAAGGCGGCGCAGGCCTGGCTCGATTCCCCGGTGGTGAAGATCGAGAGTTTCGGCACCTACAGCTGCCGGCCGGTCAACGGCGTAGCGGGCGCACGTCTGTCCGAACATGGTCTGTCCAACGCGGTCGACATATCGGGCTTCGTGCTGGCGAACGGGCGGCGGATCACCGTGCTGGCCGACTGGAACGGGCCGGACGAATATGCCCGCAACTTCCTGCGCGCGGTGCACGATGCCGGCTGCCGGCGGTTCAGCGTGGTGCTCGGCCCGGATGCCAACGCGCTCCACCGCAACCACCTGCATTTCGACATGGGGCGGGGGCCGTATTGCAAATAGCCGCGTCATTGCGAGCGCAGCGAAGCAATCCAGTGCCACGAACGCTCCGCAAGTGGATTGCTTCGTCGCTGCGCTCCTCGCAATGACGATGAGAGAGTAATCGCCTTCCCACCGTCACGAAGCCGGTCTAAGCCCCCGTCAATGACCAACGACAATCGTACCCCGGCCGGCGACAAGGCCGGCGTTCCCAAGCGTATCTTCGCCCCCGCCCGCACCGAGGCGAAAACCGCCCGCGAGGCGGTGATCACCCCCCAGACGCAGGATCCGTCCTACCGGCTCGCCTTTCAGGACGACGAGTTCCTGCTGCGCGAGGATCTGCGCCCCGTCCGCTTCCAGCTCGAACTGCTCAAGACGCAGCTGACGCTGGACGAGGCCAAGATCGGCTCCACCTTCGTGATGTACGGCTCCGCGCGCATTCCCGCGCCGGATCGGGTGCAACTGGTACTCGATGCGGCGAAGACGCCCGAGCAGAAGGCGATCGCGGAGAAGCAGGCAGGCCTTGCGAAATATTATGACGAGGCGCGCAAGCTGGCGCGGCTGTCCAGCGGCGTGGGGCTGGACGAGGACGGCAAGAAGCAGTTCGTGGTGTGCTCGGGCGGCGGCCCGTCGATCATGGAGGCGGCCAATCGCGGCGCGCACGATGTCGGCGCGGATACGATCGGCCTCAACATCGTGCTGCCGCACGAGCAGGCGCCCAACCAGTATGTCACCCCGCACCTCTCCCTGCGCTTCCACTATTTCGCGCTTCGCAAGATGCACTTCCTGCTACATGCGCGCGCGCTGGCTGTGTTCCCCGGCGGCTTCGGCACGTTCGACGAATTCTTCGAGCTGCTGACGCTGGTGCAGACCGGCAAGACCCGGCCGCTGCCGATCCTGCTCTATGGGCGGGAATTCTGGGAGGCGGTGGTGAACTGGGATGCGCTGGCCAGCTACGGCGTGATCTCGCCGCAGGATCTGGAGCTGTTCCGCTTCGTCGAGACCGCCGAGGAAGGCTGGGCGATCGTCAAGGAATGGTACGGGATGGACGAGGGGGCGTAACGCCAACCGTCGTCATTGCGAGCGAAGCGAAGCAATCCACCGCTCCGGGCGGTGCGCCATGGATTGCTTCGTCGCTACGCTCCTCGCAATGACGAGGGGGGCGTCCGGCTTACTTCTTGGTCTGGGCCTCGTTGCCCGTCACGCTCGGCGCGGCATCGCCGCCGACACTGCCCTTGGGATTGGCCGCAGCCTGACCCTCGGTGACGACCGGCTGCTTGGCGGCGCCTTCGCCCTTGCTGTTGTCGCCCGGCTTCGCGGCGGCGTCGGTGCCAGCGGCCGCAGCAGGCGCTTCGGCCGGTGCGGTCGGCAGCTTCTGCGGGCTGTCGCTCTGCGAGTTGAGATAGGCGATGACGTTGGCGCGGTCTTCCGGCTTGGAGAGGCCGGCGAAGGTCATCTTGGTGCCCGGCGCATAGGCTTTCGGGCTCTTCAGCCAGGCGAACAGCTCGTCGAAGGTCCACGGACCCGACTTGGCCTTGATCGCATCAGAATAAGCGAAGCCCGCCTCGCTGCCGACCGGACGGCCGACGACGCCCCACAGCTGCGGGCCGATCTGGTTGGGGCCACCCTTCTGGTCCGAATGGCAGGCGCCGCACTTCTTGAAGACCTCGGCGCCCTTCTGCGCGTCGGCCGAGGCAAGGTAGAAAGCGGCCGGCTTCTCCGCGACGGCGCCGTCGGGCGATGCCTCTTCCTCGACGCCTTCCACGGTATAGCCCATCTTCTCGGGCCGCTCGGAATGGAAATATTCGCCGCTCACCACGGAGAAGCCGAGCGCGCAGATGCCGGCGAACAGAACCCAGCCCACGATCGTGTTGGTGCGGTCCTTTACGCCACCGGATACCCGGTGCCCATCCTCGAAATGGGGATCCTCGTTCCGCTCCACCATGCGTCGCAGCACTCCCTGTTCGTCGTCCGCATGCTTCGTGGCGGCGACTTTAGGGGGCAACCCATAGATTCCGGAAACGTCACGCGCAAGCGCGCTTGCGGGGGCCTGCGCGTTGCGCGTAAGCGCGCAGGCCCATGCAGACCTATCCCGCCCCCGCCGCGAAGCTCGTCGACGAGATGGTGGCCGCCGCCGCCGCCGACCCGCAGCGCGCCGTCGCCTTCCAGGGCGCGCCCGGCGCCAACAGCCATATCGCGGTGAGCGAAGCGTTTCCGGATGCGCTGCCGCTGCCCTGCTTCGGCTTCGAGGATGCGATCGACGCGGTGCGCAAGGGCGAGGCCGACTGCGCGCTGATCCCGATCGAGAATTCGCTGCACGGTCGCGTGGCGGACATGCATTTCCTGCTGCCAGAGAGCGGCCTCGTCATCACCGGCGAGCATTTCCTGCCGATCCGCCACTGCCTGCTGGGATCGGGCCGCCTCGCCGACGTGAAGGAGGCGATGAGCCATCCGCAGGCGCTCGGCCAGTGCCGCCACTGGCTGCGCGGGCGCGGCATCCGCGCGATCCCCTATGCCGACACCGCCGCCGCCGCCGCCGAGGTGGTGGCGATGGGCGCGCCGAAGGACGTGGCTGCGCTGGCGCCGAAGCTCGCGTCCGAAATCTACGGCCTGCCGCTGATCGAGGAAGCGATCGCCGACGAGGCGGACAATACCACGCGCTTCGTGGCACTGGCGCTGGGCGCGCCGGCGGAACTCGCGCCGGGTCCGTACATGACGACGCTGATGTTCGCGGTGAAGAACGTGCCAGCCGCGCTATTCAAGGCGATGGGCGGCTTCGCGACCAACGGCGTCAACATGACCAAGCTGGAAAGCTACCAGCGCGGCGGTGCCTTCCAAGCGACGGAGTTCTACGCGGACATCGAGGGGCATCCCGAGGATGTGCCCGTCGCCCGCGCGCTGGAGGAACTCGCCTTCCACTCGCGCTGGGTGCGCTTGCTGGGAACCTATCCGAGGGCGCGGGCGCGGGGGTAGTCTCTCAATCTTCCCCCGCCAGGGGGAGGTGGCAGGCGCCAGCCTGACGGAGGGGGCGGGCGGCGGAACGATAGCGGCTGCTCCGCATCCTCCCCCTCCGTCGCCTTCGGCGCCACCTCCCCCTGGCGGGTGAGGATTCAGGCTTCCGCCACCCAGCGGCTCAGCAGCGTGTGCGCGATCGCATAGGCCGGGGGGGGCAGGAAGGGCGCATCCGCCTCGCCCGCCAGCGCCGCGCGGATGCCGTCGCGCGACACCCATTTCGCCTCTTCCAGCTCGGTGTAATCGATGCTCAGCGCATCGTCGTCGGTCATGCCCACGCAGGCGATCATCAGCTGCGAGGGGAAGGGCCAGGGCTGCGAGGCGAGATAGCGCACCGAATGGACGGAGACGCCGGCCTCCTCCTTCAATTCGCGGGCGACCGCTTCCTCGATCGATTCGCCGGGCTCGAGGAAGCCGGCCAGCGCCGAATAGCGGCCCGGCGGGAAGGCCGGCTGGCGGCCGACCAGCACCTTCGCGTCGGCGCCCTCGCCATGCTGGGCGAGCATGATCACCACCGGATCGACGCGCGGGAAATGATCGGTGCCGCAGGCCGGGCAGGATCGGCCCCAACCGGCGCGAAACACCATCGTCTCCGCGCCGCAATTCGCGCAGAAGCCGTGGCGGCTGTGCCAGTCGACCAGGCTGCGCGCGGTCGCGTAGGTGCCGGCATCCTCGGCCGACATGGCGGTGATCGCCGCGAACAGCTCGGGCGAGCGGCGGAAGGCGGAGACGCCACGCTCCAGCGCGACGAAGCGGGGCGTGCCGTCGAGCCGACCAAGCAGCGCCAGCTCGGTGCGCACCTCGGTGTAGCGCAGCGGCGTCCAGCCGAGCGCGCCCTGTTCGGCCCCGACCGGGTGCAGACCGCTCATCTCCAGCAGCAGCGCCTCCGGGTCGGAGCGCATGGCGCGGACCATCGCCTCGTCATGGCGCGCATCGTCGGCGCGATCGAGCAGGGAGCCGGTGAAGCCTGGATTCATAGTGCGAGCATCTCCGACGAGGCGCGGCCGAGCGCGGCGGCGCGGGCGTAAAGGGTGGGGAGGCCGGCCTGCTCGATCAAGTCGATCGGCCACCATTCGCCCTCGATCGGGCGTGCGGGGAGTTCGGCCGCCATCACGTCGAGCGATAGGGCGAAGTGCGTGAAGACATGTTCTACCGTGCCGACATGGCGCCAGCAGGCGGGTATGGGCGGGGCGGCTTCGGGTGTCTCGCCCCAGTCGCCGCCGGGCAGCGCGCGCATCCCGCCGAGCATCCCCTTGTCCGGCCGGCGGACGAGCAGCACTGCGCTCTCCGATTCGAGCCAGTAGGCGATGCCCCTGCGGCGCGGCTTGGCCTTCTTCGCGGGCTTGACCGGATAGGTTTCGGGATTCCCCTCCGCATAGGCCGCGCAGGCGGACGTGAGCGGGCAGGCGTAGCAGCGCGGGTTGCGGGGCGTGCAGACGGTGGCGCCGAGGTCCATCATCGCCTGCGCGAAGTCTCCGGCGCGTGCGTCCGGCGTGATCGTGTCGGCAAGCGCCCGAATGCGCGGGCGGCTGCCCGGCAGCGGCTCGGCAATCGCGAACAGCCGCGAGACGACGCGCTCGACATTGGCGTCGACCACCACAGCGCGTTCCCCGAAGGCGATCGCGGCGACGGCGGCGGCGGTGTAGGCGCCGATGCCCGGCAGCGCGCGCAATCCCTCTTCGGTGGACGGGAAACCACCCAGCCGCGTCACTTCACGGGCGCAGGCGATCAGGTTGCGGGCGCGGGCATAATAGCCAAGCCCCGCCCATGCCGCCATCAGTTCGGCCTCGTCCGCGGCGGCGAGATCCGTAACCATCGGCCAGCGACCCACGAACCTGGCGAAATAGGGGCCGACGGCCGCCACCGTCGTCTGCTGGAGCATGATCTCGGACAGCCACACGCGATAGGGATCGGGTCGCTCCGCAGCACCCGGCGGCGTGCGCCACGGCAGGGTGCGGGCATGGTCATCGTACCAGTCGAGCAGGCGTTGCGAGACGGGCATATCGACGGACATGGGGCGCCTATGGCATGGGGAGGGGAATGACGGAACGGACTTCTCCAAAATCGGGTGCGAGCAAGGCGAGGAAGAAGCCCGCCGAGCCGACGCGCCAGAACCGCGCGCGCGCCCTGTCCGAGATCGTGCCCGAGATCGGCGGGGCCGCCTTCCGCCGCTTCGGCTTCGTCCAGTCCGCGATCATCAGCCGCTGGCCGGAGATCGTCGGCCAGCGCTTCGCCGGCGTTTCCGCCCCCGAATCGATCCGCTTCCCGGCGGGCAAGAAGTCCGACGGGGTGCTGACGCTGACCGTCGAGGGCGCCCACGCGCCGATGATGCAGCACGTCGCGCCGACCCTGATCGAGCGGGTCAATTTGTTCTTCGGTTATCCGGCGGTGGCGCGCGTGCAGATCCGGCAGGCCGCCGCCCAGCCCCGGCCGAAACCGGCGCCCAAGCCCGCGCCGCCCTCTCTCAAGCCCGTCGCGCTCGGCGATTCGCTGCGCGCGGTGGGCGATCCGGAGCTGCGGGCGGTGCTCGAATCGCTCGCCGCCGGTCTGTCCTTCACCACCAATGTGCCGCGCCTGCCGGAGCCACACGAATGATCCGTACCGTGATTGCGTTGCTTGCCCTCGTGTCCCCGCTCGCGGCCGAGGCCGCCGCGCCGCGCCACCTGCCCACCCACAACGTCCAGCACCCGTCCGCTGCCGACTGGACGAAGGTCGTGAGCCTCACGCCCGATGGCGGCATCCGCATGGGCAATCCGAACGCGAAGGTGAAGGTGGTGGAATATTTTTCCTACACCTGCCCGCATTGCGCCGCCTTCGCGACCGAGGGAGCCGGGCCGCTGGCGCAGAAATATGTGCGCGGGGGCCAGGTCAGCTACGAGATCCGTGTGGCGTTGCGCGACGCGATCGACCTCACCATGGCGCTGTCTGCACGCTGTGTCGCCCCGCCCCGTTATTTCGATACGGTCGGCGCGATCATGGGCTCGCAGCAGGACTGGTTTCCCAAGGCGATCGACTACATCAACGCCAACCGCGACAAGCTGAACAGCGTCGACGACACGGCCGCGATCCACGCGATGCTCGCCAATGTCGGCGTGGAGGCGATGCTCGCCAAGCAGGGGGTGACGCCCGCCGCGCTCAATGCGTGCCTCGCCAGCAAGCCGGCCGAGGACATCCTTCAGAAGACCACCAACGACGCCTGGAACGTGAAGCATATCAGCGGCACGCCGGGCTTCTTCATCAACGACGCCGCGCAGCCGGACATCCACGGCTGGGCGCAACTCGAACCCGCCATCCAGACGGCGATCAAGGGCTGACAGGAGTAACACTTGCCATGAAGACCCCCTCTTATCTCGTGCCCGTCCTTGCCGCCCTCGCGCTCGCCGGCTGCAAGAAGCAGGCGGACGACAGCGCGACGCCCGCCGCCAACACCGCGTCTGCCGCGCCGGTGGCCGCCCCAGCCGGCGGCTGGACCGAGCAGGTGACCAGGACGGCCGAGGGCGGCTATCTGATGGGCAACCCCAACGCGCCGGTGAAGCTGATCGAATATGGTTCGCGCTCCTGCCCGCACTGCGCCAAGTTCGACAAGGAAGGCGTGCCGCTGCTCAAGGCCGGCTACGTCGCGTCGGGCAAGGTCAGCTACGAGTTCCGCGACTTCCTGATCCACCCGATGGATCTCGCCGCGATCCTCGTCGGCCAGTGCAACGGCCCGTCCACCTTCTTCCCGATTCTGGACCAGATGATGGCCGATCAGGATGATATGGTCGCCAAGCTGCAGGCCCTGCCGCCGACCTTCCAGAACACGCTGACCGGATCGCCGGCCGATCAGGCGACCAAGTGGGCCGAGGCGCTGGGCTATATCCAGTTCGTCGGCCAGCGTGGCGTGCCGGAAGCGAAGGCGCGCGCCTGCCTTGCCGATTCGAAGGCGATCGACGCGATCAGCCAGCAGATGAACGATTCGCAGACCAAGTATAACGTCAACTCGACGCCGACCTTCATCATCAACGGCAACAAGGTGGACAACGCCTATGACTGGGCGACGCTGGAGCCGGCGCTGAAGTCGGCCGGCGCCTGACGCCGGGCTGACGGGGGGCGGGATGCGGATACGGAGACTGAAGCTCACGGGCTTCAAGAGCTTCGTCGATCCCGCCGAACTGGTGATCGAGCCGGGGCTGACGGGCATCGTCGGCCCCAATGGCTGCGGCAAGTCCAACCTGCTCGAAGCAATCCGCTGGGTGATGGGCGAGGCGTCCGCCAAGTCGCTGCGCGGCGGCGGCATGGAGGACGTGATCTTCGCCGGCACCACGGCGCGGCCGGCGCGGGACTTCGCCGAGGTCTCGATCCTGCTCGACCAGCTGGACGGCAACGATGCCGAGGTGGTGCGCCGGATCGAACGGGGCGCCGGCTCCGCCTATCGCATCGACGGGCGCGACGTGCGGCAGAAGGATGTCGCCTTGCTGTTCGCCGATGCGGCGACCGGCGCGCACTCGCCCGCTCTCGTCAGCCAGGGGCGGATCGGCGCGATCATCGCCGCCAAGCCGACCGACCGCCGTGCGATGCTGGAGGAGGCGGCGGGGATCGCCGGCCTCCACGTCCGCCGCCGTGATGCCGAACTGAAGCTGCGCGCGACCGAGCAGAATCTCGAACGGCTCGATACGTTGTTGGGCGACATGGAGGCGCGGGCGACGGCGCTGCGGCGGCAGGCGCGCGCGGCTGAACGCTACCGGCTGCTCTCGGCCGAAATACGTATCGCCGAGGGGCGGCTGATCTATGCGCGCTGGCGCGATGCGGCGGCGCAGGCGGAAGCGGCGAAGCGCGAGGCCGAGGCGGCGGACGCGGCGGTGGCGACGACAGCCGACCAGCAGCGCCGCTCGGGCGAGGCGGTCTCGCAGGCGACGATGAAGGTGGCGGCGGCACGATCGGCGGCACAGGCGGCGCGCGAGGTGGTGGCGAGCGCGGGGCACCGGCTGGAGACCTTGCGGTCCGAGCTGGCGGCGCTGCACCGGCGGATCACCGACGTCGCGCGGCTGCGCGATACGCTGGAGCATGACCGCGCGCGCGAGGGTGCGCTGGCGGCGGACGCGGCGGCGGCGATCGCGCGGCTGACCGAGGAGGCGGAGACGCTCGCCGCGCGGGCGGGCGAGGCCGAGGCGTCGCGCCCGGCGCTGGCGGCGCGGCTCGGCGAGGCGGAGGTGGGCTTGCGCGATGCCGAGGTGGCACTGGCGCAGGCGCTCGCGGCGGAGGCGGCCG